>NZ_JBEXQG010000016.1:0-152911 GCF_040612485.1 Streptomyces sp. NPDC006385
CGCTGACCGCCGGAGAACTCGTGCGGGAAGCGGTTGTAGTGCTCGGGGTTCAGGCCCACGATCTCCAGCAGCTCACGGACCCGCTTCTCCCTGCCTCCCTCCGGCTGGATCCCGTTGATCTCCATCGGACCCGAGATGATCTTGCCCACCGTCTGGCGGGGGTTCAGCGACGAGTAAGGGTCCTGGAAGATCATCTGGATCTCGGAGCGGACCGGGGCCAGCTGCTTGCGGCTCGCGTGCGTGATGTCCTGCCCGCGGTACGAGATCCTGCCGCCCGTCGGCTCCATCAGCTTGGTGATCAGCCGGCCCGTGGTCGACTTGCCGCAGCCCGACTCCCCCACCAGACCGAAGCTCTCGCCGACGTGCACGGTCAGGTCGATGCCGTCCACCGCCTGCACCTGGCCGACCGTGCGGCGGATCGGGAAGCCGCCCTTGACCGGGAAGTGCTTGACGAGCTTCTCCACGACCAGCAGCGGTTCGCCGGGCGCGTCGGGGGCGGCTTCGCGGGGAGTGGGGAGGACGAGGTCCTCTGTCATGTCCGTAGACCTCCTAGCCCAGTCGGGGCTTGATCTCTTCGATGAAGATGGTCCGCTTCTCCTCGGCCGTGAGGTGGCAGGCCGAGGAGCGGTCCGGACCGAGCAACGGGATCTCGGTGACGCAGCGGTTGCCGCCGACGCGGTCCTGGAAGGTGCAGCGCGGGTGGAAGCGGCAGCCGGAGGGCGGCTTGAGCAGGGACGGCGGGGTGCCGGGGATCGGGGCCAGCGGGGCGTTCGGGTCCGAGTCCAGGCGCGGCATCGAGTTCAGCAGGCCCCAGGTGTACGGGTGTTGCGGCGCCCTCAGCACCTCGTCGACCGTGCCGCGCTCCACCGCGCCGCCCGCGTACATCACCATGATGTCGTCCGCCATGTCGGCGATGACCCCGAGGTCGTGCGTGATGAAGATGATCGCCGAGCCGAACTCCTGCTGCAGGTCCTTCAGCAGGTCCAGGATCTGGGCCTGGACGGTGACGTCCAGGGCGGTGGTCGGCTCGTCGGCGATCAGCAGGTCGGGGTCGCAGACCAGCGCCATCGCGATCATCGCGCGCTGGCGCATACCGCCGGAGAACTGGTGCGGGTAGTCCTTCGCCCGTTGTCGCGGGTTCGGGATGCCGACCTTCCCCAGCATCTCCACCGCCCGCTCCCAGGCCGCCTTCTTCGAGGCGCGCATGTGCTTCATGTACGGCTCGGCGATCTGCCGGCCCACGGTGTAGTACGGCGACAGGGCGGTGAGGGGGTCCTGGAAGATCATGGCGACCTTGTTGCCGCGCAGCCTCTCCAGTTCGGACTCCCGGGCGGTGGTCAACTCCTGCCCCTCCAGCAGGATCTCGCCCTCGACGGTGGTGAACATCGGGTTGTGCAGCCCGAGGATCGTCAGGTTCGTCACCGACTTCCCCGAGCCCGACTCGCCCACGATGCCCAGCGTCCTGCCGCGCTCCAGGTCGAAGGAGAGCCCGTCCACGGCCCGTACGACGCCGTCCTCGGTCCTGAAGCTGACGTGCAGGTCCCGCACCGAGAGGAACGCGTCCGCGTCGGCCGGGACCGGGGCGCCGGCCTCCTTGGTCAGAGTGGTCACGTCAGTGCTCCCAATCAGCAGTACCGCTGGAACGATTCCCCGCCGGGGCCTAGGCCAGGCGTACCCGGGGGTCGATGAAGGCGTACGCGGCGTCGACGACGATGTTGCAGAGCAGGATCATGGTGGCGGAGAACAGCATCACGCCCAGCAGCAGCGGCAGATCGCTGAAGAACACCGACTCCACCGCCAGCCGGCCGAGCCCCGGAAGTCCGAAGGTGTACTCCGTGATGATGGCGCCGCCGAGCAGCGAGCCGAGGTCGATGCCGAAGATGGTGACGACGGGGATCAGCGAGCCGCGCCAGGCGTAGCGGAAGAAGACGTACCGCCGGGACATGCCCTTGGCGCGGGCGGTGCGGACGTGTTCCTCCTGGAGTTGCTCGATCATCGAGGAGCGCGACATACGCGTGTACTGCGAGGCGAAGATCGTCGACAGCACCACCCACGGGATGATCAGTCCTCCGAACCAGGCGGCGGGGTTCTCGGTGAACTCGTTGTAGGCGGGCTTGTCGAAGATGTGGGTCTGGTAGACGAGGATCGCCAGGGCCAGCGGGCCGAGGAAGTAGATCTGCATCGAGCTGATCACCATCGCGCCGGCCGTGAAGGCCTTGTCGACGAGCGTGCCGCGCTTCCAGGCGGCGATCAGTCCGGTGCCCAGACCGACGACCAGGAAGCAGACCGCCCCGCCCACGGTGAGCGAGAGGGTGGTGGGCAGGCGGTCCATCAGGGTGGCCCAGACCTGCTCGTTGGAGTGGTACGAGTACCCGAAGCAGGGGGCGGGGCAGGGACCTTGGGCGAAGTCGTCGCTGCCCGTGACGAGGTTGGTCAGGAAGATCCAGTACTGCTCGGGGATCGGCTTGTCGAGGCCGAGGACCCGGTGCAGGTTCTCCAGGTTGGCCGGCGTGCACGTCTTGCCGCACATCAGGAGCGCCGGGTCACGCGGCATTCCGAAGAACAGCAGGAAGGTGACGATGCTCAGCAGGAAGAGGATGACGACGGCGCCGAGGGACCGGCGGACCAAAAAGCGCAGCATGGCAGGCAGCTCTCAGACGTCGGCGGGCCGGGCGGCACCCGGCGCGCGGGCCCCGGGGGAGGGCGGACGCACCGGGTGCCGCGAAGGGCGGGGTTACTTGACGTACAGGCGGCGCGGGTCGACGCCGGCGATGATGTCGTCGTAGACGAGGCCGCCGATCTTGGATCCGGCGATCTGGACCTGCTTGTAGTAGGCGGTCGGTACGACGTTGACCACCTTCGTGAGCAGGTACTTGTTGAGCTTCTCCCACTCGGCCGCGGCCTTGACCGGGTCGGTGATCGTGTTGATCCGGTCGATCTCGCTGTTGACCTTGGGATCGTTGATCTGGGAGTAGTTCTGGGCGCCCTCGGCGATCATGCGTCCGTCGTACAGCGGCGGGATCACGGTCGAGGCGGACGGCCAGTCGGCACCCCACGCGGTGTGGAAGATGTCGTAGTTGTTGTCCAGCTTGCTGACCTGGTCGTAGAAGGTCTCGGCCGGGATCTCCTGGCGCTGGACGTCGAAGCCGGCCTTCTCCAGGCCCGCCGCCATGGCGGTGGAGTACTGCTGGCCCTCAGGGGTGTTGATGTAGCCGAAGGTGAGCTTCAGACCGACCTTGCCGGCCTCTTCCAGCAGCTTCTTGGCCTTGGCCGGGTCGCCCGCGGGCTTCTTCTTCTTGCCGAACGGGTCGAACGAGGCGTCGTAGCCGCTGACGGTCGGGCTGATGATGCCGCCCGCGACCTCCATCGCGTCGGTGCCGCCGTAGGCACGCACGAAGGGTGTGACCGGAAGCGCGTGGGCGATGGCCTGGCGGACCTTGATGTCCTTCATCTCCGGGTGGCTCATGTTGATGTTCATCTGGCCGACGTACGGCTGGTAGCCGGAGACCGTACGGGACTTCAGCTTCGGGTCGTTCAGGACCTTGGACAGGTTGCCCGCGTCGACCTGGTTGCTGAAGCTGACACCCGTCCGGTCACTGCCGCTGTCGGCGAGCAGCGCCTTGGTGGAGTCCTCGTACTGCTGGTTGAAGGTGATGTTGAACCGGTCGACGTACTGGTGCCGCAGCGGGTCCGTGGCCGGGTCCCAGTTGGTGTTCCTCACCAGCACCATCGACTTGCCCGACTTGAACTCCTGGATCTTGTACGGGCCGGCGGCCACCGGGTCCTTGTCGTACTTCTCCTTGGTGTCGCCCTTCTTGGAGACGATGGCGTAGCCCGTCATGGCGAGGGCGTACGGCAGGTCGGGGTGCGGTTTCTTGAACTTGAAGACGACCGTGTTCTCGTCGGGTGTCTCCAGGATGCTGTCCGGCAGGTGCTTGCCCTTGAACGGGCCGTCCGGCAGCAGCTTGCGGTAGTCGGCACCGGGGGTGTCGGCCAGCCACTGCTGGATGTACGGCGGGCCCTGGTTGATGAAGGGCGCGAACTGCCGCTCGAAGGTGTGGCGGACGTCGGCCGAGGTGATCGCGGAGCCGTCCTCGAACTTGATGCCGTCCTTGAGCGTGAACTTCCAGGTCTTGCCGCCGTCCGTGGTCGTGCCGGAGTCGGTGGCGAGGTCGCCGACGACCTCGTGCTCGCTGCCGTCGTTGCTGGTCGCCTTGTAGCCGGTGAGGCCTCTGTGCAGCAGTTGGGAGACCGCCATCTCGTCCTGGACGTAGATCTGGCCCGGGTCGAGGTGGGCGTAACTGTCGCGGGCCAGCACCGAGATGGTGCCGCCGGACTTGGCGCCGGGGACCTCGGCCGCGGGTCCCTTGGAGGCCGCGGCGTCCCCGAACTTGATGGACGCCTGCTGCCGCTCGGCGTTCTCCTGCTGTTTCTTGTCGTTGCCAGTGCCCTTGCTGCCGCCCTCGCTGCACCCGGTCAGCACGAGTGCGCCGGCCGCGAGCACCGAGATCGCCGCGTATGCGTGGCGTCCGCCCCTACTCATCACTCAGTTCCCACCCATCTGTGTGTCACCAGTGCCAAGGAAGTGCCAAGTGCGAAGTGCCAATAGCCAAGTGCCAAGTGCGAAGTACCAGGTGCCAACCAGTGCGTCAGCGTGCCGTCTTGGGGTCGAAGGCGTCTCTGACGGAATCCCCGAGCAGGTTGAACGCGACGATGAAGATGATCATCGAGATGCCGGGGAAGAACATGTAGGTGATGTCGTTCCGCATCACGAGCTCGGTGGACGCCTTGGAGAACATCTGTCCCCAGTCCGGCGTCGGCTCGACGATGCCCACGCCGAGGAAGGACAGACCGGCCTCGGCGGTGACGAAGTTGGGGAGCATGTAGGTGCCCTGCACGAGGATCGGGGTGACCACGTTCGGCAGGATCTCCTTGCGGATGATCCGCCCCGGCGGGGCCCCGCTGACCTTGGCCGCCTCGATGAACTCCCGTTCTCGCAGGGCGAGTGTGGTGCCTCTGAGGATCCGCCCGAGGCTCATCCAGCCCAGGAACCACATCACCAGGATGAGGGCGACCACCCGGACGTAGACGGGCGTCTCGTCGCGCGGGCTGACGAACAGGGAGACCACGACCGGCATGCTGGCGATGAAGAACAGCTGGGACGGGAAGGCGAGCAGGAAGTCGATGACCCGGCTGATCCAGTAGTCGGTCTTTCCGCCCAGGTAGCCGGCCGTGACGCCGAGGATGATCCCGGTGAGCACGGTCGCGATCGTGACCGCGACGGAGATCCCCAGCGAAGTCCGGATGCCGTAGAGCAACTTGGTGAAGACGTCGTATCCGTTGCCGGGTTCGAGGCCGAACCAGAACTCGCCGCTGATCCCGCCGTTGGGCTGCACCGGGACGCCCGCGCTGTCGAACAGCTCAGGGCGCTCGTCGGCGTACACCGTGTACGGGTCCTTGCCGTACAGCCAGGAGATCACCGGGGCGAGCAGGCCGATCAGGAAGAAGAAGATGACGACGCAGGCCGAGATCACGCCGGTGCGGTCGCGTTTGAAGCGGATCCACATCAACTGCCCGGGTGAGCGCCCGACGAGCTGCTCGTCCTCGGCCTTCTCCGTCGGCTGTGGCTCGCCGTCCGCGACGATCGAGGTCCCGCCACCCTCAATACCGATACGACTTTTCACGTTTCGTCCGTTTCGCTGGTATGGGTATGCCAAAGCGAGGCGTACGGAAGTCCGCAGCCGGACGCGCGTAAGAGGTGGTGCGCCCCTTCCTCCGACACCCCTGACGGAGGATCAAGCGACCCCTGCCGCTCGTGAGTCGAACACTGTCCCCACAGTGCGAGGCCCATTGACCCGAGCGCTGCCGCTAACTATCTGCCATGCGCCAACTACCGACCACCGTCTTGAAATCTCAATTCAGTCACAGCTCACGGCGAGATCTTCCAAAATCCGGACAAAGCGTTTGCGGGGAGAAGGCCGCGAAACGGACGTGTTCCCTGGCTATCGTGCGAAGATCTCCGCATTTCGGACATGGGGGCGAGTCTCAGCCACGGAAAAACGACTTGCAAAAAGCCCGGGCTCCCCCATGACGGGGGAGCCCGGGCTCAAGTGCTCGATACTCAGCCGTGCTTGGCGCGGCTCGCGGCGCGGGCGCGCTCGCGGGCGTCCAGGTTCACCTTGCGGATGCGCACCGCCTCCGGCGTCACCTCCACGCACTCGTCGTCGCGGCAGAACTCCAGGGACTGCTCCAGCGACAGCTTGCGCGGCGGGACGATCGACTCGGCGACATCGGCCGTGGACGACCGCATGTTGGTGAGCTTCTTCTCCTTGGTGATGTTGACGTCCATGTCGTCGGCGCGCGAGTTCTCGCCGACGATCATGCCTTCGTACACCTCGGTGCCGGGCTCGACGAACAGCACACCGCGCTCCTGGAGGTTCGTCATCGCGAACGCGGTGACGGCACCGGCGCGGTCGGCGACCAGCGAACCGTTGTTGCGGGTCTGAAGGGTGCCGAACCAGGGCTCGAAGCCCTCGTGGATCGAGTGGCCGATGCCGGTGCCGCGGGTCTGGGTCAGGAACTCGGTCCGGAACCCGATCAGACCACGGGACGGAACGACGAACTCCATGCGCACCCAACCGGAACCGTGGTTGGACATGTTGTCCATACGGCCCTTGCGCACACCCATGAGCTGGGTGACGGCGCCCATGTGCTCCTCGGGCACGTCGATGGTCATGCGCTCGACGGGCTCGTAGACCTTGCCGTCCACGTCCTTCGTCACGACCTGCGGCTTGCCGATGGTCAGCTCGAAGCCCTCACGGCGCATCTGCTCGACCAGGATGGCCAGCGCCAGCTCGCCACGGCCCTGCACCTCCCAGGCGTCCGGCCGCTCGGTGTCCAGGACGCGGAGGCTGACGTTACCGATCAGCTCGCGGTCGAGGCGGTCCTTGACCTGGCGGGCGGTGACCTTGCGGTCCTTCACGGCCGCCTTCGCGTCGGCGCCCTTGCCGGTGCCGCCGCGGCCGACCAGCGGGGAGGTGTTGGTGCCGATGACCATGGAGATCGCGGGCTCGTCGACCGTGATCAGGGGCAGCGGGACCGGGTTCTCCGGGTCGGCGAGGGTCTCGCCGATCATGATGTCCGGGATACCGGCGACGGCACAGATGTCACCGGGGCCGGCCACCTCGGCCGGCTTGCGGGTCAGCGCCTCGGTCATCATCAGCTCGCTGATGCGGACGTTGGTGACGGATCCGTCGCGCTTCATCCACGCGACCGTCTGCCCCTTCTTCAGCTCGCCCTGGTGCACGCGCAGCAGCGCGATACGGCCGAGGAAGTTGTCGGCGTCGAGGTTGGTGACGTGGGCCTGGAGCGGGGCGTCCTCGTCGTAGGTGGGGGCCGGGATGTGCTCCAGGATGGTGGAGAAGAACGGCTCCAGGCTGGTGGAGTCCGCGGGGACGGTCCCGTCCTCCGGCTTGGTGAGCGACGCGATGCCGTCACGGCCGCAGGCGTAGACGATCGGGAACTCGATCTGCTCCTCGTCGGCGTCCAGGTCGAGGAAGAGGTCGTAGGTCTCGTTGACGACCTCGTCGATACGGGCGTCCGGCCGGTCCGTCTTGTTGATGCACAGGATGATCGGCAGGCGGGCCTGGAGCGCCTTGCGCAGCACGAACCGGGTCTGGGGCAGCGGCCCCTCGGAGGCGTCGACGAGCAGGACGACCCCGTCGACCATCGACAGACCGCGCTCGACCTCGCCACCGAAGTCGGCGTGGCCGGGGGTGTCGATGATGTTGATCGTGATGGGCTCCCCGCCGTCCTTGGGGTGGTACTTCACCGCCGTGTTCTTGGCGAGGATCGTGATGCCCTTCTCACGCTCCAGGTCGTTCGAGTCCATCATGCGGTCGTCGACCTGGTCGAGCTGGTGCGCGGCGAAGGCACCGGCCTGCTTCAGCATGCCGTCGACGATGGTGGTCTTGCCGTGGTCGACGTGGGCGACGATGGCGACGTTACGGATGTCGTGGCGCGTGGCCATATTGCGGCGTACTCCCGGAGTGTGAGGACGGCCCTGCTGCGTACGTCTGTGTTACGCGGGCCCTGCCGGGCGGAACATGCCACGGCCTCACCCCATGGTACGGGGCCGCTGCCGCTGGGGCTTGGTGGGATGCTTCAGCGCAGGTCAGTGAAGGGTTGACGCCCCTTTCCGGCCCGCACAGGGGGTCTGCGGCCCCCAGACCCCCGCTGTGGGCCGGTGTCGCAGCGTGACCGCTCCCCTCCAGCCCCTAACCGACCGACGTCGTAGCCGACGGCCTCGTCCCCTTCTTCAGGAAGCCCATGTCCTCGTACACCGGCGTCTCGAAGCCGAAGGCGCCCGCGTTGGCGAGGTTCTTCTTCGCCGCTGTCAGCTGGGGCCGCTGGTAGAGCGGGATCGAGCCGGCCGCCGCCCAGATGCGGGAGTCGGCCTTGCGGATCAGGGAGCGGGACTCGGACTCGTCGAGCGTGGCGATCGCCTGGTCGAAAAGCTGGTCCACCTGGTCGGTGCCGACGCGCGTGTAGTTCTGCTCGACGTTCAGGGAGCCGTCGGCCGCCGGGACCGGCTTGGCGTAGATGGGGCGGGCGTCGGTGGCGGGGTAGGCGGACGTCGGCCAGGAGTAGAGGGCGAGGTCGTACTGGCCGGAGGCGATGTGGTCCTTGAAGTAGCTCTCGTCCGAGACCTTGCTGATCTCGGTACGGATGCCGATCCGCTCCAGCATGAGCCCGATCCGGTCCGCCACCGTCCGCAGCGTCCGGGAGCCCTCGCCCGACGGCACCACGAACCGCAGGACCAGCGCCTTGCCGTCCTTCGCCAGCGGCCGCGCCGCCGCCCCCGCCGGCGCGGCGGTGCCCTGGGGGGCGTACGCGCCGGGCGCCCCGCCCTGCTGAAGCTGCTTGCCGCCGTACTGCTTGCCGTCCTGGGCGAGGTGCTCCCCCGTACGGCCGTCGCCGTCACCCGCCTTGTCGTCCTCGCCGACGATGTACGTGCCGTCGTCCCCGCCGGCCGAGTCCGGGTCCGAGTCCTTGCCCGCCGAGTCCGAGTCCTTCTCGCCCTTGCCGGCCTTGTCGGTCCCGCCGGCCTTCTCGGTCTTCTCGGGCTTCTCGTTCTTGTCAGCCTTCTCGTTCTTGTCAGCCTTCTCGGCTTTCTCGGCCTTCTCGGCGTTCCCGGTCTTGTCAGCCTTCTCGGCCTTCTCCCCGCCCTCGCCCTTCTCGGCCTTCTCCCCGCCCTCGCCCTTCTCGGCCTTCTCCCCGCCCTCGCCCTTCCCGGCCTTCTTCCCCTCCGCCCCGGCCGCCTTCTCCCCCTTCTCCGGTTCCTTGACCGGCCCGCCCGGCACCCACCCCGCGTCCGCGAGCAGCGCCTGCGCCTCCTCCGTGTCCTGGTCGCCGATCGCACCGCTGTTGTCGGCGTACGCGGCCTGGCCGGACAGGGCGAGATGGCTGCCGACCGGCTCGGCGGGCAGGCCGAGCGGGGCCAGGACCAGCTTCGCCAGCTCCTCGCGGTCCAGCGCGCGCGCCACGGCCCGCCGCACCCGCTCGTCGGCGAGCGGACCGTCGGTGCCGTTGAGGGCGAGCTGGGTGTACGTCGGTTCCAGGGACTTGCGCAGCTCGAAGCCGCGGAACGCCACCTCGTCCCGCCGCTGCTGGGGGGTCTTCTTCTGGCGCCGGTCCGGACCCATCAGCGGCGTGCCGCTGGCGCTCGCTCCGGCGCCGGCTCCGGTGCTCGCCGGCCGGGGAGGCGCGGCGAGGGCGATGCGCCGGGCCGCCGCGGGGTCGATCTCGGCCAGGTCGAGCTTTCCGGCGGCCAGCTCGGCGGTCCGCTCGTCGCGCGGCACGGCCCGCAG
Organism: Streptomyces sp. NPDC006385; assembly: GCF_040612485.1. Taxonomy (NCBI): domain Bacteria; kingdom Bacillati; phylum Actinomycetota; class Actinomycetes; order Kitasatosporales; family Streptomycetaceae; genus Streptomyces; species Streptomyces sp. NPDC006385. Next base: position 9,870 of record NZ_JBEXQG010000016.1, read on the forward strand.
GACGATCTCGTCGAGCTTGGCCCGCTGTCCCCACCAGCGGGGATTGCGGGTGAGCCGGACCTCGTCGTCCTTGCGGTCGATCTTCTTCAGGGTGAACGGCCCGGCGCTGACCTTCAGCTTCTTGCGCGCCCCGTCGTTGAAGGAGTCCGGCGTGCCCATGACCTCCTTCGGGTACAGCGGCGAGAAGAGAGAACGCCAGTCGGCGTACGGGCGGGCGAAGGTGACCCGGACCTCCAGGTCGCCCTTGCCGCGCTCGATCCTCTCGATCCGGTCGTAGCCGGCGTTGCGGGCGGTCCAGTAGGCGCTGTCCTTGCCGGACAGGGCCCGCCACTGGGCGGCGAAGTCGGCGGCGCCGATCTCCCGGCCGTCGCTCCAGACGGCCTGCTGGTTGAGCTTGTACAGGACGACCTGCTTGGGCTCGGTCTCGACGATCTTGGCGGACTCCAGGTAGTCCGGGTTGCGCTCCGGCCGCCCGTTGGGGTCGAGCCGGAACATCGAGGGCAGGGTGGCCTGCGCGATCCGGGTCGTGGTGGCGTCGGCGTCCGACTGGAACGTGTTCAGTGTCTCCGGTACGGCGTCCACGGCCCACCGCAGCGTGCCTCCGTCGGCGACCTCGGCCCGGGCGGCCGGTGCGATGTCCTGCCCGGCCAGCGGCTTCCCGGCGGGATCGGGGTCGCTGCACCCGGAGAGCACGGTCATCGCGAGCCCACCGGCCGTGAGGAAGACGACCGAGCGCATGACCGCGCGGGAGGGCCTGGATCCGGCGCCGTCGTGGGACATCACTGCGTACCTCCGGAGAGCGGGTCCCGCCGGTGACAATTAGTGCGTTCTGATCACGTTTGGCGGTATTTTGGAGCTGATCAGATCTAAGGCACCCCACTGAAGGGGAAAGGGTTCGCCAGGCGGAGACGACACGGCGGCGGGGGCGTACAAGGCCACCCGCGTGGAGCAACGCACCCCCGGCGCTCCGCCCGGCTCCCCGGCGTACACAGAGCGCGCGTGCGGGCGTGCGTCGGAGGCATGCAATCCGCCAATCGCTGCACATGGCTTCACATCGGCAGGTGTGACGCGCAACACTCGCAGGCGCATGAACGTTGCCACCCAGGGCCGAAGGGCCCACGGAAGTGAGGTCACGTCATGTCCGTGCAAGACGACCTGACAGCTGTCCAGCGCTGCCTCGACGACCTGTCCCGGTCCGTTGGCCGCCTGGAGAAGCAGCTCGGTACCGCCGGGCTGGAGATGCGCCGCGTCCGTACCGACGCCAACCATCTGCGCGAGAGCGTCGCGCTGCTGCGGGATGCGGCCGCGAGCCCCACCGCGCAGCGCAAACCGGAGCTCGTCACCATCCCCGACACGCCGTACGACGACTCTCTGTGGATCGACACGGATGACGAGGGTCTCGGCGCCCGGGACCGCCACGCCCCCTGAGAACCCGCACCCGACCGGAGTCATGCATTGGCCACTGGTACGGAACCCCATCTGAACAGCGGCGGCGTACACACCGGTACGCGCGCCGCGATCGCCGCCCCGCATCTGCGGACCGACCGCTGGTGGCTGGCCCCGGCCGCCACCGCGGCCGGTCTGCTCGCCTTCATCGTGTACTCGACCTGGCGGGCCTTCGCCAACGCGGACTACTACGCGGCGCCGTACGTCTCCCCGTTCTACTCGCCCTGTCTGGCGGAGAACTGCGAACCCATGCGCGCCGGGCCGAACTGGGACCTGTTCGGGAACTGGTGGGGCATCTCCCCCGCGATCATCATCCTGATCTTCCCGCTCGGCTTCCGCCTGACCTGCTACTACTACCGCAAGGCCTACTACCGCGGCTTCTGGATGTCGCCCCCGGCCTGCGCGGTGGCGGAGCCGCACAAGAAGTACAGCGGTGAGACGCGCTTCCCGCTGATCCTGCAGAACATCCACCGGTACTTCTTCTACGCCGCCATCCCGGTCGCCGGCATCCTGACCTACGACACGGTGCTCGCCTTCCGCGACGAGAACTACGAGTGGGGCCACATGGGCCTGGGCACCCTCGTCTTCCTCGTCAACATCGTGCTGATCTGGGCGTACACCCTCTCCTGCCACTCCTGCCGGCACATCGTCGGCGGCAAGCTCAAGCACTTCTCCAAGCATCCGGTGCGCTACCGGATGTGGCAGTGGATCGGGAAGCTGAACGCCCGCCACATGCTGCTCGCCTGGACGTCGCTGGTGAGCGTGGCGCTCGCCGACTTCTACGTCTATCTCGTCGCGTCCGGGGTCTTCGACGATCCGCGCTTCTTCTAATCGTGAGTGGGGACTGAACTGATGTCCGTGGTCGAACGGCAGGAGTGGGACGTCGTCGTGGTCGGCGCGGGGGGCGCGGGCCTGCGAGCGGCGATCGAGGCGCGCGAGCGAGGCGCCCGTACGGCCGTGATCTGCAAGTCGCTGTTCGGCAAGGCGCACACGGTGATGGCCGAGGGCGGCATCGCGGCGGCCATGGCCAATGCCAACCCGCACGACAACTGGCAGGTCCACTTCCGCGACACCATGCGCGGCGGCAAGTTCCTCAACCAGTGGCGGATGGCCGAGCTGCACGCGCGGGAGGCGCCGGAGCGGGTGTGGGAGCTGGAGACCTGGGGCGCGCTGTTCGACCGTACGAAGGACGGCCGTATCTCGCAGCGCAACTTCGGCGGCCACGAGTACCCGCGCCTGGCGCACGTCGGCGACCGCACGGGCCTGGAGCTGATCCGCACGCTCCAGCAGAAGATCGTCTCGCTCCAGCAGCAGGACAAGAAGGAGACCGGGGACTACGAGTCCCGTCTGAAGGTCTTCCAGGAGTGCACGGTCACGCGGATTCTGACTGTGCCTGACAGCGGCTCCGCCGCGGGCGGCGGCCGGGTCTCCGGGGTCTTCGCGTACGAGCGCGAGACGGGCCGTTTCTTCGTGCTCGAAGCCCCCGCGGTCGTGATCGCGACGGGCGGGATCGGCAAGTCCTTCAAGGTGACGTCGAACTCCTGGGAGTACACGGGCGACGGCCACGCACTGGCACTGCTCGCCGGGGCGCCCCTGCTCAACATGGAGTTCGTGCAGTTCCATCCGACGGGCATGGTCTGGCCGCCGTCGGTGAAGGGGATCCTGGTCACGGAGTCGGTGCGTGGCGACGGCGGGGTGCTGCGCAACTCCGAGGGCAAGCGGTTCATGTTCGACTACATCCCCGACGTCTTCAAGGAGAAGTACGCCGAGTCGGAGGAGGAGGGCGACCGCTGGTACGAGGACCCGGACAACAACCGGCGCCCTCCGGAGCTGTTGCCGCGTGACGAGGTCGCCCGCGCCATCAACGCCGAGGTGAAGGCGGGCCGGGGCTCGCCGCACGGCGGGGTCTTCCTGGACGTCTCGACCCGGATGCCGGCGGAGGTCATCAAGCGCCGGCTGCCCTCCATGTACCACCAGTTCAAGGAGCTGGCGGACGTGGACATCACGGCCGAGGCGATGGAGGTCGGGCCGACCTGCCACTACGTCATGGGGGGCATCGCGGTCGAGTCGGACACCGCGGCGGCACGCGGGGTGCCCGGCCTCTACGCGGCCGGTGAGGTGGCCGGAGGCATGCACGGCTCGAACCGCCTCGGCGGGAACTCGCTGTCCGACCTGCTGGTGTTCGGCCGCAGGGCGGGCTGGCACGCCGCCGAGTACGCCGCCGCGCGGGCCTTCGAACGTCCCGAGGTCAGCGACCTCCAGGTCGACACGGCGGCCGCGGAGGCGCTGCGCCCCTTCTCGGCGGAAGGACCGGCCCCGGGCACGGAGGACGGGCGCCCGCCGGAGAACCCGTACACCCTCCACCAGGAACTCCAGCAGACCATGAACGACCTCGTCGGCATCATCCGCCGCGAGGCCGAGATGGAGCAGGCGCTGGAGAAGCTGGCGGATCTGCGGGTACGCGCCCGGCGGGCCGGCGTCGAGGGCCACCGGCAGTTCAACCCCGGCTGGCACCTCGCGCTCGACCTGCGCAACATGCTGCTGGTCAGCGAGTGCGTGGCCCGGGCAGCGCTGGAGCGTACGGAGTCGCGCGGCGGCCACACCCGCGAGGACCATCCGACGATGGACCGCAAGTGGCGCAACATCAACCTGCTGTGCCAACTGGCCGATCCGACGGGTGGTCTCGCGGCCACCGACCCCGAACGCGGCCAGATCACCCTCCTGCGGGAGACCACCGACCCCGTCCGCCCCGACCTGCTCGCTCTCTTCGACAAGGAGGAGCTGGTCAAGTACCTCGCCGAAGAGGAGCTGTACCAGTGAGCAGCTACGAGGCCCGCTTCAAGGTGTGGCGGGGCGATGTGCGGGGCGGCGGCCTGGAGGACTTCAAGGTCGAGGTGAACGACGGCGAGGTGGTGCTGGACATCATCCACCGCCTGCAGGCCACCCAGGCGCCCGACCTGGCCGTCCGCTGGAACTGCAAGGCGGGCAAGTGCGGTTCGTGTTCCGCCGAGATCAACGGGCGGCCGCGGCTGATGTGCATGACGCGGATGTCGGTGTTCGGCCGGGAGGAGACGATCACGGTGACGCCCCTGCGGGCGTTCCCGGTGGTCCGCGACCTCGTGACGGACGTCGGCTTCAACTACGAGAAGGCGCGTGAGGTCCCCGCCTTCGTTCCGCCCGCCGGCCTGGGTCCCGGCGAGTACCGGATGATGCAGGAGGACGTGGACCGCTCGCAGGAGTTCCGCAAGTGCATCGAGTGCTTCCTGTGCCAGGACACCTGCCACGTCGTGCGCGACCACGAGGAGAACAAACCGGCGTTCGCGGGGCCGCGCTTCCTGATGCGGGTGGCGGAGCTGGACATGCACCCGCTGGACGCGGCCGCCGAGGCCGGCCTGGACCGCAGGACGACCGCCCAGGACGAACACGGCCTCGGCTACTGCAACATCACCAAGTGCTGCACGGAGGTCTGCCCCGAGGGCATCAAGATCACGGACAACGCCCTGATCCCCTTGAAGGAACGGGCCGCCGACCGCAAGTACGACCCGTTGGTGTGGCTGGGGTCGAAGATCAGGAGGCGGTGATCCCCCCTCGCACTCCTCGCCCGCCTCGTTCCCGGCGGTCCGTTCGTCACCCGCCACACCCCGGGCTCATCCCCGGTCGCGCCGGCGCAATCGGGCTCATACGCTCCCAAATGTGACGTCATCCTTGATCCGGGGCCGGCCGCGGCGTGGGGGCTCGCCCATATCCGTGCGGGTGGTGCACGCCCTGGTGGGTGGGGTGGCCGCGGTGGTGTGGCTGGTGTTGCCCGCGATGACGGCGATGACGATCGGGGACGGGGATCCGGTCGCGGGCGGTGCGCCGCGGCCCGTCGCCGGGGCGGTGGCTCAGCAGGAGGTCGAGGAGACGTCCGCGGTGGACCTCGTGATGCCGTTGCTGGCGGCTGTCGCGGCGGGGGTGCTCGCAGGGTACGGGTTCCTGCGGCGGAGGCGGCGGGCACGGGGGCGTACGACTCCCGGTGGGGCGCCGGTCCCGGTCGTCGAGCCCGCGGTGGGGGAGCTCGATGAGCGGGCGCGTGCCCTGCTGGTCGAGGCCGATGACTGGGTGCGGGTGAGTCGGGAGGAGCTCGGGTTCGTCGCGGGGCGGGTCGGGGCGGGGGGTGGGGAGCCTGCCGCGGTTGAGCCTTTCGCCGCGGAGTCTTTCGCTATTGAGCCTTCCGCCGTTGAGCCTTTCGAGCGGGTTCTGCGGGACGCGGAAGGGGAGCTGGCGGTCGCGTTTCGGATGCGGTGGCAGTACGAGGGCGGCGTGCCGCAGGAGAGCGCGGCTCGGCGGCATGTGCTCGCCGGGATCGTCGGGCGCTGCGAGGAGACGGGGCGGTTGCTGGACGCGCAGGCCGCCGCGTTCGACCAGACGCGGGGGTTGGAGGAGGGCCTGGGCGGGGGGCTGGGTCATGCGCTGGTCGTCGCCGAGGGGCGGTTTCGGGAGCTGGCCGGGCGTATCGGGGACACGGACGCCGTCCTTGCCGAGCTCGGCGAGCGGTACGCCCCCTCCGCCACCGCCGCCGTCGCGGGCCATGTCGAGCAGGCCAAGGACCGGCTGGTGTTCGCCACCACGCGGCTCAACCTGTCCCGCCAACGCGCCGACTCGGGCGAGAACGGGCGGGCCGCGGGACAGTTGCGGTCGGCCGAGGGCGCCATCGCCCAGGCCGCCGTCCTCATCGACGGCATCGAGCGGCTCGCCGGGGAGCTGGCGACGGCCGCGGCGATGGTTCCGGCCGCGCTGACCGGCGGTGAGGCGGAGATCGCCGGGGCGCGGGAGTGGCTGCGGCGAGCCGGTGCCGGGACCTGGGACGCCGACGCGCCGAGGTCCGTCGGCGGGCCGCCGCCACCCGGCTCGCCCGCCTCCCCGCGCGCCGTCGAGGTCCCTCCCGGTGAGCTGCACGCCCGTGCCACCCGTGCCGACCTCGTCCTGGCCGTCGTACGAGAGGAGCTGACGTCCGGGCGGTACGACGCCCTCGACGTGCTGCGGCGGATCGTGCGGGGCGTTCAGCCCGTCTTCGCGGGGCGGGCCGGGGTGATCCCGGCCGCCGCGCTGGTGTGCGCGCGCAGTGCCGTGGCCGGGGCGGACGCTGTCGTCGCGACGCATCGGGCGGCGGTGGGCGGCGAGGCGCGCACCCGGTTGGCGGAGGCCCGGCGACTGCTCGCTCCCCCGGCGTCCGCGTCGGGGGCGGGTCGGGACGTGCGCCAGGAGCTCGCCGACCTCGTCGCGGCCGACGCTCTGGCCCAGCAGGCCCACGACCTCGCCGAACAGGACATACGCGTGCACGGCCACCCCGTCGTCGGCCCCGGCGCCGACACCGTAGGACTCGCCGGCGCCGTCCTCGGCGGGGTGCTGCTGGGCAGGGAGCCGGACGGCGGACCGCCCGTCAGCTTCGGCGGACCGCGCAGCCGGGAGCGGCGCGGAGACACGGCCCGCACCTGAACGCGCCGCGCCTCCGCCCGGCACGGCAACACCCCGCACCCCCACGCTCAGAACAGACTCAGCAACGCCTCCGCCGGATCCGCCAGCCCGTTCTCCCCGTCCGGCAGCGGGAGTTCGAACCACACCGTCTTGCCGCGCGGTGTGCGGCGGGAGCCCCACGCGGCACTGAGGAGGCCGACCAGTTGCAGGCCCCGGCCGCCCTCGTCCGTGTCGCGGGCGCGGCGGCGGCGTGGTTGGACCAGACCGGAGTCCCAGACCTCGCAGACCAGGGTGCGGTCCAGCAGGAGGCGGAGTCGGATCTCGCCCTCGCCGTAGCGCAGGGCATTGGTGACCAGTTCGCTGACCAGGAGTTCCGTGGTGTCGACCAGGGGTTCCAGGTCCCATGACAGCAGCTGGCCGCGGGCGTACTCACGGGCGCGGCCCACACTGCGCGGTTCCCGCGGCAGCGTCCAGTCGCCGACCGACTCGGCGGGCAGGCCCTGGACGCGGGCCATCAGCAACGCGATGTCGTCCTCGCCGTGGTGGCTGTCGAGGGTGTTGAGGACGTGGTCGCAGACGTCCTCCAGGGGGCGGGAGGGGTCGGTGAGCGCTCCCACGAAGGCTTGCAGACCCTCGTCCAAGGGGTGGTCGCGGGACTCGACCAGGCCGTCCGTGTAGAGCGCCAGCAGCGCGCCCTCCGGCAGTTCGACCTCCACCTCCTCGAACGGTTCCCCGCCCACGCCCAGCGGCATCCCCGGCGGCACGTCCAGCATCAGCGCCGCCTCACCGGGTTCGACGAGGACCGGCGGCAGGTGGCCGGCGTTGGCGAAGGTGCACCGGCGTGTGACGGAGTCGTAGACCGCGTACACGCAGGTCGCGAGGTACACCTCGGACAGGTCCGCCTCACGGGGCCGGCGGGCCGCGCGGGTGGCCTGCTGGACGCCGCCGGGGGCGCCCAGGCCGCGCGCGATCTCGTCCAACGCGGAGAGGACCTCGGCCGGTTCGAGGTCGAGGAGCGCCAGTGTTCGTACAGCCGAACGCAGTTCGCCCATCGCGACGGCCGCGCGCAGGCCACGTCCCATGACGTCCCCGACGACCAGCGCCGTGCGGTGCCCGGGGAGTTCGATGACGTCGAACCAGTCACCGCCCACCTCGCTCGGGCGGTCGGACGCGGCGTTGCCGGGCAGATAGCGGCACGCGATGTCCAGCCCGGACGCGACCGGGTCCCCCGGCGGGAGGAGCGAGCGTTGCAGTATCAGCGCGCGCTCGTGCTCGCGCCGGTACAGGCGGGCGTTGTCGATGCACACCGCCGCCCGCGCCGCCAGCTCCACCGCGAGGTCCTGGTCCCGCTCGCCGAACGGCTCACTGCCCTTCGTCCGGGCGAACTGCGCCAGTCCTACGACCGTGTCATGGGCGACCATCGGCACGGCGAGCGTGGACTGGACGAGGCCGCCCTCCTCGCCGGGCACGTGCTGCGGCCGGGCGGTGCGCAGGGCGTCCGCGCAGGGCGAGTTGAAGGGGTAGTGGTGGACGGCGCCGACCGCGACGGGGGCGCCGCCGCCGACGAACGGCGCGTCGGAGACCGCGCTGGCGAAGGCGACGCGGCGCACTTCGGCGCTGCCGTCGGCGAGGCCGGGCGGGGTCTCGTCGCCGGCCAGCAGGCCCTGGTAGAGGTCGACGGTGGCCAGGTCGCAGAAGCCGGGGACCACGACGTCGAGGAGTTCGCGGGCGGTGGTCTCCAGGTCGAGGGAGTTGCCTATGCGGGCACCGGCCTCGTTCAGGAGGGCGAGATTCCGCCGCGCGGCGGCGGCCTCGCGGGCGGCGGCGCGGCGGGCGGTGATGTCGATTCCGAGCCAGGCGATGCCGATGGGACGGCCGCTGCCGCTGTGCACCCGGTAGAGGTTGATGGACCAGTGGCGGCGCTCGTCGGAGCCGGGCAGGAAGCCCGTGACGTGCATGTCCGTGATGGAGTCGCCGCTCTCCAGGACGCGGCGCAGGGTGGCCGTCACCCGGTCCGCCTCGGGGCGGGCGAGATAGTCGTGGACACCGCGGCCGCGGTGGTCGTCCGGTGTGCCGCCGAAGACGGAGGCGAACCGGTGGTTGGCGCGACGCACCCGCAGGTCCGAGTCGATCAGCAGGAAGCCGAAAGGAGACTGACCGAAAATCGCCTGCGAGGCGGCGAGGTCGGTCTCGATACGGCGGAGGGTGCGCACGTCGACGACGATGCAGACGGCGGCCTTCTCACCGTCCTCGGTCCGCGTCGGCATGACGTAGACCTCGGCGAGGCCCTCCTCACCGCGCTCCCCCTCGGCCGTGTCCGGCTTCCGGAAGGGGACGACACCGGTCCACTCCCGCCCGTCGAGGATCTCGGCCATCTTGCGCTGGCCCTGCTCGCGCAGGTCGGGGTCGATGAACGTCTCGATGGGGTCCGTGCCGACGGCACGCTCAGCCGGGATGCCGAACAACTGCTCGGCGCGCAGGCTCCACTGGTCGACCAGGCCGTCGGGGCCGATGGAGAAGGACGCGACCTTGATGTAGTCGTACATCGAGCCGGGCGGACTGCTCTGCCAGATGGGGTCCCCGGGGCGGGCCTCGTCGGAGGCGAAGCCCGAGTCGTGGGGGGTGAGGCCGTCGGGGGCCGGTGTGTCACGGGAGCCCCGTGTGTGGTGCGTCGCCCGTTCTGGCGCGGCCCTCCTCCTCGCGCCGTCCGACGGGTCCTCGGACTCCGTGGCCTTCGCTGGTATCTCGCTCACGCGAACCGTCCCCTCCAGCTCACCGCGTCCGGCACCGGTCACCGGCGGCGGCTGCCCGCAGTATCCAGCACTACGGTCCCGCAGGACACGGTGTTCACGATCACAGCACGTTCCCGATGGTTTTCGGTCCCGGCTGCGGAAACACTTCCCGTCTTCTAACCAGCGGACACGCGGTCGAATCACGCGATTCGTCAACCGTCACCGGCCTGAACCACGTGTTCGACAGGGTGGGGCGGGACGTACACCGGCGTTGACGCCTACTGACGGGTTGTGAACGGCGTGGGCGGGGCGTGGAGGAAGCCGTCGCCGTGTCTCGCGGTGCCGGGCCTACTCCGGTACCACGAGCTCGAACCACACCGTCTTGCCCGCGTTCCGTCCCGGTCTCGTTCCCCATCGTCGTGAGGAGTGCGCCACGAGTTGCAGGCCGCGGCCGCTCTCGTCCTCCAGGTGGGCGGTGCGTTCGCGGGGTGGGTCGGGAAGGGGGTCGGAGACCTCGACGAGGAGGACGTCACCGAATGCGAGCGGGCGTACCAGGCGTACGCCGATGGGCCCGGTGGCGTGCCGCAGGGAGTTGGTCACCAGCTCACTGACCAGCAGTGCCGCGATGTCGGCGAGGCTGCCCAGGTCCCACGCGCGCAACCGGCCGCGAACGGCGGCACGCGCGGCCCGCACCGCGCCCGGCTCTGCGGGAAAGGTCCACTCGGCGCAGTCACCATCGGTGTCGGTCACGCCGATCACTTCCCAGGCCAACGGGGGCGCTCATGTCCGGTTTCACAGGGTTAATAGGCACATACCCGATATTCGGGAGCGGTATCGCGGGAGAGGAATCGCATCAACCGGTTCGCGCGGCGCTTCAGGGCGGTGACGGCGACGCCTCCGGGGCCTTCGCGTCACAGCCCGCCCTCGCCCCGGCCGCCCGGCCTCACCCCAGCCACCCGGCCACTTCCCGGACCGCCGGCACGTCCTGGTCCAGCCAGTCCACGTCCCAGAGTTCCCCCGGCCCCAGCCAGCGCAGCGCGTCGTGGTCCTGGAGCGGCTCGGGGTCCCCCGCCCCGGGCAGCAGGCGGGCCGTCCACACGTGCAGGACGTAGGGAGACTTCAGTGGCCACACCCCGGGCACCCGCTCGATCACCTCGGCGTCCACGCCGAGTTCCTCCCGCAGTTCCCGCACCAGCGCCTCCTCGGGCGCCTCTCCGGGCTCGACCTTTCCCCCGGGCAGCTCCCAGCGCCCGGCCAGCTCCGCGGGCGCACTGCGGCGCGCGGCGAGCAGGCGGCCCCGCCCCAGCAGCGCGGCGCCGACCACGATCCGTTCCGTCATGCGCCGGAGCCTACGGGAGCGGAAGAGGGCGGACGGAAAGGTGGTGCGCAGGCCGGTCAGCCGTCCGCGCCGCCGTTCTGGGCGATCCGCTCGACCCAGTACAGCCGCTTGGGTCCACGGCCGTCGAGGCTGTCCGCGATCTTCTGGGCCTCCGCCCGGGTCGCGTACCGGCCCACGCGGTAGCGATTGCCGTTGTCGTCCTGACGAACGACGAGCCAGGGAAGAGTGATCGTGCTGTCGTTCATCGCGCCCCACTGCTCCTTCCCGTCCACGACCGCCCGAGTCCCTCCCCCAGCCTTCGGCCGGGGGGATCCCCATCTCGCTTCGCTCGCGGCCTGTGCCGTGCCCCGCCCGCTAAGGAAACCGCAATCCGCATATGCCCGAGCCTACGCCTTACCTTCACTCAGCGAATACGGCTTTTCACAAAGAGGTACGCAACCAGCCAAGCCGCCGGGGGCGCGCGGTGTCGAGTGCGCCGTGCGCGGACGTCGACGCATCCGGTCACGGGCATGGCGGAGACGCCTGCCGCGACCTGCGAAAACGGCCAGATTCCAACGGCCGTGCGGAGTAAGGGAGTTGAGGGGCCGCCGGGGGCAACTCCCGTGAATGCGGGCGCTACTCGACCAACGGTGTGCGCTACTTCACTGGGAGGTGGTACGCGACCCGGTAGCGGTCCGCCGGGATCACCACGTCCGCCGTCTCCACGGGGCGGCCGGACGCGTAGTAGGTGCGCTGGATGACCAGGACCACATGGCCGGGGACGCCGCCCAACGCCAGCAGTTCCTCCGCCAGGCCGGGGCGCGCGCCCACCTCCTCCGTGACGTTGTCCACGACGACGTCGATGGCCGCCATGCGCTCGACGACGCCCATGCCGCCGAGCGGGCCCTCCTCGGGCAGCATCACGGGCGTACGGCCGGTGACGGCGAGGGGTTCCCAGGACGTGGAGAGCATCATCGCCTCGCCGGCGTCCCGGAACACGTACCGCGTGCACATCACGCGGTCGCCGGGCCGGATGCCGAGCCGCTCGGCGACGGCGACGCTCGCCAGGGCCTGTTCGCTGCTGGACTCCCAGGTGCCGCGCGCCTCGCCGTCGGCCTGCTCCTGACGGAAGGGGGTGGCACCGCTCGGCGGGCGGAAGCCGGAGCGGGCGATCCGGCGGGGCACGGGCCGCTCACGGACGTACGTCCCGGACCCGGAGCGGCCCTCGACCAGCCCCTCGGCCATCAGCACCTTGCGCGCCTCCAGCGCGACGGTGTCGGAGACGCCGTACTCCTCGCGGATCCTGGCCTGGGACGGGAGGCGGGTGTGCGGTGGCAGCGAACCGTCGACGATCTTCTTGCGGAGATCACCCGCGACGCGCAGGTACGCCGGCTGCTCACCGAAAGTCACTGGCCGCTCCCATCAGCTTGTACAGACAGCAACAGCCTGGCAACCAAGAGTTGTCCCGTGCAAGCAAAGGCCAGAGAATCACTCGATGTGATGACTTGTGCCGGTGGAGGGCTTTACCCAGGCACTTTCTTTCCGTATAGGCCGCGTTCACACATCGAGACCGCCCCCGCTTCCGCCCGCGCCACCGCCGCCGGAGTCGTCCTCGTAGCTCGGCACAGTCGTTTCCAGGCCCAGAGCCTTGCGCGCGGTGACGGTCGCGGGGCCGTCGACATGGGCGTACGCCTTGTCGTAGTGCGCGGAGAACGTGTCCGCGTCGTCGGCCGCGGCCGCCTCGGCCCACTCCTCGCGGGCGTCCTCCATGTCCGCGAGGAACTCGGTGACCGGCCCCTCGGCGACCTCCGGCCAGGGCTGTGTGCGCAGCATCCGGGTCTGCTCGCCGAGGACGCGGTGGACGTCCTTCGCCCAGGCCCGGTTCGCCGCCAGGTCCTCCTCGGGGTAGGCCTCGGGCTCCTCGTACAGCACGTCGTCGATGAGGTTGCTCGCCGACAGGAACCTCACCTGGTACGCGTCGAGCGTCATGTAGTCGCGGCGCAGCGAGCCGGTCAGGGGCTTGCCCTCCGTGCTGCCGAACATGCAGGTGATCGCCCGGTCTCCGAAGCGCCAGCTCTGCCGGGTCGGCACGAGGTGGTACACCTCGACGTCGTCGGGGACGGCCCAGGTGTCCAGGGAGTACTGGTTCCAGAGCGCGTAGCACCGGTCGTCGGCGACCCGCGTGACCTCGTCGTCGCCGGGGTAGGAGCCGCCCGGCACCGTCACGACGGCGAAGACCTCGGCGTCGTGCTCGCGGGCGCACGGCACCTCGTCGACGTCGTAGGTCTCGCCCTCCAGGGAGCCGGTCGAGGAGTTGAAGCAGTCGCCCTTGGCGAGCGCGTAGGCGGTGCCCTCGCCCTTCGCCGCGTCCCTGAAGCCGTCCCAGAAGTCGCCGGCGGAGCCCGTGGTGAGCGCCAGCGTCCACAGCGCGAGCCCGACCGAGGACAGCACGGAGCCGGCGATCGCCATGCCCTTGCCGCGCTCGCCCTTCTTCTTGATCTGCGCCAGGGCGATCAGCCCCAGCACCAGCCCGACGGCCGGAACGCAGCACAGGATGCCGAGGACGAGGGCACCGATGGCGACGCCGTTGACGGGCGCCGGGCGGCCGTAGGGGGCGTGGGGGCCGTAGGGGTGGTACGGGTACGGTCCCGGGGCGCCGGGTGCGCCGTAGGGGTACGGCGACGGCGGCGGGAACTGGCCCTGCGCGTACGGCCCTTGGGGCTGCTCCGGGTACCCCTGCGGCCGCTGGGGACCGGAGGGCGGGGGAATGGACACGGGTACCGTGCTCCTGGTTCAGGCGGCGGCGCCGGGCGGTGGGAACTGGCGTACGACTGGGCGAATCGTAAGCGGCAGGGGAGGGGGGACGTCATGCGCGTCACCAACGTGGTGATCGCGGCGGTGAACCGGCTCACGGCCCGGTGGGCGGGGGCGGCGGCCCCGGTTGCGTCCGGGCACGGCACGGTCTTCTCGGCGGCGGGGGTGTGGCCGCTGCTCGGCTTCCTCGCGGACGGGGCGGGCGGTCCGGCGCGGGCGGAACTGGCGGACGCGGTCGGGCTGCCTGCGGACGAGGCGGCGGGCGCGGCGCGGGAGTCGCTCGGCGCGATGGGGGCGATGCGGGGGCTGGACTCGGCGCTCGGGCTGTGGACCAAGCGGACACTGGAGCTGCGCGAGCGGTGGGAGGCGGGGCTTCCCGCGCAGGCGCACGGGGTGCTGACGGGGGACGCGGGCGCCGACAAGGGCGCGCTGGACGCCTGGGCGGCGAAGCGGACGGGTGGGCTGATCGAGGAGATGCCCGTCGACCTCGGCAAGGACACCCAGATGGTGCTGGCGAGCGCGCTGGCGTTGCGGACGCAGTGGCTACGGCCCTTCCTGGACTGGCCGATGACGCCGCGGACCGGGCCCTGGGGCGAGCGGACGCTGCTCGGGCTGTACCGGCGGAGCACGCTGCTGGACCGGGTCGGGGTCGCGGACACTCCGGCCGGTCACGTCACCGAGCTGAAGGTGCTGGGCGACAACGCGCTCGACGTCCATCTGCTGCTGGGCGAGGAGGGGATGACGCCGGGGCAGGTGCTGGGGGCCGGGGTGGACGTCCTGGCCCGCCGGTGGCCGGTGGTGCCGGGGCCCCACCTGCCGTACGGGGAGGTGGGACCGGGTCTGCGTGTCGTCAGGGAGCGCCGTGCACGGCCCGTACCGCCCACGCTGGACGTGGAGACCGTGGCCTTCGACCTGACCGCGCACCACGACCTGCTGGCGCTGCACCGGGTGTTCGGCCTGACGACGGCAACGGCACCGGGCCGTGGTCACTTCCCCGGCATCAGCGACTTCCCGCTGGCCGTGGGATCGGCCCGGCAGTCCACCACGGCGCGGTTCGGCGCCCTGGGCTTCCGCGCGGCCGCGGTGACAGCCGTCGATGTCGTCGCCGGCGGAGTTCCCCAGCTCCGCTGGGTGACCACCAGCGTCAAGGCGGCCTTCGACCGCCCCTTCGGCTTCCTCGCCCTGCACCGCCACACGCGGCTCGTCCTCGCGGCCGGCTGGGTCACGGACCCGGAGCCGTACCGCGAGGACGAGGAGGATCACTGATCCGGGGCTAGAACTGGAGCGCCCAGGCGTCGATCCGTCCGGTGTCGTAGTTCGCGTTGTCGCTCACGCGCAGCTTCCACGTGCCGTTCGCCGCCTCCGACGAGGCGTTCACCGTGTACGTGGTGTTGATGTTGTCCGCACTGCCGCCGCTGCCGTACGACTTGAGCGTGTACGCCGTGCCGTCCGGGGCGATGAGCTGGACCTGGAGGTCGCCGATGTAGGTGTGGACGATGTGCACCTCGACGGCCAGGGCCGAGGGCGCGTTGCCGGAGACGCCGGAGACCGTCACCGGGGACTCGACGGTGGAGTTGTCGCTGATCGGGTAGTCACCGGCGTTCTCGAAACGCGGGCCGGGCGGGGTGGTCGTACCGCCGCCGACGTTGAGGAGCCGGTTGGGCGAGCCCGTGCCGGGGTTGGTGACGACGCCGGTGGTGGCGGCGGACGTCAGTGCCGAGGCGACCTGGGCCGGGGTGGCCGAGGGGTTGGCGGCCAGGTGGAGCGCGGCCGCGCCCGCGACGTGCGGGCTCGCCATCGACGTACCGGAGATGGTGTTGGTCGCCGAGTCGCTCGTGCTCCAGGTCGAGGTGATGGACGAGCCGGGCGCGAACAGGTCCAGCGCCGAACCGTAGTTGGAGTAGCTCGCCCTGGCGTCCGAACTGGTCGTCGCGCCGACCGTGATGGCTTCCGCCACGCGTGCGGGCGACCTGGTGGAGGCGTTGGTCGACTCGTTGCCGGCCGCGACGGCGAAGGTGACGCCGGAGGCGATGGCGTTGCGTACGGCCGTGTCGAGGGCGGAGTCGGCGGGGCCGCCGAGGGACATGTTGACGACGGCCGGCTTGACCGCGTTCCGGGCGACCCAGTCGATGCCGGCGACGACCTGGGCGGTGGTGCCCTGGCCGGAGTTGTTCAGCACGCGGACCCCGACGATCTTCGCCTTCTTGGCGACGCCGTGCGCCGTCCCGCCGACCGTGCCCGCGACGTGCGTGCCGTGGCCGTGGCCGTCCTGGGCGGTGTTGTCGTTGTCGATCGCGTCGTAGCCGTAGGAGGCGCGGCCGCCGAAGTCGCTGTGCGTGATGCGGACGCCGGTGTCGATGACGTACGCGGTCACGCCCTGCCCGGCCGAGTCGGGGTACGTGTACGAGCTGTTGAGCGGCAGGTTGCGCTGGTCGACGCGGTCCAGGCCCCAGGAGGGCGGGTTGGTCTGGGTCGCGTCGACGCTGAAGGTGCGGTTCTGGACGACGGAGGCGACCGCCGGGTCGGCGGCGAGCCGCTTCGCCTCGGCCTCGGACGCCTCGATCGCGTAGCCGTTCAGGGCCTTCGTGTACGTCCGCTCGACATCGGCGCCGTACTTCTCGACGAGGGCACGCCCCGCCTGGGAGCCCGAGCGGGCGTGGTCCGCCCTGAGGGTCACGAGGTAGCTGTCGGCGACGGCGCCTGCCGCGCCCGCGTACTGGATACGGCCCTCGGGAGCGGCCGCGGCGGGGAGAGCGGAGACGAGGCTCGCGGTGAGGGCCGCGGTGGCCGCCGTGCTGAGCAGAGCCAGTCTTCGCCGGGTGGAACGCATCACTGCCATCTGAGGGGTCCTCCTCGATTGGTGGTGCGCTTGTGGGGTGACACCCGGACGGACGGGATGACAGGTGGGACAGGTGGGACAGGAGCCATGGAGCGATGGAGCGATGGAGCGATGAGGCGATGGCGCCATGGACTTGATGATCAGGTGCATGCCAAATCCCTGGCCGCTCCTGGGTGTCAGCCGAAAGATTGAGGCCTCCACAGGAATTGCACAAGGGCCCTGCACCCACGTAACGGACGCGCCGTGCCTCAGTCGTCGAACGCCGTGGCCCGGGTGCGCTTCTCCCAGGCGGCCACGTCCTCACGCACCTGGTCCAGATGACCGAGTACGGCCGTCACCGCGTCGTCGCCCAACGGCAGTCGCAACGGGGTCTTCTCCGCCTCCAGCGCGGCCAGGATCAGGGCCGCCGCCTTCGCCGGGTCGCCGGGCTGGGTGCCGTCGCCGCCGGAGACGAAGCCGCGGGTCCGGCTCACCTTGGGATACCGGCCGCTGTCCGCGCTGGCCCCGGCCCGCCCCGTCTCGAACAGCGAGGTGCGGAAGGAACCCGGTTCGACGATCAGCACCTTGATGCCGAACTCGGCGACCTCGTCCGCGAGCGCCTCGGACATGCCCTCCAGCGCGAACTTGGTGCCGCTGTACGCCGAGAAGCCCGCGAAGGACATCTGCCCGCCCATGCTGCTCATCTGCACGATCGCTCCGGCCCGCCGCTCCCGCATGTGCGGAAGTACCGCACGTGTGAGGGCGGCGGGCCCGAAGACATGCACATGGAACAGCTTGCGCAGTTCGTCGTCGGTTGTCTCCTCGAATGCGCCCACATGGGTACGGCCCGCGTTGTTGACCAGGACGTCGATGCGCCCGTGCCGGGCGATCACATCCGCTACGGCGGCCTCGGCGGCCCCCGTGTCACCGACGTCCAGCCGCAGTGCCTCCACCTGGTCGGGGTGCGCGGCCACCAGGTCGTCCAGCCCCTCGGGCCGCCGTACGGCACCGACCACTACGTCACCCTCGGCGAGGGCCGCCTCCGCGACGGCCCGCCCGAAACCGCTGCTCGCGCCGGTGATCAACCACACCTTGTTCATGACAGCTCCTCGTAGTCGCGTGTCCTGCGCGAACAAGCCTGCTGCCTCCGCCGGTTGCGCGTCCAAGACCCCCACTGATAACCGATGGCTATGACGAGGGACGTTCATGTGCGGGACCTGCGCTATTTCCTGACGGTGGCCGAGGAACTGCATTTCACCCGGGCGGCCGAGCGGCTGTACGTCTCCCAGCCCGCGCTCAGCAAACAAGTACGGGTGCTGGAACGGCAGTTGGGCGTGGAGCTGTTCCGCCGCGATGCGCGGGGCGTCACGCTCACCGAGGCCGGCACGGCACTGCTGCCACATGCCCGGCGGGTGCTGGACGCCTGGTCGGAGGGGGCGGCGGCGCTGGAGGCGGCCCGGGCCGCGGCGCGCGGCACACTGGTCGTCGGCATGAGCACCAGCCCCGGTCGCGGCGGACTGCTCCCGGCGATCCGCTCCCGCTTCACCGCCGCGCACCCGGACACCGTCCTGCGCCTGCGCCAGGTGAGCTGGGAGGACCCGACGGCGGGCCTCGCGGACGGCGGCACGGACGTGGCCTTCGTCTGGCTGCCCCTCCCTGACGCCGACCGTTACGCCTGGACGGTCGTCGCGCGCGAGCCCCGCCTGGTCGCCCTCCCGGAGAGCCACCCGCTCGCGTCCCGCACGGAGATCGACTTCGCGGACCTGCTCGACGAGCCGTTCCTCGCGCTGCCGGAGAGCGCCGGGCCGTTGCGTGCGTACTGGCTGGCCCTGGAGGAGCGGGAGGGCCGGCCGCCGCGCATCGGGGCGGAGATCGGCAGCACGGAGGAGACGTACGAGGCCCTGGTCGCCGGCCTCGGCGTCTGCCTCGTGGCGTCGGGCAACGCTCCGTTGATCACCCTGGGCGGGGTGGTGACCCGGCCCGTGCACGGGCTCTCGCCCAGCCGGTACGCGCTGGCGTGGCGCAGGGAGGACGAGGGGCGGTCGCTGGTGCGGGCGTATGCGGAGACCTGCCGAACGGTCACGAACGGCTGATCACGCATGACGTGCGAGTGCGCCCCGAAGCCCCCGACCTGCGACTGCTCCCCGGAGAGGATCGCGCCGCGGGAGGACCGCGCCTCGGGCACCGAGGTCCGCTTCATCGCCTGCCGACTGCCGATCTGCCGACCCTTCGTAGGCGAAGAGGGCTTCCAGTTCGGGGTAGCGCGGGTGATCCGAGTCGGGCGCTCGCGCCTCACTGCCGCCTGGGGTCGACGCCGCTGCGCGAGACCGCACGACTGGAACGAGTTCGTCGGTGAGGGTGGCCCGGTGTCGAAGGAGGGCCGCCAGGTCGTGCCGGTCGAAGGGTGACTGCTCCAGCCACTTGATGGAGCCGAGGAAGATCAGTTCCTTGGCCGGGTAATGTGCAGTGGATCAACTGGCGGCATCACATGCGAACGCATCCCAGGATGGAGGTACGTTCACGTACTTGGTGTGTACGGACACTACGAAAATGCCGGGAGGCGGATCACCCCGGCCAACAGGAAATTCCTCCTGCCGTTCCACGGTCAGTAGTGGTAGCGAGCGGCAAGGATGACGATCTCTTTGTCGGTGACCAGGTAGACGAGACGGTGCTCATCGTCGGTCCGCCTCGACCACGCTCCAGGCAGGTGATACTTGAGTGGCTCGGGCTTGCCGATCCCCGTGAAGGGGTCCCGCCTGACGTCCTCGATGAGCTTGTTGATCCGAGCCAGCATCTTGTGATCGTTCTTGAGCCAGGACGTGTAGTCCTCCCAGCCCTGATCCTCGAAGACAAGCCTCACGCAGCACCCTCACGTGCCGCATCCGGCGAGTCGGGGTCGATCAGCTCTCGCTCGGACACGTTGATGTTGGCCAGGGCGTTCTCGTACGCCTTGAGCAACCGGCGAGCGTTCGCCGGAGAGCGCAGCAGGTACGAGCCTTCACGCAGCGCTGCATAGTCCTCGGCCGAGACGAGCACGGCGTTGCCGTGCTTGGAGACGATCTCGATGGCCTCGTGGTTGTCGTTGACCTTCTTGATCAGCGGAAAGAGAGCCTTGCGGGCTTCGCTCGCAGTTATGGACATGACCTGACCCTTTCCGTCAGTGGTACCGAATAACGTACCACTTTCACCGCTCATAGGCAGGGCAGATGCGGACGAAGGCCAGATTCCAGCACTGTCCGAGCACGGGAAACAGCAAGGGGCCGACCCGAGCGAGCCGACCCCTGCTGCCTGAGCGCTTCACGGAGCGCCTAGCGGAAATTGACGAAGCAATCACACATTGAAGCGGAATGCCTCCAACAACGCTCTCACCTGCGGAAACGGATCCTGAGAGATCCAAGTCAGCACAGAATCAGCACGGGCGGCAGGCCCGAGGGTTGCAGGACGGTCAGGAAGGCGGTCGCCCCTTGACGATCTCGTGGCCCGGGCCTCGCCGAGTCGCTACCGTTTAGCCATGACCGCACTGCCCGACTGGATGCGCCCGCCGCGCGAGGAAGGCTGGTTCGCGGAGGACCTGGACCGCCTCCCCGAGGCACCCCGCCACACCGAGCTGATCGACGGAGCCCTCGTCTTCATGATGTCGCCCCGGCGGTGGTGGCATGGCCACCTCGTCACCATGCTCACTGTCGCCCTCATGGAGCAGGCGCCCAGCGAGGTCAGCGTCGGCCGCGAGATGACCATAAAGCTCGACGAGCGAAACCGGCCCGAGCCCGATCTGCTCTTGACGACGGCCGCCTACGACGGCGACCGCACCTGGTTCACGCCGGATGAGGTGCGACTCGTCATCGAGGTCGTCTCACCCGAGTCCGCGCACCGGGACCGCACGGTCAAGCTCCGCAAGTACGCGGAAGCCGGTATCCCGCACTACTGGTGCATCGAGGACGAGAACGGCGCCCCTGTCGTCCACGTCTACGAACTCGACGAGCCGACCGGCGCCTACGCGCCCGCCGGCATCTTCCGGGGCACTCTGAAGCGGCCTGTGCCTTTCGAGATCAGCCTGGATCTCGAAAGGCTCACCCCACCGAGGACCAAGTAGGGGTCAGCACCAAGTCAGCACGGGAACACAGAAGGGGCCGGACGCACAGAGCCCGTCCCCTTCTGACCTGCAGACTTGCAGACTTGCCCAATCACCTACCAGACGGTAACGAACCACTCACACGTTGAAGCGGAACTCCACAACGTCCCCGTCCTGCATCACATAGTCCTTGCCCTCCATGCGCGCCTTGCCCTTCGCGCGGGCCTCCGCCACCGAGCCGGTCTCCACCAGGTCGGCGAAGGAGATGACCTCGGCCTTGATGAAGCCCTTCTGGAAGTCGGTGTGGATGACGCCGGCGGCCTCGGGGGCGGTGGCGCCCTTCTTGATGGTCCAGGCGCGGGACTCCTTGGGACCGGCCGTCAGATAGGTCTGGAGGCCGAGGGTGTTGAAGCCGACGCGGGCGAGGGTGGCGAGGCCGGGCTCGTCCTGGCCGACGGACTGGAGGAGTTCGAGGGCCTCGTCCTCGTCGAGCTCGGCGAGGTCGGCCTCCAGCTTGGCGTTGAGGAAGATCGCCTCGGCGGGGGCGACCAGGGCACGCTGCTCGTTCTTGAAGTCCTCGTCGATCAGCTCGTCCTCGTCGACGTTGAAGACGTAGAGGAAGGGCTTGGTGGTGAGCAGGTGCAGGTCGTGCAGGAGCTCGTTGCGCTCGGTGCCCTGGACGATGCCGTGCGCGAAGAGCGTGTCGCCCTTCTCCAGGATCTCCTTGGCCTCCTCGACGGCCTTGACCTTCGGCGCGATGTCCTTCTTGATCCGCGACTCCTTCTGGAGCCGGGGCAGGACCTTCTCGATCGTCTGGAGGTCCGCCAGGATCAGCTCGGTGTTGATCGTCTCGATGTCGTCCTTGGGCGAGACCTTGCCGTCGACGTGGACGACGTTCTCGTCCTTGAAGGCGCGGATGACCTGGCAGATCGCGTCGGACTCACGGATGTTCGCGAGGAACTTGTTGCCCAGGCCCTCGCCCTCGGAGGCGCCGCGCACGATGCCGGCGATGTCGACGAAGTCGACGGTCGCCGGGAGGACGCGCTGCGAGGAGAAGATCTCGGCCAACTTGGCGAGGCGGGTGTCCGGGACGCCCACGACGCCGACGTTCGGCTCGATCGTGGCGAACGGGTAGTTGGCCGCCAGCACGTCGTTCTTGGTCAGGGCGTTGAACAGGGTCGACTTGCCGACATTGGGCAGACCGACGATTCCGATCGTGAGCGACACGTTGCGACTTCCCGTACGTGAGAGGACTTCAGGGGCTGGGCTGGGGCCCGGTCCTTCTTCGATCTTCGATGCAGATCGATCTTCGATGCAGATGCACGGGCCGATCCACCAGTCTACGGCGTACCGGACCCGGCCCCGGCGCCCTGTCGAACACGTGGCCAAGGTCTGCCCCTGGGCGTGTCTGAGGGGCGATCGGGCACATAAGCCGACCTAAGTTGGTCCAGTGGAGCAACACAGGGCGCGATCTGGCGGATACGAGTCGCGACGCGGTACGCCACCGTCGTTGCCGCCGCAGGCTGCGCGGGGCGGGGATATGTCGAGCCGGGGCGAGGGTCGGGCGGTGCGGGGCGGGAACGCGTCGGGGAAGGGTGACGGGGGGTTCGCACGTGAGCGGAGCGGCTCGGCCAGATCCGCCGGACGCGCTCAGGTGCCCCGGTCCTCCTGGTCATCCCGGGCCTCCCAGACCTCCCGACCGCCCCGCCCCTCCCCCTCCGACCGGCCCGTCCCCCAGCGCCGCCCCGGCAACGCCTCGGCGGCAGCGGCGGTGCGGCACGCCGGACCGCCGCCCGCGTCCCAGGCCGTACGCCGGCTTCCCAACCCGCGGCTGACCGGCCTGGGCGGCGGCCTGTTCTGCGGTGCCGTGATGACGCTGCTCGGCTACCTCGACGCGCTGCTGTTCGGGTCGTCGCTCATGGTGTTCAGCGTGCTGTTCCTGCCGGTGTGCGTGCTGACCGCGGTGTGGGTGCGCAGGGGCGACCTGATGACCGCGCCGGTGGTCGTACCGATCGCGTTCGCCGTGGGGCTGGTTCCGGTGGCCGACGAGGGCGGGGGCGTGAGCGGTCATCTGATGGGTCTGGTGACGGCCCTCGCCACGCAGGCCGGGTGGCTGTACGCGGGGACACTGATCGCCGGTCTCATCGTGACCGTGCGCAAGGCCCGCCTGATGGCACGCAGAGCAGCGGCCCGCCGCCGATCCGCGTAACCGCGCCGACCGCGCCGACCGCGCCCAGCGCGCCGATCCGGCCCGTTCGCTCACGGGGCCGGCCCGGGGCGGCGTCGGCTCGACCGCGGCCGGGGTCCCATCCTCACGCCTCACGCCTCACGCCGCACGCCGCACGCCGCACGCCGCACGCCGCACCAGCGCAACCGTGCTGCTCAGCTGACCAACTGCCCAGCTGCGCCGACCGCCGCGCCACCAGCCAGCATCCCTCAGACTGCTCACGGCCCAGCGGCAGGGCCCAGGGCACGCCCTTTGCCCGGCCCCGCGATCGTCGAACGCCCGCCAGACCGACCACCCCTGCTCGGCCCTCCCGGCCGGCCGACCCGCCGGCCCAAGCCCGCCCGCCCCTTCAGCGGACCGCCCTCCAGCTCCGGCTCGGGACGCCCCTCCGCCCGGCCGGCAGGCCTACGCGTCCGTCTTCTCCCCCGCCCGCATCGCCGCCCCCACGATCCCCGCGTTGTTCTGGAGCTGCGCCGGAACGATCTCGGCCTTGATGCCCTCGATGTGGTGCAGGAACTTGTGGGATTTCCGGCTCACCCCGCCGCCGATGATGAACAGCTCCGGGGAGAACAGCATCTCGACATGGGCGAGGTACTTCTGGACGCGGCGTGCCCAGTGCTCCCAGGTCAGGTCCTCGTCGTCCTTGGCCTTGCTGGAGGCGCGCTTCTCGGCGTCGTGCCCGTTGAGTTCGAGGTGGCCCAGCTCGGTGTTGGGGACGAGGGCGCCGTCGATGAACAGCGCGCTGCCGACGCCGGTGCCGAAGGTGAGGAGGATCACGGTGCCCCGGCGGTCGCGGCCCGCGCCGAAGTGCATCTCGGCGACGCCGGCCGCGTCCGCGTCGTTGACCACCGTCACCGGGAGGCCGCCGAGCCGGTCGCTGAACAACGCGCGCGCGTCGGTGTCGATCCAGCTCTTGTCGACGTTCGCCGCCGTACGGATCGTGGAGCCGTCGGTGACCACGCCGGGAAAGGTGAGCCCGACCGGACCCGTCCAGCCGTAGTGCCCCACGACCTGCCGCACACCGTCGGCCACCCCCTCGGGCGTGGCCGGCTGCGGAGTGAGCACCTTGAAGCGCTCCTGGGCGAGGTCGCCTCTGTCCAGGTCCACCGGGGCACCCTTGATCCCGGATCCACCGATGTCCACACCGAAGATCTGCATGGCCCTACGTTACGACGGAGGACTGACAGTCACGAGGGCGAGGCCCGGCGGTCACGCCTCCTCAGTCGCCCGACCCCGTGCGCTCGGCGATCAGGGCCGCCGCCTCCTCGCGCAGATCGCGGCGCAGCTCCTTGGGCAGGGAGAAGGTGATGGACTCCTCGGCCGCCTTGACGAGCTCGACGTCGCCGTAGCCGCGCTGGGCGAGCCACTCCAGGACCTCCTCGACGAGGACCTCGGGAACGGAGGCGCCGGAGGTGACACCGACCGTCGTCACGCCCTCCAGCCACGCCTCGTCGATCTCGCTCGCGAAGTCCACGAGGTAGGCCTCGCGCGACCCGGCCAGCTTGGCGACCTCCACCAGCCGCTTGGAGTTGGAGGAGTTGCGGGAGCCGACCACGATGACCAGCTCGGCCTCGGCGCCCATCTGCTTCACCGCGAGCTGGCGGTTCTGCGTGGCGTAGCAGATGTCGTCGCTGGGCGGGGAGATGAGCTGCGGGAACTTCTCCTTCAGGGCGTCGACGGTCTCCATCGTCTCGTCCACGCTCAACGTGGTCTGCGACAGCCACACGACCTTCGACGGGTCACGGACCTCGACCTTGGCGACGTCGCCCGGGCCGTCGACGAGCTGGATGTGGTCGGGAGCCTCGCCGGACGTGCCGATGACCTCTTCGTGGCCCTCGTGCCCGATCAGGAGGATGTCGTAGTCCTCGCCTGCGAAGCGGACGGCTTCCTTGTGGACCTTGGTGACCAGCGGGCAGGTCGCGTCGATGGTGGCGAGCTTGCCGCGCTCGGCCTCCTCGTGGACCACGGGGGCCACGCCGTGCGCCGAGAACATGACGATGTTGCCCGGCGGCACCTCCTCCGTCTGCTCGACGAAGATGGCGCCCTTCTTCTCCAGGGTCTGCACGACGTACTTGTTGTGGACGATCTCGTGCCGGACGTACACCGGAGCGCCGTACTGCTCCAGGGCTTTCTCGACGGCGATCACGGCGCGGTCCACTCCCGCGCAGTAGCCACGGGGGGCGGCGAGCAGGACACGGCGGCCAGGCGAAGCAGTCATGCACCCCATCGTAAGGGTGCGGTCGGTGCGTGAAAGATCGCGTGGGTGACGGGTTGGTGGGAAGAGTGACGGTGGGCTGTGAGGGGCGGGAAGCGTTGCGAGGGACTCGGGCCCGCGCCCCCACCGGCCCGAACCCGGTCGGCTGGGCGGCGTTGTCGGTGGGGGCCGTTACGCTCGGCGCATGGCTGTGAACACGACCCCCGAGTCCCCCCTGCCCGTCGGTGAGGTGTCGCGGCTCATCGGGGGGTGGATCGACCGGCTCGGGGCCGTGTGGGTCGAGGGGCAGATCACCCAGCTGTCGCGGCGCCCCGGCGCCGGCGTCGTGTTCCTGACCCTGCGCGACCCGTCGTACGACATCTCCGTGGGCGTGACGGCCTATCGCCAGGTGTTCGACGCCGTCGCCGGCGTGGTGAGCGAGGGCGCCCGGGTCGTCGTGCTCGCCAAGCCCGAGTGGTACGCCCCGCGCGGTCAGCTCTCCCTGCGCGCCGCCGAGATCAGGCCGGTCGGCGTCGGCGAGCTGCTCGCCCGGCTGGAGATGCTGAAGAAGGCCCTCGCCGCCGAGGGTCTCTTCGCGCCGGAGCGCAAGAAGCCGCTGCCCTTCCTGCCGCAGCTCATCGGTCTCGTCTGCGGCCGGGCCTCCGCCGCCGAGCGGGACGTGCTGGAGAACGCCCGGCACCGCTGGCCCGCCGTCCGCTTCGAGGTGCGCAACGTCCCCGTTCAGGGCGTGCACGCCGTACCGCAGGTCGTGCAGGCGGTGAAGGAGCTCGACGAGCTCGACGACGTGGATGTGATCATCGTCGCCCGTGGCGGCGGCAGCGTGGAGGATCTGCTGCCCTTCTCCGACGAGCAGCTCGTCCGGGCCGTCGCCTCCTGCCGTACACCCGTCGTCTCCGCGATCGGCCACGAACCCGACAACCCCCTGCTCGACCACGTCGCCGACCTGCGTGCCTCCACCCCGACCGACGCCGCCAAGAAGGTGGTACCGGACGTGGGCGAGGAGTACGAGCGGGTGCGGCTGCTGCGCGACCGGGCCCGGCGGTGCGTCGAGGCGTTCGTCGAGCGGGAGGAGCGGGGGCTCGCTCATGCCCTCGCGCGGCCCTCGATAGAGGATCCGCACCGGATGATCGACGAACGCGCCGATCATGTGGCCTCGCTCCTCGACCGCGGTCGCCGCTGCCTCGGCCACCATCTCGACCGGGCCGAGTCGGAGCTGACGCACACGCACGCGCGCGTGGTGGCCCTCTCCCCCGCGGCGACCCTGAAGCGCGGATACGCGGTGCTCCAGCGGGCGGACGGGCATGTGGTCCGTGATCCGGGCGAGGTGACGGCCGACGAGGCGCTGCGGGCGCGGGTCGCCGAGGGTGAGTTCTCCGTACGAGTCGACGCACGAAGCGATGCATAGGGTGGGCGCATGACCGGCAAGGTGGAAGAGGCCCTCGGGTACGAGCAGGCCCGGGACGAGCTGATCGAGGTCGTACGGCGGCTGGAGGCGGGCGGTACGACGCTGGAGGAGTCGCTCGCGCTCTGGGAGCGGGGCGAGGAGCTGGCCAAGGTGTGCCGGCGCTGGCTGGAGGGGGCGCGGGCTCGGCTGGACGCCGCGCTCGCCGAGGAGGCCGAGGCCGAGCGCGAAGAGGCCGAGGGCGAGCGCGAAGAGGCCGGGCGGGACTCCTGACGCCGTATCGGTGTTGTGAGGCGGGTCACCACACCCCGACATTTGTTGAAGCTTGAACTTGTCTCGCGTACCGTCGTTCCCGTAACCGGTCCCCGGTCCGTTTAACGCCTCACGACGCACTACTCGAGAAGGTTCACCTATGTCTCTCGTCCTTGACCCCGCCGCCCAGGACCTGCTGTTCCGCGAGGCCCGCACCGCGAACACCTTCACCGACGAGCCGGTGACCGAGGAGCAGGTCCAGGCGATCTACGACCTGGTCAAGTACGGCCCCACCGCCTTCAACCAGACCCCGCTGCGCATCACCCTGGTCCGCTCCGCCGAGGCCCGTGAGCGCCTGGTCCAGCACATGGCCGAGGGCAACCAGGCCAAGACCGCCGCCGCTCCGCTGGTCGCGATCCTGTCCGCGGACAACGAGTTCCACGAGGAGCTGCCGACCCTCTTCCCGGCGTTCCCGCAGGCCAAGGACCTCTTCTTCAGCGAGCGCGCGGCCCGCGAGAACGCCGCCGGGCTGAACGCCGCCCTCCAGGCCGCGTACTTCATCGTCGGCGTCCGCGCCGCCGGGCTGGCCGCCGGCCCGATGACCGGCTTCGACTTCGAGGGCGTCCGCAAGGAGTTCCTGGACGACGACCACACCCCGCTGATGGTCGTCAACATCGGCAAGCCGGGCCCCGACGCCTGGTACCCGCGCTCCCCGCGCCTGGCGTTCGACCAGGTCGTCACCACGGTCTGAACCGACCGGACACGACGAAGGCCCCCGGCGGCAGTCCGGGGGCCTCGTCATGTCCCTGGTGGGGTCACCGCGAGGGGGTCACTTCGCCCTCAGGGCCTTCGCCATCTGTGTCAGCTGCTCGAACGAGCCCGTGCCCGCGACCACGGTCGTCGCGCCCTTCTCCGCGTGCACGAGCGCGTCGTATCGGCCACCCGTGTACCGCGTCCACGTCCGGTCGCCGATCTTCTGGGTGACCTTCGTCTCCTGCGCGCCCTGGGTGGCCTCTTCGATGAACTCCGACGGCTTCTCGGTCGACTGCTGCACCTGGACGTACTGCCCGTCGGGGGTGTGGAAGCCGAGGTGCCAGGCGTCGAAGTCGTCGCCCTTGAAGCGGACGGAGGTCGGCTTCCAGGACTCGGGCAGGCCCTGGGGCGCGAGCACCGGGTAGGACGCCGCGCGGCGAGCCGTCAGCAGCTCCACGCGGTAGTCGACCCGCGGGAGGTCGGGAGCGCCGTCCTCATGGGGGACGAAGAGATAGATGACCCCCGCCGCGAGCACGGTCACTCCCAGGGAGAGGACCATGTTCCGGACCGACTTCTGCTTGCCGTTCGAACCTGCCACGCCCCCTATCGTCGCAGGTGCCCTGGTCTGCTCATCCGTGGGGCCCCCTGCTCATTCTGTCCGCCCGGGGATAGAGTCAGGGCCGTCACCCTCATCCGGCCGTCGTCGTATCAGAAAGGTGCGCTCCGATGACCGAGAACCATCATCATCTGCCGTCCGAGCTCGAGGTGCCCAACGAAGCCCCCGACCGCAACCTCGCCCTGGAACTGGTCCGCGTGACCGAGGCCGCGGCGATGGCCGCGGGCCGCTGGGTCGGGCGCGGCGACAAGAACGGCGCCGACGGCGCGGCGGTACGCGCCATGCGGACCCTCGTCCACACCGTGTCGATGAACGGCGTCGTCGTCATCGGTGAGGGCGAGAAGGACGAGGCGCCGATGCTCTTCAACGGGGAGCGCGTCGGCGACGGGACCGGAGCCGAATGCGACATCGCCGTCGACCCGATCGACGGGACCACGCTGACCGCGAAGGGCATGCCCAACGCGATCTCGGTGCTCGCCGCGGCCGACCGGGGGTCGATGTTCGACCCGTCGGCCGTCTTCTACATGGACAAGCTGGTCACCGGCCCCGAGGCCGCCGACTTCGTCGACATCGACGCGCCCGTGGCCGTGAACATCCGCCGGGTCGCCAAGGCGAAGCGGTCCACGCCGGAGGACGTGACCGTGGTCATCCTGGACCGGCCCCGGCACGAGGGCATCATCAAGGAGATCCGGGACGCAGGTGCGCGCATCAAGCTGATCTCCGACGGCGATGTCGCGGGGTCGATCTACGCGCTGCGCGAGGGCACCGGCGTCGACATGCTGCTCGGTATCGGCGGTACGCCGGAGGGGATCATCTCCGCCTGTGCGGTGAAGTGCCTCGGCGGCACGATCCAGGGCAAGCTGTGGCCGAAGGACGACGAGGAGCGGCAGCGGGCGATCGACGCGGGGCACGATCTGGACCGGGTGCTGCTCACCGATGACCTGGTCGCCGGGGACAACGTGTTCTTCGTCGCGACGGGCATCACCGACGGTGAGCTGCTGCGGGGTGTGCGGTATCGGTCGGAGACCGCGACGACCGACTCGATCGTGATGCGCTCGAAGTCGGGGACGGTGCGCAGGATCGATTCCGAGCACCGGTTGAGCAAGCTGCGGGCTTACAGCGCGATCGACTTCGACAGGGCGAAGTAACGAGGTAGCGAGGTAGCGAGCAGCGTCTTCAGGCGTTGGGCGCCCCCGGTGCGGAGGGGGCGCCCTTTTTCTTGCCTCTCAGCCCGCCTGCGCTATGCGGTTCGCCGTCCTTGCCGCCTTCTGCAGCTCCACCTCGCGGCGGCGGCGCCTTGCCAGGACCACTCGGCGTTCCGCCGCGGTGAGGCCGCCCCAGACGCCGTAGGGCTCGGGCTGGAGGAGGGCGTGTTCGCGGCACTCGACCATGACCGGGCAGCGGGCACAGACTCGCTTGGCCGCCTCCTCGCGGGAGAGTCGGGCCGCGGTGGGCTCTTTCGACGGCGCGAAGAACAGGCCGGCCTCGTCGCGGCGGCACACGGCTTCCGTGTGCCACGGGGCGTCTTGGTCCCTGTCTCGCACTGGCACCCGCTGGGCCGGAACGGCAGCTACCTGCAGGGACGAATGCGGCGGTTGCAGCACGGTCTACTCCTGACGACGGCTTCGCGAGCGAGAGACGATGCAGCAAGGTCTACCCGCTGTGCGCGCGCCTATGCAGGGAGTTCCCAACCGCTGGATCCGAGGGGGTCCGGCACGCTGCCGCCGGGCGTCCGACGCGGCCGAAACGTGCGGTGGGAGCCGCTCCGCTTCACGACAGTCAACGGTCCAGATGCTTGCGCAAACCCTTGGTGCCCTTGTCGAAGTGGCGCTGGACGCGATCGAGGATGTCCGCCACCAGCTTGCCCCGCCTCGGCCTGCCCTCGATGCTGCCAAGCACGGCCCATCCGTCGACATGGACGACCGGCGCCTCGGGATCCTCCGCGTCGAGGTGGTCCACCTCGAAGCTGCCGAGCACACCGCCGCCCGCGCCGCGCAGCGAGACGTTCTCCGGGACGCGGACCTCGACACTGCCGAGGACCGATATCGCGCGGATCACGACCTGCTGGTACTCGAAGAGGGCCTCGCTGAGGTCGATCTCGACGCTGCCGAAGATCGCGTAGGCGTGGATACGGCGGCCCGCTCGCCAGCGGCCCTTGCGGACCGCGCTGCTGAAGACCGCGACCACGTTCTCGTCCGGGTCGACCGGGAGCGCGACGGGGGTGGGACGGCTGGGGGCGGGCACGTGGGGTGCGCGGCGGGTGTGGGCGGCGGGCAGGTCCCGTATGAAGACCTCCAGTTCGCCGACCGTCTTGGCCGCGAGCACGCCCTCCACCCGCTCGGCGTGCTCGTCGGCGGTGAGGCGGCCCTCGCCGAGGGCGTCACGCAGGATGTCGGCGATCCGGTCGCGGTCGGCGTCGGAGGCGCGGAGCTCGGTGGCGGCAGCGGGCGCGGTCTGCTTCTGAAGGTCCACGGCAGTCAGCGTACCCAAACACGATAGATCGCGATAGCCTCTTTCTCCGGCGGAAACCAACTGAGCCTTACCTCACAAGCTCGCCGTCAGGGCCAGGTTCTACGCTGGTGGACGCTGCCAACGGAGGCCAGCCGCTGTCTGTCGAGTGAGGAATGGGCGAGATGCCTGAGTTCGCGTACACCGATCTGCTTCCCATGGGAGAGGACACCACCCCCTACCGGCTGGTGACCTCCGAGGGCGTCTCCACCTTCGAGGCCGACGGGCGGACGTTCCTCAAGGTGGAGCCCGAGGCGCTGCGCAAGCTGGCCGAGGAGGCCATCCACGACATCCAGCACTATCTGCGCCCGGCCCACCTGGCACAGCTGCGCCGGATCATCGACGACCCCGAGGCGTCGAGCAACGACAAGTTCGTGGCGCTGGACCTGCTGAAGAACGCGAACATCGCGGCGGCCGGCGTCCTGCCCATGTGCCAGGACACCGGCACGGCGATCGTCATGGGCAAGCGCGGGCAGAACGTGCTGACCGAGGGGCGCGACGAGGAGGCCCTCTCCCGTGGCATCTACGACGCGTACCTGAACCTGAACCTGCGGTACTCGCAGATGGCTCCGCTCACCATGTGGGAGGAGAAGAACACCGGCTCCAACCTGCCGGCGCAGATCGAGCTGTACGCCACCGACGGCGGCGCCTACAAGTTCCTCTTCATGGCCAAGGGCGGCGGCTCCGCCAACAAGTCCTTCCTCTACCAGGAGACGAAGGCCGTCGTGAACGAGTCCTCCATGATGAAGTTCCTGGAGGAGAAGATCCGTTCGCTGGGTACGGCCGCCTGCCCGCCGTACCACCTGGCGATCGTCGTCGGCGGTACGTCCGCCGAGTACGCGCTGAAGACCGCCAAGTACGCCTCCGCTCACTACCTGGACGAGATCCCGGCCGAGGGCTCGCCGCTCGGGCACGGCTTCCGGGACAAGGAGCTGGAGGAGAAGGTCTTCGAGCTGACGCAGAAGATCGGGATCGGGGCGCAGTTCGGCGGGAAGTACTTCTGTCACGACGTGCGCGTGGTGCGCCTGCCGCGGCACGGCGCGTCCTGCCCGGTCGCCATCGCCGTGTCCTGCTCCGCCGACCGTCAGGCCGTCGCGAAGATCACGGCGGAGGGCGTTTTCCTGGAGCAGTTGGAGACGGACCCGGCGCGCTTCCTGCCGGAGACGACGGACGAGCACCTCGACGAGGCCGGCGACGTCGTCAGGATCGATCTGAACCAGCCGATGGACGCGATCCTCGCCGAGCTGACCAAGTACCCGGTGAAGACCCGCCTTTCGCTGACCGGTCCGCTGGTCGTGGCCCGTGACATCGCGCACGCCAAGATCAAGGAGCGGCTGGACGCGGGCGAGGAGATGCCGCAGTACCTCAAGGACCATCC
Source organism: Streptomyces sp. NPDC006385 (assembly GCF_040612485.1). Taxonomy (NCBI): domain Bacteria; kingdom Bacillati; phylum Actinomycetota; class Actinomycetes; order Kitasatosporales; family Streptomycetaceae; genus Streptomyces; species Streptomyces sp. NPDC006385. Next base: position 41,878 of record NZ_JBEXQG010000016.1, read on the forward strand.
GGTGTACTACGCGGGTCCGGCCAAGACGCCGGAGGGCTACGCGTCGGGTTCCTTCGGTCCCACGACCGCCGGCCGCATGGACTCCTACGTCGAGCAGTTCCAGGCCGCCGGCGGCTCGAAGGTGATGCTGGCCAAGGGCAACCGCAGCAAGCAGGTCACGGACGCGTGCCATGCCCACGGCGGGTTCTACCTGGGCTCCATCGGCGGCCCGGCCGCCCGTCTCGCCCAGGACTGCATCAAGAAGGTCGAGGTCGTCGAGTACGAGGAGCTCGGCATGGAGGCCGTCTGGAAGATCGAGGTCGAGGACTTCCCGGCGTTCATCGTGGTCGACGACAAGGGCAACGACTTCTTCCAGGACCCGGCGCCGCAGCCGACCTTCACGTCCATTCCGGTACGGGGACCGGGCCTGGCGTAGCGCCCACGGTGCGGCGGGGGAGGGATCTCGCCCCCGCCGCACCTACCCGTCCCCTCCCCCGGAGGCCGCCGCCCCTTCAACCCCGCCCAGGGAACTCCGCCGGGGCTCCACCGACTCCGCCCCGGGACCCCGATCGGCCCTAAAAGCCTGGCCCTCAAACGACCGCCAGGCTGAGAAATACGGGCCGGACAGGCATAACGGTGCCGTCGGGCGCAGGACCAGCCGAACGACTTCTTCCGGGACCCGGCGCCGCAGCCGACATTGGCCAATTCCGTGCCCGCCAGGTTCTATCAGGGTCAGCCGCTCACCGATAGAGGCAAACAACCCTGTCACCGGAGCCGACACAACAGCCCTGCACTTGAGGGAATTTGACTCTATTCCCGTGCACCTTCCCCAGGGAATTCTTGCGTTGTGCCGCTGATTCGCACCAGGCACGTCTCACACGGCGCGTTCTCCCTGAAAGGAACCACTGTGTCGGCAACGACTCGACCCACGAAGCGTTTCATGACCCGTTCGCTCGCGCTGGCGCTCGCCGGCGCGGCCGGGCTCGGCGCCTTCGCCGCCACGAGCGGCACCGCCTTCGCCGATCTGAGGAACCGTGACGGATCAGTGATTCCGATTCACGTCCAGGGCGGCTCGCTGAGCCTTCCCGCTCAGACCAACAGCATCCGGGTGACCGTGCCCGGTGTCGGCTCCGACTGCAAGGTCGTCACCGACCGCAACAGGGAAACCGACACGGGCTTCCGGCTCTCCGAAGGCCGCCAGTTCGAGCTCGCCGCGTACAACGACCGCGCGTGCCAGGGCACCAGGGTCGGCGGCGTCGGCTACACGGCCTCGTACTCCGGCCCCGACCCGCGCAACGGGATGTTCACCAGGGTGCTCGTCCGCATCCAGAACCCGGCCCTGTTCGCGTGCACCAGCGGCGGCTGGACCGACGGCAGGGCCGTCGCCTGCCGCCAGTCGTGAGCGGCCTCGTCCACCGGTTCAGCCCACCCTCCTACTCCCCGACGGAGAGACCATCATGAGCAAACTCCTTCGCGCCCGGCGTGCCGTCCCGGCCGCATGCGTCGTCGCGGCGTCCGCCGTGGCACTCGCCGCCTCCCCGGCGTCGGCGGTGACCATCAACGAGATCAACGTCAGCTCGGCGAGGGTTCCGAGCGGGGCGGTCTGCGCCCATGTTTCCACCAACACCGGAAACGTGTGGGCGGACCTGCCCGTCAGGCCCGGTTCGACCTTCCAGCTCCGCGGCTTCACGGTCCAGACCGGGGAGCGCGTCAGCTTCCAGTGGTACAGCCGGACCAACAGCCCCGGTGGCTCCTGCGCGTCCAACTCCCACATCCGAGGCGACCACTACATCGCCCCCAACCGGACTCCCTGGAACATCAACTGACCGCTGCTCGCCCGATTCCGGACGATTGCACCAAGAAGGAACCACAGTGAAGAACAACACCCGCGTACGCCGTCTGGTCCCTGCCGCGCTCGTGGCGGCAGTCTCCACCGTCGCCCTGGCCGCCTCCCCGGCGTCGGCCGCCACCATCGGCATCACCGTCGCAAGCCAGGCGATCCCCTCGGGAGCGAGCTGCGTCTTCGTGACGGGCACCCAGAGCGGCGGTTCCTCCGGGCGCGTCGGCTTCACGCCCGGCGGCAGCGCCAGAATCAGCAACATCAACATCAACCCGGGTGAGCGAGTGCACTTCGACTGGCGCAGGGCTGACTGCGCCGGCGGGAGCATCCGCGAGGACTTCCGCCGCGCCCCGGCCAACCTGTCCCAGGGCGGCGTCTGGAACGTCAACTGACGAACCGCCACAGGCGAGGGGTCCGTCCCCCCGGAGTTCTCCGGGGGGACGGACCCCTCGTCGTTCAGCGTGCCCGCGCGGCCCCTGGCCCGGCGTCGTCCAGATGTCCGTGCCAGCACAGGATCGCCTCCCGCTGGCTGCGCACGCCGAGCTTCACGAAGATGCGGCTCAGGTAGTTGCGGACGGTCTTGTCGGTGAGGAACAGCTCCCGGGCCACGTCACGCACCCCCCGCCCGATCGCGAGCAGTTCCATGACCTGCCGCTCCCTGGTGGAGAGCCGCTGGCACCGCTCCGGCCTCGCCGGAGGCTCGGTGCCGGCGGCCACCCGGCCTTCGAGCCGCGCCCGGCAGGCGGCCCTGATCTGGTCGGCGGCGATCGCCGGGTCGAGGATGCTGGCGCCACGGGAGGTGCACAGCAGCGCCTCCCCGAGCAGCATCGCGTACCGGTTCTCCAGCAGATAGCTCATGGCCCCGCAGTCGAGCGCCAGGTGCACGTCGTCCCAGTCGAGCTCGTGCGCGAGCATCATGGTGGGCGGGAGTTCGCCCGCCGATTCGAATGAGAATCTTTTCAGCTCCTGGGCCATTCCTGAGCCGTAGAACAGCAGGACGTCGTCGCTGGGGAGAATTTCAACCGGTTCTCGTATCAGCCGGCCTCCGATTCCTTCGAGAGGAGCCGGGCTCACACCATGACGGCTGACGAGAGCCACCGACAACGAACGTGTGCGCAGGATTTCCCTCTTGTTTATGAAGTGCCACTGCACTGCATCTCCACGTGGGGGGTGTGGCTGTGCCGGAGCCTCGTGGGTGACTCACTCCGACATGTCAGCAGACTGTAGAGCACTACTCATGAGTAGATTATGAGGATTATGTTTGCCCTTTCTCACATCGGGGCACCGAGACGGAAACGCAACCGAAGCCGGAACATTCTCGTCCCGCGGGTCGCTGTAGCCGGTATGAGCGACTACCGCATCGAACACGACTCCATGGGCGAGGTCCGTGTCCCCGCCGAGGCCAAGTGGCGCGCGCAGACCCAGCGTGCCATGGAGAACTTCCCCATCTCGGGCCAGCGTCTGGAGCGGGCGCACATCGAGGCCCTGGCGCAGATCAAGGGGGCCGCGGCGAAGGTGAACGCGCGGCTCGGGGTGCTCGACGAGGACATCGCCGACGCGATCCAGGCGGCGGCCCGGGAGGTGGCCGAGGGGAAGTGGGACGAGCACTTCCCCGTCGACGTGTTCCAGACCGGGTCCGGCACCTCGTCCAACATGAACACCAACGAGGTCATCGCCACCCTCGCGACCGAGCGGCTCGGCCGGGACGTCCACCCCAACGACCACGTCAACGCCTCGCAGTCCTCCAACGACGTCTTCCCCTCCTCCCTCCACATCGCCGCCACCGCCGCCGTCACCCGCGACCTCGTCCCGGCCCTGGAGCACCTCGCCGCGTCACTGGAGCGCAAGTCCGAGGAGTTCGCCGACGTCGTGAAGTCGGGGCGGACCCATCTCATGGACGCCACGCCCGTGACGCTGGGGCAGGAGTTCGGCGGTTACGCCGCCCAGATCCGGTACGGCGCCGAGCGCCTGCACGCCTCCCTCCCCCGCCTCGCCGAACTCCCCCTCGGCGGCACGGCCGTGGGCACCGGCATCAACACGCCCCCCGGCTTCTCCGCCGCCGTCATCGAGGAGGTGGCCCGGGTCACGAGGCTGCCGCTCACCGAGGCGCGGGACCACTTCGAGGCGCAGGGCGCCCGGGACGGCATCGTCGAGACCAGTGGGCAGCTCAGGACGATCGCGGTGGGGCTGACCAAGATCGCGAACGACCTGCGCTGGATGGCGTCCGGGCCGCGCACCGGGCTCGCCGAGATCTCGCTCCCCGACCTCCAGCCGGGGTCCTCGATCATGCCCGGCAAGGTCAACCCGGTCATCCCGGAAGCCGTCCTCATGGTCGCCGCGCAGGTCATCGGCAACGACGCCACCGTGGCCACCGCCGGAGCGGCCGGCAACTTCGAGCTGAACGTGATGCTTCCGGTCCTCGCGAAGAACGCCCTGGAGTCGATCCGGCTGCTCGCGAACGCCTCCCGGCTGCTGGCCGACCGGACCGTGGACGGCATCGTCGCCCACCGTGAACGCGCCCTGGAGTACGCTGAGTCGTCACCCTCCGTGGTCACGCCGCTCAACAAGTACATCGGCTACGAGGAGGCCGCCAAGGTCGCCAAGAAGGCGCTCGCCGAGCGGCGGACGATCCGCCAAGTCGTGCTGGACGGCGGGTACGTGGAGCGCGGTGACCTCACGATCGAGCAGTTGGACGAAGCCCTGGACGTCCTGCGGATGACACGGCCGTAACCCTTGTTCCCCACGGCGTGAACCGTGACCCGCGCCGCAGCGTCGTATGCCTGTGGCACCTAATATCTGTCCATGGCGGAGGGTGGAGCGGTGACGACGGAAGTGGGCGGGTCGACGGACTTCTGGGCGCCCGGGACGCAGATCCTGTGGCGGTACCGGGAGAACGGCGGCGAGGGCTTCCACATCGCGCGTCCCGTCACCGTCGTACGGGACGACGAGGAGATCCTCGCCGTGTGGCTGGCTCCGGGCACGGAGTGCGTCAAGCCCGTGCTGGCCGACGGAACGCCCGTGCACCTGGAGCCGCTTCAGACGCGGTACACCAAGCCGCGTTCCGTCCAGCGGGACCGGTGGTTCGGGACCGGGGTGCTGAAGCTGGCGCGGCCCGGTGAGCCGTGGTCGGTGTGGCTGTTCTGGGAGCCCGGGTGGCTGTTCAAGAACTGGTACGTGAACCTTGAGCAGCCGCTGGCCCGTTGGGCGGGCGGCGTGGACTCCGAGGACCACTTCCTCGACATCTCCGTGCACCCGGACCGCAGTTGGCACTGGCGGGACGAGGACGAGTTCGCGCAGGCCCAGCGGGACGGGCTGATGGACGAGCGGCTCGCCGATCAGGTGCGGGAGGCCGGGCGTGGCGCGGTGGAGGTGATCCGCGGCTGGGGGCCGCCGTTCTCGGACGGCTGGCCGCACTGGCGCCCGGATCCCTCCTGGGCTGTACCTTCTTTGCCTGAGGACTGGGATCGCACACCCGCGCACATGTCCTCATGAGACCCTTGATGCGCCCCCGGGCAAGAAACGTAGGATCGTCCTCCGCAAGGGCGCGCTGGGGCAACTGCCTGAGCGCGCGCAGGGCTTGACCGATCGTCACCGAGGGGCGGCAGGACGTGAGCGAGGGTTACCAGGGCAACGCCGGGACGGGCAGACGCTCCCCCGGTGGCACAGGAACTGCCTCTGGCCACGCGGGAACTCCGTTCCTGGGGCACGTATTCCGGGTATCGGAGTTTCGGCGGGACGAACTGCACGCGTGGCGCGCAGCCCCGGACGGATGGATTCGAAAGGCGTGACGGAGCAGCCGATCTCCTTCGAACGCCCGGAGACGGGCGTCGACCCCGCGGAGCCCCGCGGGGCGCTCGTGCGTACCTCGACACCGCCGGCGACGCCCCCCACGCCCCCGCACACCGCTGGCGGTGGCACCGCGGACGCCGCCGCCTTACCCGCGCAGGCGCGCACCGGTGAGACCCCTTCCACGCCGGGCACCACCCCACCGTCCGGCCCGAGCAAGGAGCCCCCAGTCATCGCCGGCAACGGCCCCGAGCACTCGCAGCCCTCCGTCGCCGCCGAGCCCGACACCCACCGGCCGCGGCCCGTTCCGGAGACCATCCCGCCGCAGCCGGGAACCGAGCAGCCGCACGCGTCCGCCGAGCGGCGCAGCGGGCAGGGGCTGCCGCCCGGTCAGCCCACGCCGATGCGGCGGGACGGCGACCGGCTGCGCTTCGTGGGCGCCGCCACCCGGCGGATCGCCCGGGGCATCGACCTGGACGAGATCGTGATGGGGCTGTGCCGGGCGACCGTGCCGACCTTCTCCGACGCGATCCTCGTCTATCTGCGCGACCCGCTGCCGGTCGGCGACGAGCGGCCCACCGGGCCCGTCGTGCTGCGGCTGCGCCGCACGGACCGCATCCCGGAGGAGCGGGACACCGAGGGCGGCGGCTTCCTGCCCGCACAGCAGCCGGAGCCGAACGAGCTGGCCGACCTGTCCGCGGTCACCGCCGAACTGTGCGAGGTGCGGCCCGGCGGCGCGCTCGCCGAGGTGCTGCGCGGCGTACGCCCCGTGTTCGCCGACGCGCCCGCCGCCCGCGCCGCCCTGCCGGAACTCCTCGGCGACGACGGCGAGTTGATCATCCCCGATGGTCAGCGCGCGATCCTCGCCCCGCTGCGCGGCCGCCGCCGCGTCATCGGTGCCGCGGTCTTCCTGCGCCGCGCCGAGCGCCTGGCCTTCGAGCCGGACGACCTCCTGGTCGCCGCCCAGCTCGCCACGCACAGCGCCCTCGGCATCGACAAGGCGGTGCTGTACGGCCGTGAGGCGTACATCGCCGACGAGCTCCAGCGCACCATGCTGCCGGAGACGCTCCCGCGTCCGACGGGCGTGCGGCTGGCGTCCCGCTACCTCCCGGCGGCCGAGACGGCCCGGGTGGGCGGCGACTGGTACGACGCGATCCCGCTGCCGGGCAGCCGCGTGGCGCTGGTCGTCGGTGACGTCATGGGCCACTCCATGACGTCGGCCGCGATCATGGGCCAGCTGCGGACGACGGCGCAGACCCTCGCCGGGCTCGACCTGCCCCCGCAGGAGGTCCTGCACCACCTCGACGAGCAGGCCCAGCGTCTGGGCACCGACCGCATGGCGACGTGCCTGTACGCCGTCTACGACCCGGTCTCGCACCGCATCACCATCGCCAACGCCGGCCATCCGCCGCCCGTCCTGCTGCACCTGGGCGGCCGCGCGGAGGTCCTGCGGGTGCCGGCCGGCGCGCCGATCGGTGTCGGGGGCGTCGACTTCGAGGCCGTGGAGCTGGACGCGCCGGCCGGGGCGACCCTGCTCCTCTACACCGACGGCCTGGTCGAGTCACGGCTGCGCGACGTGTGGACCGGCATAGAGCAGCTGCGCGAGAAGCTGGCCGCGACCGCCCAGCTCACCGGGCCCGACCATCCGCCGCCCCTGGAAGCCCTGTGCGACGAGGTGCTGGACATGCTCGGGCCGGGTGACCGGGACGACGACATCGCGCTGCTCGCCGCCCGCTTCGACGGGATCGCGCCGAGCGATGTGGCGTACTGGTTCCTGGAGCCGGAGGACGCCGCCCCGGGGCGGGCCCGGCGGCTGGCCCGGCGCGCCCTGGCCCGCTGGGGGCTGGAGGAGCTCACCGACTCCGTCGAGCTGCTGGTCAGCGAGGTCGTGACGAACGCGGTGCGCTATGCCTCCCGGCCGGTCACCCTGCGGCTGTTGCGGACCGACGTGCTGCGCTGCGAGGTCGGGGACGACGTACCGCAGTTGCCGCGGCTGCGGCAGGCGCGGGCCACGGATGAAGGCGGTCGTGGGCTGTACCTGGTCAATCGGTTGGCCCGGCGGTGGGGGGCCACGCGGTTGAGCACCGGGAAGGTCGTCTGGTTCGAGTTGAACCGGAGCTAGGGCCTGTCGCGAAAGTGGCGCCTGCCGCGCGACGCCACTTTCGCAACAGGCCCTGGCCGCCCCGGGGACGGCCCCGCGCCCCTTCCGGGGCGCGCTCCTACTGTCCGTTGCCGGGTCTGACCGGGTCCAGGGTGGGTTCGTCCGTCGCCGCGCCGCCCGTCGGGTCCACCGTGGGTTCCTGGGTCGTCGGCTCCTGGGTCGGCGCCTGGGTCGTCGGTTCCTCCGTCGGCGGCTGAGTCGTGGGCGCCTGAGTCGTCGGCGCCTGGGTCGTCGGCTCCTGGGTCGGTTCCTGGGTCGTCGGCTCCTGGGTCGGCGTCGGCGTCCAGGTCGGCTGGACGGCCGCGCCCTGGTCGGTCTCCAGGTCGAACTTGGCGTCCGGCTTCGTCACGCCGAACATGTACGCCGCCCAGATCTCCGCCGGGAAACCACCGCCGTTGACGCGGTCCCGGCCGCCGGCGCCGTACATCTTGGTCTGCGCGTGCGTCTTGGAGTCCTCGCCGAAGAGGCCCACCGAGGTGACCAGGTCGGGCGTGTACCCGGTGAACCAGGCCGACTTGTTGTCGTCGGACGTACCGGTCTTGCCGGCCACCTTCTGGCCGTCCCGCTTGGGGTTGTTGCGCACGGACTCGCGCGCCGTACCGTCGTCGACCACGCCCGTCAGCACCGAGGTCACCGTGTCGGCGGTCTCGCGGCTGATGACCTCGTCGCCGATCGCCGCCGGGAAGGCGACCTTGTGGAGGTCGTGCGTGACCGACTTGACGAGGGTCGGGGTGACCTTCTTGCCGTGGTTGTTGAGGGTGGCGTAGACGCCGGCCATCTCCAGGGGGCTCGCCCCCATGGTGCCCAGGGTCTGCGCGGGCACCGCCTGCTGGCCCTCGACGTCCATGCCGAGGTCACCGGCGACCTTCATCACCTCGGTCATGCCGACGTCGACGCCCATCTGCGCGAAGACGGAGTTGACGGACTTGTTCATCGCCGTCTGGACGGTGATGTCGCCGTAGTCCCGGTCGTCCTCGTTCTGGGGGGCGAATCCGACCTTCTGGCCGTTGGAGACGACGGGGCGCTTGCTCGTGCCGTCGTAGACCGTGTCGGCGGTGATCGGCTTGCCGTCCTGGGTCCGGGCGTTCTCCTCCAGGGCCGCGGCGAGGATCACCGGCTTGAACGTCGAGGCGGGCTGGTAGTCCCTGCGGGTCGCGTTGTTGAGGTAGTGCTTCAGGTAGTCCTCGCCGCCGTACATCGCGACGACCGCGCCGGTCTTCGGGTCCACGGAGACGGCACCGGCCTGGATGTTCGCGTCGACCTTGCGCTTCTTCGGGTCCAGCTTGCTGGTCAACTGGGCGCGGGCGGCCTTCTCCAGCGCCGCCTGCTTCTTCTTGTCGATGTTGAGCGTGATGGTCCAGCCGCCCTCGTCGACCATCGCCTCGGCCTGCTTGGCGTCCTCGGCGGTGCCCTGGTCGACCAGTTGCTTCTCCAGCGCGCTGTCGGCGGCCTTCACCAGGTAGCCGGTCTGGCCCCCCATGCCGGGGTCCTCCTTGACCGGCTCGGGCGTCGGGAACGTCATGGCCTCGCGCTCGGCCTTGTTCAGCCAGCCCTGCTCGACCATGTTGTCCAGCACGTAGTTCCAGCGGGCCTTGGCCATCCGCTTGCCCTTGTCCGTGGCGATGGCCCAGTCGTACTGGTTCGGCGCCTGGAGGAGCGCGGCGAGGTAGGCGCCCTGCTCGACGTCGAGGTCCCTGGCGTCGACGCGGTAGTAGGCCTGCGCGGCGGCCTGGATGCCGTAGGCGCCGCGGCCGTAGTAACTGGTGTTGATGTAGCCGGCGAGGATGTAGTCCTTGGACTTCTCCCGGTCCAGCTTCAGCGAGATGACCAGTTCCTTCAGCTTGCGTGTGACGGTCTGTTCCTGGGTCAGGTAGTAGTTCTTGACGTACTGCTGGGTGATCGTCGAACCGCCCTGGGCGCCCTTGCCGGTGAGCGTGTTGAGCAGACCGCGGGCGGTGCCCTTGAGGTCGACGCCGGAGTCCTTGAAGAAGGTCTTGTTCTCGGCGGCGACGAAGGTCTTCTGCACGGGCTTGGGTACCTCGGCCAGATCCACGATCTCGCGGTTGAGGTCGCCCCTGCGGGCCAGGACCGAGCCGTCGCTGTACTTGTAGATGTTGCTCTGCAGCTTGGCCTCGGCGTTCCCCTTGGGGATGGGGATCATCATGTACATCACGATGAAGGCGGCCATGCCGAGCAGGACCAGGCCGAGGAACGTGCCGAGGATCTTCTTCCAGGTGAACAGCCGGCGTATTCGGCCCTTCCCGTCGCCGCCCCTGCCCCCGTTCTTCGCGGCGCGGCGGGCCGCGGCCCGGCCTCCCTGGGCGGCCGGCGGCCCGATCACGGTGGCCGACGAGCCTTCCACAGCAGCCGACGGCGTCCCGGGCGAGCGCCGGGGCGCGGCGCGGCGCCCACCACGCTGGCGCGCTCGTCTGTCTTCCGCTCGTCCCATGGGTCCGTTCCGCTCCGCTTCGCTCTGGTGTGCACTCCTGCCGCACAGGTTCGTCGCTCAGGTCAGCTCAGAAAACTAACACCCGAAGTTGTGACAAAGGACGGCCGATCCGGGCTTTTACGGACGTGACAATCAGCACCTGTCCCCAACGGAACCGACCGCTGAGGGATGCATAGGGTTGCCCGCGCGGGGTAAAGTGCTATCACTTTGATAGATCGAAGCTAGGGGAAGTCGACGCCGGCTTCCCGAGGAAACGGGGGAACCACCCATGTCGAACGACAGGACCGACGCCATATCGGTCACCGCCGGCGCACCCGGCGTACCCGGCGTACCCGATGTACCCGACATGCCCGCGCCACGCGTGCGGGAGTTCACGGCCCACAGCATCGGCGGCGGACTCGCCCTGCTGCTGGGCCTGCTCGGGCTGCTGGTCGGCGCGGGGCTGGTCGCCGGTGCCACGGCGGTCACCGGGGCCGGCGGCAGGGCGGCGCTGATCATCGCCGGCGCCCTGGTCGCCGTCGCCGCGCTGCTGGCCATGTCCGGGCTCAACATGGTCGCGCCGGGTGAGGCGCGGGTGGTCCAGCTGTTCGGGCGGTACCGGGGGACGATCCGGCAGGACGGACTGCGCTGGGTGAACCCCTTCACCTCCCGTACGAAGATCTCGACCCGGGTCCGCAACCACGAGACGGCGGTGCTGAAGGTCAACGACGCCTACGGCAACCCGATCGAGCTCGCCGCGGTCGTGGTGTGGAAGGTCGAGGACACCGCCCAGGCGTCGTTCGAGGTGGACGACTTCCTGGAGTTCGTCTCCACCCAGACCGAGGCGGCCGTCCGGCACATCGCCATCGAGTACCCGTACGACGCCCATGACGAGGCCGGCCTGTCGCTGCGCGGCAACGCCGAGGAGATCACCGAGAAGCTCGCCGCCGAGCTGCACGCGCGCGTGGAGGCGGCCGGGGTGCAGATCATCGAGTCGCGCTTCACGCATCTCGCGTACGCTCCCGAGATCGCCTCCGCGATGCTCCAGCGGCAGCAGGCCGGTGCGGTCGTCGCGGCGCGGCGGCAGATCGTCGACGGGGCGGTGGGCATGGTCGAGGCGGCGCTCGCGCGGATCTCGGAGCGGGACATCGTGGAGCTGGACGAGGAACGGAAGGCGGCGATGGTGTCGAACCTGATGGTGGTGCTGTGCGGCGACAGGTCCCCGCAGCCGGTCCTCAACACCGGGACGCTCTACCAGTGACGGTTCCCTCCGGGGGTTCGGCCCCTCAGCGTCGGCCGCAGCAGCGCAAGCAGGTGCTGCTGCGGCTGGACCCGTCGGTGTACGAGGCGTTGGCCCGGTGGGCGGGCGACGAGCTGCGCTCGGCCAACGCGCAGATCGAGTTCCTGCTGCGCCGCGCCCTCGCGGAGGCGGGGCGGCTGCCGGGTGAGGCCAGGCCGATTCCGCGCCGGGGCCGTCCTCCCGCGAACCCGCCCGAGTCCCAGTGACAGAACCGTGACAATCGGCCCCCACCTGGGCCGCCGCAGCACCGTCGCACCCACGCCGCACCCGCTGTCGTGACGTACACACGCGACGTATACATGCCGCGTATACACCCCGTGTAGAGTCCTCGCCATGTCCATCGGTCACACCCTTCTAGGGCTCCTGGAATCGGGCCCCCGCCACGGCTACGACCTGAAGCGGGCCTTCGACGAGAAGTTCGGTCACGACCGGCCGCTGCACTACGGCCAGGTCTATTCGACGATGTCCCGCCTGCTGAAGAACGGGCTCGTCGAGGTCGACGGGATCGAGCCGGGCGGCGGGCCCGAGCGGAAGCGCTACGCCATCACCGACGCCGGGATCACCGACGTGCGGCAGTGGCTCGCGACGCCCGAGAAGCCCGAGCCGTATCTCCAGTCGACCCTCTACACGAAGGTCGTCCTCGCGCTGCTCACCCGGCGCGACGCCGCCGACATCCTCGACACCCAGCGCGCCGAGCACCTGCGCATGATGCGCATCCTCACCGACCGCAAGCGGAAGGGAGACCTGGCCGACCAGCTCATCTGCGACCACGCCCTCTTCCATCTCGAGGCCGATCTGCGCTGGCTCGAACTCACCGCCGCGCGCCTCGACAAGCTCGCCGAGGTGGTGGCCAAGTGACAGCGCCTCCCGGTTCCCTGCTCGCGGCCGAGGGGCTGCGCAAGGCATACGGCCCGACCGTCGCGCTCGACGGGGCCGAGTTCTCCGTCCACCCCGGCGAGGTCGTCGCCGTCATGGGGCCGTCCGGCTCCGGCAAGTCGACCCTGCTGCACTGTCTCGCCGGGATCGTGCCGCCGGACTCCGGGTCCATCACCTACAACGGGCGTGAGCTGGCCACCATGAGCGACGCCCAGCGCAGTGCGCTCAGACGTTCCGAGTTCGGTTTCGTCTTCCAGTTCGGGCAGCTCGTACCGGAGTTGACGTGCGTCGAGAACGTCGCCCTGCCCCTGCGGCTCAACGGCACCTCCCGCAAGGAGGCCGAGAAGGCGGCGCTGTCCTGGATGGAGCGGCTGGAGGTCGACGACCTGAGGAAGAAGCGGCCCGGTGAGGTCTCCGGCGGTCAGGGGCAGCGTGTCGCCGTCGCCCGTGCGCTGGTCACCAACCCGCGCGTGCTGTTCGCCGACGAGCCGACCGGCGCGCTCGACTCCCTCAACGGCGAGCGCGTGATGGAGCTGCTGACGGACGCCGCCCGGTCGACCAACGCCGCCGTCGTGCTGGTCACGCACGAGGCCCGGGTCGCCGCCTACTCCGACCGCGAGATCGTCGTACGGGACGGCAAGTCCCGGGACATGGAGCGCGTCGTATGAACGTGGGCCAGTGGGCCAGGGATCTGGGCATGGGGGTCCGGTTCGCCTTCGCCGGCGGACGCGAGGGCTGGATCCGGGCCCTGCTGACGGCCGTCGGGGTCGGCCTCGGGGTGGCGCTGCTGCTGCTCACGGCCGCGTTCCCCAGCCTGCAGAGTGAACGCAACGAGCGGTCGTACGCACGCGGCGACCTCACCTACAACGGCCAGATCCTGAAGCAGGCGGACGACACCCTGGTGGTCGCGGACGCCGACACGACCTTCCGCGACGAGCACATCCGGGGCCGGACGCTGCAGCCCGAAGGGCCGCGGGCGCCGTTGCCGCCGGGCGTGGCGCAGTTCCCGGCGGCGGGCGAGATGGTCGTCTCCCCCGCGCTGAAGCGGCTCCTGGACTCGGACAGCGGCAAGCTGCTGCGGGAGCGGCTGCCGGACCGGATCGTCGGGACCATCGCGGAGCCCGGACTGATCGGCCCGGCCGAACTCACCTTCTACCGGGGCGGCAAGGACCTCGCACCGCAGGTCGACGGCGCCCGGGTGGCGCGGATCGACAAGTACGGCGACCCGAATCCGGCCACCGAGCGGACCGACCCGATCCTGATCCTGATCGTCCTCGTCATCTTCGTGGTGCTGCTGATGCCGGTCGCCGTCTTCATCGCCGCGGCCGTGCGCTTCGGCGGTGAGCGGCGCGACCGGCGGCTGGCGGCGCTGCGGCTGGTCGGCTCCGACGGCCGGATGGTCCGGCGGATCGCGGCCGGCGAGGCACTCGTCGGCGCGGCGCTGGGCCTGGTCTTCGGCACCGGCTTCTTCCTGATCGGCCGCCAGATCGCGGGCTCGATCGAGGTCTTCGACGTCAGCGTGTTCCCGAGCTACCTCAACCCCTCCCCCGCGCTGGCCCTGCTGGTCGCCGTCGCGGTCCCGGCGGCCGCCGTGCTGGTCACGCTGTTCGCGATGCGCGGGGTGGTGATCGAGCCGCTCGGCGTGGTGCGTACGGCGAAGCCCTCGCGGCGCCGGCTGTGGTGGCGGCTGCTGCTGCCGCTGGGCGGCGTCGCGATGCTCTGGCCGATGATCGGCCAGGGCGGCGACAACGGCACCTTCAACGAGTACCTCGTGATCGGCGGTGTGCTCCTGCTGCTCATCGGCGTGACCACCTTGCTCCCCTGGGTCGTCGAGGCGGTCGTCGCCCGGCTGAACTCCGGTGGGGTCGCCTGGCAGCTCGCCGTCCGCAGGCTCCAGTTGAGCAGCGGCACGGCGGCCCGCATGGTCAACGGCGTCGCCGTGGCGGTGGCCGGCGCGATCGCGCTCCAGATGCTGTTCGCCGGTGTGGAGAGCGACTACACCGAGGACACCGCCTACGACACCGTGCGCATCCAGATGCAGGTGAACCTGCCGGGTGACGTGCCGATCGCGCAGGCGGCCGACCGGTTCCGGGAGACCGAGGGCGTGCGCGGGGTCTACGCGTACTCGGAGGGGTACCTCGGCGAGCGGCGCAAGGACCCGGAGAAGGGCTCCGAGATGACCGTCGGCGACTGCGCGGAACTGCGCGAGGTCGCCCGGCTGCCCTCGTGCCGGGAGGGCGACGTCTTCTACCTGACGAACGCCGAGTACGACGAGCACACTCGGGAGTTCGCCGAGCGGCCGGGCCGGACGCTGTACCTCGACCCGTCCTACGAGGGTGACCCCAGGAAGCGGCACGAGACCGCCTGGGCCGTGCCGCAGAACCTGAAGAAGGCCACAGCGCGCCTGGACGCGGCGGGCCGGGAGCGGGGCGGCTTCCTGGTCACCCGCGCGGCGCTGCCGGCCGAGGCGGCGTCGGCCCTGACCGGGCAGGTCTACCTCCGGCTCGACAAGTCCGTACCGGACGCCCACGACCTGGCGCGGAACACGGCGGCGAAGATCGACGCGCGGGCGTACCCGATGGCCTGGCAGCCGACCCGGCAGGCCGACCGGTACACCACCATCCGCACCGGCCTGTTCGTCGGCGCCGTCTGCGTCATGGTGCTGATCGGCGCGAGCCTGCTGGTCTCCCAGCTGGAGCAACTGCGCGACCGCAAGAAGCTGCTGTCGTCGCTGGTCGCCTTCGGCACCCGGCGCCGCACGCTGAGCCTGTCGGTGCTGTGGCAGACGGCGATCCCGATCGCCCTGGGCCTGCTGCTGGCCGCGACGGTGGGACTGACGCTGGGCGCGGTCCTGCTGCGGATGGCGGACCAGCCGGTCCAGGTGGACTGGACGAGCGTGCTGTCCATGACGGGCGTCGCCGCCGGCGTCGTCCTCGTGGTGACGCTGCTCAGCCTGCCACCACTGCTGCGGCTGATGCGCCCGGACGGCCTGCGCACCGAATAGGGACCGGCGGCCTCACACCAACCACCCGCCCGCCTCCGGACACCGCCCCGCTCCTCGACCCGCCCCGCACAGCCAGGGCGACGCGACGAGCGGGGCGGAACCCGCGAAGCGGCCGGCAACAGCCGCCCGCCGCGCCCGAACAAGCCACGCACGGAACAGCCCGGCCACCCCGCCCCAGGCTCACACCCGCGCGTCCAACACCCCCACGTCCAACACCCGCACGGGCAACGGCCGCAGAGCCTCACGCAAAGCACCCGCCAACTCCTCGTACTCCGCCCCGCGCGCCGACCCGCTGCGCATGGCGAGAGCGACGCGGCGGGTGGGGGCGGGGTCGGCGAAGTAGCCGGTGAGGAGCTGGCTGCTGCGGGTCGTCTCCAGCTTGAGCGCGGTGCGCGGCAGCAGCGTGCAGCCCAGGCCGCCGGCGACGAGCTGGACGAGCGTCGACAGCCCGGCGGCCGTCGTGGTCACCGGCGCGTCCTCGCGCCCGGCCTCCCGGCAGATGTCGAGGGCCTGGTCGCGCAGGCAGTGCCCCTCGTCGAGGAGCAGCAGGTTGAGCTCCTTGAGGGCCTCGCGGGGGATGCCCTCACGGCCCCCGAGCCAGTGGTCGAGCGGGGTGACGAGCACGAAGTCCTCATCGAAGAGGGGGAGTTCGGCGACTCCGGGCACGCCGAGCGGAACAGCGAGCAGAAGCAGGTCCAGGCGGCCGCTGGTGAGTCCCTCGACGAGGTTGGCGGTCTGCTCCTCGTGCACCTGGAGGTCGAGGTGCGGGTACCGGTCGTGGACGAGCCGCAGCACGGTCGGCAGCAGATACGGCGCCACCGTCGGGATGACACCGAGCCGCAGCGCGCCGGTGAACGGCGCCCGGACCGCCTCCGCCTCCTCCATCAGCGCCCCGACCTCCGCCAGCACCGCCTTCGCCCGTACGGCGAGCCGCTCGCCGGCCGGCGAGAGCAGCACCTTGCGGGTCGTCCGCTCCAGCAGCGTGACCCCGAGGGTCTCCTCCAGGGCGGACACCGCACCCGAGAGCGCGGGCTGGCTCATGCCGATCGCGGCCGCGGCGTCCCGGAAGTGGAGGTGCTCGGCGACGGCGGTGAAGGCCCGGAGCTGGGCGAGGCTGGGCTGTCTCCGCTTACCCACGGTCATCAATAGGCACCTCCGATCAACCTGACGGAGTGTAGCCATTTCCCGTATCAATGCACCGGGGAGGGACGGATGGGAGCCGCTTTAAACGGCACCCCCAAGGCAGAGGGGGATCATGACGGTGAGGATGCAGTGGTCGGCGTCGGCGGGGCTGCTGATCGAGCTCGACTGACCAGCCACGGCCTGCGTGACGACGCGGGTGGCGGGGACCGCGGCCGCGGCGGATGCAGCTGTCGTCAGCCCTGTCGCAAGGGCGATGCCCAGGACAGCACTGACCGCGCGCATTCGGAGAACAGGTCTACTCTGTCGATCCACTCGGGTGTCCATAGGGACACAGTGCATGCCTTTGCGGCAAACCTCGCCCCGAGGAGAGCTGATCGGACGACTCATGGCTTCTCGCCGTGGACCGGCGGCCGGGTGCGGCTCACCGCGGCCCGCGTTCTCGAACCGCATGGTGAACTTCATGAAGTCGCCGCCCCTGATCACTTCGCGCACGTCCCGCAGCGTCAGATGGGCCTTGCCCTGCTCCAGCTCCACGAGCTCGTTCTCCGGCAGTTCCACCCCGTCCGTGAGCGGCTTGCCGTCCGAGTCGGCGAGGGCGAGAGCGGCGGCGGCGCGCTCTGGGGCACCGAGTGCCCCGCGTGACGCGTTCGTAGACTGACTTGCGAGAGCCCTTTCCCGCTGTGCGCAGCCAGGCGCCCGACCGGCGCCACACTGATCGGCTTCACTGATCACTTTGACCAGATTGATCGATTTTACCTGCGACAGGAGCGTCTGACAGGGTTACACCTGTCCAACCCAAGCACCACCTGAAGGGCCTGTACGTGCTCACTGTCGGTGACAAGTTCCCCGAGTTCGAACTGACCGCCTGCGTCTCGCTGGAGAAGGGCAAGGAGTTCGAGACGATCAACCACAAGACCTACGAGGGCAAGTGGAAGATCGTCTTCGCCTGGCCGAAGGATTTCACCTTCGTGTGCCCGACCGAGATCGCGGCCTTCGGCAAGCTGAACGAGGAGTTCGCCGATCGCGACGCCCAGATCCTCGGCTTCTCCGGTGACTCCGAGTTCGTCCACCACGCCTGGCGCAAGGACCACGACGACCTGCGCGACCTGCCGTTCCCGATGATGGCCGACTCCAAGCACGAGCTGATGCGCGACCTCGGCATCGAGGGCGAGGACGGCTTCGCCAAGCGCGCGGTGTTCATCGTCGACCAGAACAACGAGATCCAGTTCTCCATGGTGACCGCCGGCTCCGTCGGCCGTAACCCCAAGGAGGTCCTGCGGGTTCTGGACGCCCTCCAGACGGACGAGCTGTGCCCGTGCAACTGGACCAAGGGCGAGGACACCCTGGACCCGGTCAAGCTGCTGGCTGGAGAGTGACTGACATGTCACTCGACTCCCTCAAGTCCCGCATACCGGACTACGCCAAGGACCTGAAGCTCAACCTGGGCTCGGTCATCGGCAACTCGGACCTCCCGGCGCAGCGGCTGTGGGGCACGGTCCTCGCCACCGCGATCGCCGCGCGCTCCCCGATCGTGCTGCGCGAGCTGGAGCCGGAGGCGAAGGCGAACCTCACGCCGGAGGCGTACAACGCGGCGAAGTCCGCGGCCGCGGTGATGGCGATGAACAACGTCTTCTACCGCACCCGGCACCTGCTGTCCGACCACGAGTACGGCAACCTGCGCGCGGGTCTGCGGATGAACGTCATCGGCAACCCCGGTGTCGACAAGGCCGACTTCGAGCTGTGGTCGTTCGCGGTGTCCGCCATCAACGGCTGTGGCATGTGCCTCGACTCGCACGAGCAGGTGCTGCGCAAGGCGGGCGTGGACCGTGAGGTCGTCCAGGAGGCGTTCAAGATCGCGTCCGTGATCCAGGCGGTCGCTGTCACGCTGGATGCCGAGGCCGTGCTCTCCGAGTAGGCCGAGCTGCGCTCAGGGCCTCGCTCACCGTGGGTGGGCGAGGCCCTCGGCGTTTTCGCCCCCGTCGCTGAGCGCTGCGCCCCCGGACCCCCCTTCGGCCGCAACGGCCTCGCCCTCGATCGCCGGACGGGCTGGAGACGCTGGGGACGCTGAGGACGCGTACCTCAGGTCCTGCTCCCGCGAGTACGCTCGCAGATACCCCACGATCGTGTTCGACACCGCCACCAGCGGTACGGCCACCACCGCGCCGCCGATTCCCGCCACCATGCCGCCGGCCGCCACCGACAGCACCACCGCCAGCGGGTGGACGCGGACCGCGCGCCCGAGGATGAACGGCTGCAGCACGTGGCCCTCGATCTGCTGGACGGCCAGGACGACGGCGAGCGTCATGACCGCGGTGAACACGCCCTGCGTCACCAGGGCCACCACCACCGCCAGCGCGCCGGAGGCCACGGCGCCGACGAGCGGGATGAACGAGAACAGGAAGATGAAGACGGCCAGCGGGACGGCCATCGGCACGTCCAGGAAGTAGATGCCGATGCCGATGAAGACGGCGTCGATGAGGGCGACGAGGACCGTGCCGCGCACGTACGCCGTGAGCGTCGCCCACGCGCGCGGGCCGGCGCCGGCGACGCCCGGCCGGGCCGCGGCGGGCACCAGCTTCAGCGTCCACTCCCAGACGCGCTTGCCGTCGTAGAGCAGGAACAGGGTCGAGAAGGCGGCCAGCAGGATGCCGGTGAGGGCCTCGACGACGACCGTGACGCCTTCCAGACCGGCCGAGGTGATCGCGTCGGTGTTGGCGCCGATCGCTTCCCGGAGGTTCTCGGCGATCTCGTTGATCTGCTTGTCGGTGACGTGGAAGGGGCTGTTGAGCAGCCAGTTGCGCAGCTCGTCGATGCCGTCCTGGATCTGGTCGGAGAGGTTGTCGATGTTCTCCATGACCTGCCAGGTCACGAACCAGCCCATCAGCCCGATGACGACGAACCCGAGGATCGCGGTCAGGGCGGTGGCGGGCCCGCGCGGCACACCGCGCCGCCTCAGCCACGCCACCGAGGGCTGCATCAGCGCGGTGAGCAGCAGGGCGATGACGAACGCGAGCACGACGAGCTGTACGGCGCTGATGACCCGCATCAGCACCCAGACCGTGCCGGCGAGCACCAGCAGCCGCCAGCCGGCCTCCGCCGCGACGCGCATGCCCCACGGCACGACCTGCGCGGGGTCGGGGCGGGGCGGCGGAACCGCGGGCGCGTAGTCGGGGGGCCGGGGGACGTGGTCGGCGGGCGACGACGGGGCGTCGGCGGAGGAGGACCCGGACACGGCGGACCGCCGTACCGGCTGGAGCTCGGAGCTCTCCCGTTCCACCGCGGCGCGGCGCTCGTTCAACCGCTCGCTCATCTCCGTCAGTCCGGCGCCGAGCCGACCGAGCCACCCTGGCACTCGCGACATGATTCGTCCTCTTCCCCCGTCTCTCCCCACCACTCCCCCTGGAGTCGTCGCGTCCGACCGTACAGGGCGCTGGACGCGGACAAGCGAAAGCCCCTCACCCGAAGACGGTGAGGGGCTGCGCGAGGGTTGAGCGGCGGCTCAGTACCAGTGGTTCGCCTGCCAGAAGTTCCAGGCGTCGCACGGGCTGCCGTAGCGGTCGTTCATGTAGTTCAGGCCCCACTTGATCTGGGTGGCCGGGTTCGTCTGCCAGTCGGAGCCGACGGACGACATCTTGGAGCCGGGCAGGGCCTGGAAGAGGCCGTAGGCACCGGACGAGGGGTTGACCGCCTTGTAGTTCCAGTCGGACTCGTGGTCCACGATGTTGCTGAAGCACTGGAACTGGCCGCTCGGCACCATCTGGCGTGCCATCGCCTGGATCTGCGCGATGCTGTACGAGCCGTAGACCGGGAAGTCGGAGGCGTCCCTGGAGGCCTTCGCCTCGGCCTCTTCACGCTCCTTGGCCTCCTGGGCAGCCTTCGCCGCCTTCTCGGCGGCTTCCTTCTTCTTCTCGATCGCCGTCTGGGCGGCCGCCTTGCGGGCCGATTCCTCAGCGTCCTTCTTGGCGCTCACGTCCGCGGCGATCGCCTGGACATCGGCCTGGGCCGTCAGGGAATCGGTGTGTACCTGGGCCTGCTGGCCCGCGGGTATGTCCGCGAGGAGCGTCGAATCGGCTGCCGTCGCCTCGGCGTCGTTGTTCTGCGCGGTGCTGCCCGAGGCAACGCCGACGACGCTTCCGACAGCGGTGACCGCGGTGGCCGACGCCACTGCGAATCCCCTGACCGAAATCGGACTCACACGGTTTCCTTCCAGCATCGCCCGCTTCGGTGACCCTGGCGGACGCAATCGTGCCCCTGGCGCTGGCCTCCCAACTGCGGGGTCACGGGAGGCACGGACCCGGTGGGCAACTCCCGTGCGGGGAGCGCCGCGTGGTGAACTCGGGCGGCATACGACGGCGCTATGCAGTTTGTGGTGGTGTTGCTGTGGTTCCGTACCGCTGGGGGTACGGGTGTGTCGTATGCGGGGCCTGACAGGAGTGAGACTCTGCCGTACCCCGACGCCGCAAGGCAATTCTGCGTTGCGTGTGAAAGCTCACACCTCGTTTGTTCCAGGGGATTTGCGGAAAGTCGCAGACACCGAGGCGCCGCCCGACTAGGCTTTTCGCCTTTTCGGACGGCGCCAACTACTGCGTAACCGGGTCTGATTGGGCGGTGCTTCTCAGATCTGCCCGTCTTCGAGCATTTCGGTCACAAGGGCGGCGATCTGGGACCTCTCGGACCGCGTCAGCGTGACGTGGGCGAAGAGCGGATGCCCCTTCAGCTTCTCCACGACGGCGACGACACCGTCGTAGCGCCCGACCCTGAGGTTGTCCCGCTGGGCCACGTCATGGGTCAGAACCACCCGTGAGTCAGCCCCGATTCGGGACAGAACGGTCAGCAGGACATTCCTTTCCAGTGACTGCGCCTCGTCCACGATCACGAACGCGTCGTGCAGCGAACGGCCGCGGATGTGGGTGAGGGGCAGCACCTCCAGCATGCCGCGCGCGGTGACCTCCTCGATGACCTCGCGGCTGGTGACCGCCGACAGCGTGTCGAAGACCGCCTGCGCCCAGGGGCTCATCTTCTCGGCCTCGCTGCCGGGCAGATAGCCGAGCTCCTGCCCGCCCACCGCGTACAGCGGCCGGAAGACCATCACCTTCTGGTGCTGGCGGCGCTCCAGCACGGCCTCCAGACCCGCGCACAGCGCGAGCGCCGACTTGCCCGTGCCGGCCCGGCCGCCCATGGACACGATCCCGACGTCCGGGTCGAGCAGCAGGTCGAGCGCGATCCGCTGTTCCGCGCTGCGCCCCTTGATGCCGAAGGCCTCCCGATCGCCGCGCACGAGACGGACGTTGCCCTCGGGCGTGATCCGGCCCAGCGCCCTGCCGCGCTCGGAGTGGATCGTCAGTCCGGTGTGCACGGGCATGCCGGTGGCCTCGGGGACGTGGATGTGTCCTTCCTCGAAGAGGATGTCCACCTGCTCGCCCGACAGCGTCAGTTCGGACATTCCGGTCCAGCCGGAGGAGTCCGTGATGGCGAGTTCGGCGCGGTACTCCTCGGCGAGGAGACCGACGGACGAGGCCTTGATCCTGAGCGGCAGGTCCTTCGACACGACGGTGACGTCGAACCCCTCGGCCTGCAGATTGCGGGCGACCGCGAGGATACGGGAGTCGTTGTCCCCCAGGCGGTAGCCGGAAGGCAGCACGCTGGGGTCCGAGTGGTTGAGCTCGACACGCACGGTCCCGCCGAGGTCCCCGGTCGGGATGGGGGCGTCGAGACGGCCGTACCGCACCCGGAGGTCGTCGAGCAGGCGCAGTGCCTGCCGGGCGAAGTAGCCGAGTTCGGGATGGTGCCGCTTCGCCTCCAGTTCCGTCACCACAACGATGGGGAGCACCACCTCGTGCTCGTCGAAGCGGCTCAGGGCGTTCGGGTCGGCCAGCAGGACGCTGGTGTCGAGGACGTAGGTGCGCCGGTCTGGCTTGTGGCGCTTTGTGCTGGTCACCACGGAAGGACGTACCCCCTCGGATGAGGTCGGGGAGCGACGGAGTGGGAGCTGGGCCGGGAGGATGGGAATCCCGACCGGGCGGGTGGGAAGATCCCGACCGGTCGTCGGCCGCCCTGCACGGGCCGAAAACCGGCCCTCCACGTCTTCTTCCGTGCTGTGACCGCACGGTCGGGCTGGTGCAAAGGGCCTCCCGGGCGGACGACTCCGGCGCCGTCCGCTGAGATACGACACCCGTGGTTCGGGTGTCGACCTGCTTGGCTTATGCCCTCGAACATGCGGAGCCATGCCGACGCATATGACGGCGCGCTGGTGAACTCCTTGTTACTTCTGCCCCCGACCGCCCCCGTCGAGAGGTGTGTCAGCCGCCGTAACGCCGGTGCCGGGCCGCGTAGTCGCGCAGGGCCCGCAGGAAGTCGACCTTGCGGAAGGCCGGCCAGAAGACGTCACAGAAGTAGTACTCGGAGTGGGCCGTCTGCCAGAGCATGAATCCGGACAGCCGCTGCTCGCCGCTGGTACGGATCACGAGGTCCGGGTCGGGCTGGTCGCCGGTGTAGAGATGCCGGCCGATCATGTCGATGTCGACGGCCTCGGCGAGGTCCTCGAGCGAGGTGCCCTGGTCCTGGGCGTCGAGCAGCATCGAGCGCACCGCGTCGGCGATCTCCTGGCGGCCGCCGTAGCCGATGGCGACGTTGACCAGTATCCCGTCGACGTGCGCGGTGGCCTCCTCGGCCTCCTTGAGGGTGGTCTGCATCCCGGACGGCAGCAGGTCGGACGTGCCGACGTGGTGCACCCGCCAGCGGCCGTCGGCGGCCAGGGAGCGGACGACGTCCTCGATGATTCCGAGGAGCGGGACGAGTTCGTCCTGCGGCCGGTCGAAGTTGTCCGTCGACAGCAGCCAGAGGGTGACGACCTCGACGTCCGTCTCGCTGCACCAGCCGAGGAACTCCCCGATCTTCTCCGCGCCGGCCCGGTGACCGTGCACCGTGGAGGAGCCCGCCGCCTTCGCCCAGCGCCGGTTGCCGTCCATGATCACGCCGATGTGCTTGGGCACCTGAGCGTGGTCCAGGTGGCCCTCCACCCGGCGTGCGTACACCCTGACCAGCAGGTTACGCAGCATGTCGCGCAGGTTCACGTGATTGTCAGCCCCTCCGTACGGATCGGACAGGCGCGGCCCCGGCATGGTCGCGGTGGTCGCGGTGATCGGTGCGCGGCGGTGGTCGCGGCGCGGCGAGGGCGGTCCCTGTCCGTATGGCGGTCCCCGGAGGCGAAGCCTACCCCTGCGGGGCTCGGGCCGTGTTGTGGGGTGCGCGGAGTCGGGCGGGCGCCTTGTGCGGACGACGCCTGGTGCGCGTCGGCGCCTGCGCGTGGTTCGCGGCTCGGTGCGGGCAAAAAAACGGGCCGGTCCGTGGGGGGGAGACGGACCGGCCCGAGGGGGGGTTTCCACCATAACCCTTCGTAAGTGATGCTGCGCGCATCGGCGTGCCACAACTACTCTCCGAAACCGTCCGACGACGACGCGGTGACCGTCGGAGGGTCGGCTCGTGGCGCATTCATGGCCAGGTGGCGGCCGATTTCCAGGGGAATCGCGGGGGATGCGGCCGGATCCAGCCGGTTTGCCGCAGCTTGCGGGCTGCTCGGTGACTTGTCCGCGCGTCCCTCCCCCGGGTGACCCGGACCGCGAACGTCCACTTGACGCCGCTCATGACTTCGCGGAGCGGATGCGCTTTCGACGCGACGCGCGTCCAGCAGGGGGCCGCATGAGGGAACGGCACCGCGCAGTCCCCTCCACCGCGCGGTGCCACCGCGCAGCTTTGCGTACGCGAATTACCTTGGTCTGAACTTACGTGAGGGTCGGAAGGAAATCGAGTCGGCCGCCATAACAATGTGGAAAAGCCGAGTGGTCCTTTGATGCGCAGGGCGTGGCGGCCCTGCGCGGACGGAAGCACGGTTTGCACCATGCGGTATGACAGCGCCGGTCAGCGGACAGCATCTGACCTATATCCCGTCTACCGTCGCCGTATGAACAGGGCGACGACGACGTGGGACGAGACCAGTGCGCGGCGACTCCGGCGGCAGTTCCTGGACCGGCCCGCGGAGCGCGGCTCGCCGGTCGCCGAGGTGGTCGGGGCGATGCTGGGCGCGCATGCGCAGGTGCTGTCCGCGGCGGAGGTGTCGGTGGGGGTGCGGGCCGCCGGGGTGACACGGGCGGACGTACGGGCGGCGCTCTGGGACGACCGCTCGCTGGTGAAGACGTTCGGGCCGCGCGGGACGGTGCATCTGCTGCCCGCCGCCGAACTGCCCCTGTGGTGCGGTGCGCTGACGGCGATTCCGACGGGCCCGAGCCCGTTCCCGCCGGACGTCCGGGTGACGGAGGAACAGGCGGAGCGGATCGTGGCGGCGATCGGCGACGCGCTCGACGGGGTGTGCCTGACGGTGGAGGAGCTCGGCGAGGAGGTCGTGGCGCGCACCGGTCCGTGGGCCGGGGACCGGGTGATGGAGGCGTTCCAGGACCTGTGGCCGCGCTGGCGGCAGGTGATGCACCGGGCCGGCCAGTCGGGCGCGCTGTGCTTCGGCCCGAACCGGGGACGGAGAGTGACGTACACACGGCCGCCGTCCTTCGATCCGCTGCCGGGGCAGGCGGCCCTGCGCGAACTCGTACGACGGTATCTGCGCGCGTACGGTCCGGCGACGCCGCGGCACTTCGCCAAGTGGCTGGCGGCGCCGGCGGGGTGGGCGGTGGAGCTGTTCCGGGAGCTGGCGGAGGGCGGGGAGATCGAGGAGGTCGCCTTCGAGGGGGCGGGGGCGGCCTGGGTGGTGGCGGGTGACACGGAGTTCCCGGGCGGGCCGGTGCGCGGGGTGCGGTTGCTGCCCTACTTCGACGCGTACGCCATCGCCGCGCAGCCGCGGGAGTCGCTGTTCCCCGGGGAGGCGTACCGGCGGGCTCTGGCGGGTGGGCAGGCGGGGAACTACCCGGTGCTGCTGGTGGACGGTGTGGTGGCCGGGGTCTGGCACCAGCGGCGCCGGGGCCGTCGTACGACTGTGACGGTGGAGCTGATCGGACGACGCCTGACGGCGCGGCAGGGACGGGAGCTGGGCGAGCAGGTGGAGCGGGTGGGGGAAGTGCTGGAGGCGAAGGCGGAGTTGGTGGTCGGTGAGGTGACGGTCGGCCCGCACGCGTGAGGGGGCCGGGCGGCGGCGAGGGTGGCGGCTCAGGAGCCGGGCTTGCGGGCCTCGAACAGCTGGCGGGTGCTGTGCGCGACGAAGGGGCCCTCGGACCGGATCCGCTCGTGCAGGGCGCGGAGCCGGGGCCGGTACGCCTCGACGGTGAAGCCGGGGACCATCCACACCACCTTGCGCAGGAAGTGGACGACGGCCGCGATGTCGTGGAACTCGATGCGCAGCCGCTCGGCGCGCAGGTCGACGACCTTGAGCCCGGCGGCCTCGGCGGCGGCGCGCTCGCGGTCGGGGTGGCGTGCGTCGCGCTGCTCCTGCGAGAGGGGGCCGAGGAGGTACTCGACGAGCTCGAAGACGCTGCGGGGCCCGACGTGCTGGGCGAAGTAGGTGCCGCCGGGCTGGAGGACGCGGGCGATCTCGGCCCAGTGCGGGCTGACCGGGTGCCGGCTGCTGACGAGGTCGAAGGCGCCGTCGACGAAGGGCAGCGGGGCCTCGTCGGGGGCGGCGACGACGGCGACGCCGCGCGGGCGCAGTAGGGCGGTGGCCTTGGCGGCGTTCGGCGGCCAGCCCTCGGTGGCGGCGGTGAGGGTGGGTGCCTCGGGGGCGGCGCGGCTCAGGGCGAAGTCGAGTACCTCGCCTCCCCCGGTCTGGATGTCGAGGGCGGCACTCGCACGGGCGAGCCGCTCGGCGAGGGACGTGGCGTATCCCCAGGACGGCCGGGCCTCGGTGGCCCGCCCCTCGAACCAGGAGAAGTCCCAGCCCTCGGTGGGGACGGCGGCGCCTTCGGCGACGAGTTCCTCGAAGGTGCGAGTGTGCTGCGGATGCGGCACGGGCTGGGGACGGGACCGGGGCCGGTGCCGCTGGGGCTGGGTCTCCTTCATACGGTGGATCTCCCTGGGGGGGTTGTCAGTGGGCGCTGCTAGTTTCCGGCGGTATGACGCCATCTGAGGGAACGGGCATGCCGTATGCGGGGACCGAGAAGGAGACACTGCACGCGAGCCTGAACCGGCTGCGGGACGCGGTGCTGTGGAAGCTGGAGGAGCTGGACGACGAACAGCTGCGCCGCCCGATGACCCCGTCGGGTTCGAGCCTGCTCGGTCTGGTGAAGCACCTGGCGTCGGTGGAGTACGGCTGGTTCGTGGAGAGCTTCGGCGGTGCGGTGGAGCCGCTGTGGTTCGACCCGTACAAGGGCGAGGACATGCGGGCGGGCGAGGGCGAGACGACGTCGCGGATCGTCGAGTTCTACGGCCGGGCCCGCGCCGCCGCCGATCGCATGATCACCGAGCTGCCGCTCGACGCCGTCGGCCGGCCGCCGTGGCGGGACCATTCCGTCACCCTGCGCTGGGTCCTCGTCGACATGATCGAGGAGACGGCACGGCACGCCGGGCACATGGACATCCTGCGAGAGCTGATCGACGGGGCTACGGGGGATCACCGGCGGGGGTGAGGCCCCGCCTCAGGGAACCAGCGGCCGTACGTCCTCGGCCACGAACCGCACGAACCCCTCCGGGTCGGGTTCGTCCCCCGTCGGCTGAAGGACCACGGTGTCGGCACCGGCGTCCGCGAGCCGCTGGACCGCCTTCGCGACGGCGCCCGCGTCCCCGGCGACACCGAGGTCCGGGACGGATCCGAGTCCCTCCGCGGCGAGCTCGGCCTTGAGGCGGGCGGGCCCGTCGGCCCCGGTGGCGGTGAGCAGATAGACGACGACACGGTGCCGCTCGGCACCGCCACGTCCGGCCGACTGCCGCCCTTCGTCGATGAGTTGCCGTGCCCGCCGCACGTCCTCGGCCGCGCTGGACGCGGTGAGCAGCGTCCCGTCGGCGGCCTCCCCGGCGAGCCGCAGCGAGCGGGGCCCGGTGACTCCGGCGAGGACGGGCACCGGCTCGGCGGGCGGCCAGTCCAGGGCCACGTCGTCGAGCTTGACGTACCGCCCCTCGACGGTCACCCGCTCCCCCCGCAGCAGGGCCCGCAGTACGTCGAGATGCTCCCGCAGCAAGGTCACCGGCGACTCGACCCGGGCCCCGACCTGCCCCATCCAGTCCTGCACCCCGTGCCCTACGGCGAGGATCGGACGCCCCGGGAACATGCGGTGCAGGGTGGCGGCCTCCATGGCGGTGATGGCGACGTTCCGCAACGGCACGGGCAGCAGACCGACCCCGACCTTGACCCGCTCGGTCCAGGCGAGGGCGGCCGCCGCGGTGGAGATCCCGCCCTCCCGGAAGCAGTCCTCCCAGAGCCAGAGTTCCTCAAGACCCGCCTCGTCGGCGAGGCGGGCGACTGATCGGAGGCGTTCGGGGGCGAGTTGGGGGCGGAATACCGCGCCGAGTCCGGTCATGGGAGTCTTCCTACCCGGCCAGGACAGGGCGGACAACTTCTTTTGTACGGAGGTGCCGGGGATGGGGCAGCGGTGGCGTGACGGGCGGGGGACGCTGACCGTTCACGGCGAGCGAGGTGCTGTCCGCGTGCCACTGGAGATCGCCTCGTCGTATCGGGCTCGTACCCGTGGGCTGCTGGGACGTGACGCCGTCGACGGGGCGATCCTGCTCTGCCCCGCCAACAGCGTGCACACCTTCGGCATGCGCATCCCCATCGACGTCGCCTATCTCGATCGGGGCCTTGAGGTCATCGCCGTACGCACCATGAAACCGGGGCGACTGGGACTGCCCCGGCTCCGCTCGCGGTGTGTGCTGGAGGCGGAGGCCGGCGTGATGGCGGGGTGGGGGGTGCGGGTCGGGGGGCGGGTGGCTGTGGAGGTGGCCTGACCTGGTCCCCTCCTGCATGCCCCGCCCGCCCCGCCCGCTGGGCTCGCTGGGCTCGCTGTGTGGGTCGACGCTCAGAGGGCGATGTCGATGACCTGGCCGTCGGTGTCGACGCGGGTGCCGCCGATGCTGATGCTGTCGTAGCAGTCGTGGCTGTTGAAGACCTGTATCCACTGGCCGGCGGGCACGGTGACCTTGATGTCCTTCGCCTTGCCGACGGTGAAGTTCTCGTGGCAGGTGTACGAGCCGTTGATCTGCGTGTAGACGGAGTTGCCCTCGGCGATCTTGACACGCAGGGTGGCCGTGACGTTCTGCTCGGCCGCCGGGGCCGGTGACGCGAGTGCCAGTGTGCCTGCCGCGGCCAGGCCTGCCGCCAGGGCGGAGAAAGCGGTGCGGCGGAGGAGGGGACGAGTGCGCATGGCGAATGAACTCCCTGGTTCTCGGCTCCGTGCGCGGGTGCGCCGGAGTGGGGGTGCCGTGAATCTCGAGGTTCATTGAAACCTCAACAGTGCCTCCGCGGCAAGATCTTGCGCTTCCCGTCTCCGTCAGCTCTCCGAGCGCGGGAACGAGACCTCCACCCGTCGGTTCTTCTTGCGGCCCTCCTCCGTCGCGTTCGAGGAGATCGGGTACTGCTCGCCGTAGCCCCGTACCTCGTACGTGACCGTGGAGTCGTTCAGCTCCGATTCCAGGACTCCCTGGACGGCGTTGGCGCGCTTCCTGGACAGGACGTCGCCGTGGGCGGAGGAGCCGAGGTTGTCGGTGAAGCCGAAGACGCGGATGCGGGTGGCGTTCTGGGTCTTGATCTCCTCGGCGATCTCCGCGATACGGGCCTTCGCCTCGCCGGTCAGCTTCGCGCTGTCCTTGGGGAAGAGGACCTCGGCCTGGAGCGCGAACTTCACGTCCGCGTTGGTGTCCTCGCGGCGTTCCTCACCGGCCTGGTCCTCGACCACCTGCTTGATGTCCAGCACCTTGGCCTCGGCGAGCGTCGCGCCTTCGGGGAGCTTGAGGTCGGGGTCGTTGGCGTCCACCTCGACGGGGGCGGAGGCGGTCGCTTCGGTGCCGGGGGGCACGCCGGGGTCGTCGGCCGCGTCGGCTGTGGTGGCGCCGAGCAGGTTGGTGGTGAGCAGGAGGGTGGCTGCGGTGAGGGTGAGGGGGAGGCGGGGGGTGCGGGTGCGGGTCATGGGGGCCTCACCCGGAGATCTGAATGCCGGCTGCGGCGAACGACGGGAGCTGGAAGGTGACCTCAGTAGTACTGGTCGGCGGCGAAGGGAACTGCATGAAGACAGGTACGGATTCACCGGACTTGATCGAGGTGAGATCGGTCGTGGTCAGGGGACGCCCATCCGTGTCCCGCAAGACGTAGTACCGCTTCTTGCTCTTCGAGTCGACGAGTGTGGCGCCTCCGAGGGACCTGCCGTGCCTGACGATCTCGGTCTCGTCTCCCCGGAGCACAGCGGGGACGACGACAGTCTTGGCACCGTCGTTCTTCATGGTGCCGTTCACGGTGACGAAGCCACCTGAATCACGCACAGCCGAGGTGATCTGGAGAACGAGACCGTCAGGACCCTTCATCTCCGCCAGGGGCGTCTCCGCCTGTCCCTCCTGAGTACTCGGGTCAGACCCGCTCTCCTTGGAGGAGGAAGCCGACGACTCCGGCTTCTTGTCGTCGCCTCCACCGCCGCAGCCGGCCACGCCGAGGGCCAGCCCGGCCGCAATAGTCATCGCGACCATCCCCTTGCGGGCCTTCGTAGTGAACCGAATACTCATGCCTCTGCTTCCTTCGTCACTCGTCGTTCGCTTGTGAGTCGGCCAGGTGGACGTCGAAGAGATCCTTGGGCTCCGGAAGAGTGGTCGGGTCGTCCGGGTCCGGGTCCCAGTTCCCGTCGTCGCAGGTGAGTTGCGGCAGTGGCAGTACGTCTGCACCGTCATCGCCCCCTGCGTCCTCGCCGGGTGGTTCGAACGTGCAGAGTGGCTCGATCACCGCTGTCGCGGACGCCACCGCGTGCATGCTCTCCGTGCCGGGGACGATCGAGTCGCCGACGGACGTCGTGGATGCGACGACCACTGTGTAGGCCAGCGGCTCCGTCGGATCACAGTCGTTGACAGTGGCGTCGTTCTGCGCAGCGAGTTCGTACGCCCGCCAGCAACCGTTCAGCACGGCCCCGCTGCCGTCGAGAATGTCCCGCCACTTCTCCGGATCGAGAACGACCTCCAACCACTCCCCCGCGAGTTGGTCCCGAGTGTCCTGTGCCGCCGCAAGTGCCGCCGCATCCGCAGCCGTTTGGGCTCCATTCCGCTTCACACCGGCTTGGCCGACCGCCAGGTAAGCGAACGCGAGAAAAAGCAGGCCCGCCACCACCGTGATGTAGATGGGGAAGGCCTGCCCTGCGTCGCCGAGCCTGGATCGCCGCATCAGCCGCCGGTCACTTCGGCGATCTGCTCCGTGATCGCGTCGTAGATCGTGCTGCCGATGTCCGTCCCCGTGATCGCCAGCACGATCGCCACCACCACCGCGATGATCCCCAGGTACTCCACCGCCGTCTGCCCTTCGTCGTTGCGAGCAGCGCGGGAGCGGAGGCGTGCGACGGTGGTGTTGATCCAGTTGCTCATGGTGGTCCCCTCTGGTGTCCGGCGTTCGTTGAGCGCTGGGCTCGCAAGCGTTGTGAGAAGTCTTGCGAGAAACGTAAGCGCGAACACCCGAAACACCAGAGGGTCCCAGGACCCAATTCCGAGCCCAGGCCGAAAACCATCGCTCCGTCATCACCACTGCACTCCCCCCGGATGCGAACCCGGCGCCGTGCCCAGCCACTTGGCGGCGGCCTCGCCGCGGCTGGTGCTGTGGAGTTTGGCGAAGATTCGGTTGATGTGGTTCTTGACCGTCTTCTCGCTGATGAAGCAGGCGGCGGCGATCTGCTGGTTGTTCATCCCCGATGCGATGAGGTCCATGATCTCCGCCTCCCTCCTGCTCAGCCGGAACCGTGACCTGTACGACGTCGACTGTCCCATATCTGGTTGCACTTGCGAAAGCGATTCCGGGGAATTGCTTGCGGCGGTTGGGAGTTCGGCGTTTGCTCGCGCGAGGGCTGCCGTCGCTGTCGGGGTGAGTGGAGGTCGGCCGCCCCGCTCGATGTCCCGTACGGCCGCCACCAGTTCGTCCGTCGTGAACTCGCCGTGGACCAGGTAGCCCGCGGCCCCGCGGCACAGGGCCTCCCGGACCGTCGCCGACTCCCCGCTGTACGTCAGCATCAGCACCGGGGCGATGCGGACGAGGTGGGGCAGCGCCGTGATGCCGTCCGTGCCCGGCATGCGTACGTCCAGGAGGATCACGTCGGGGCGGTGGCGGCGGGCCGCCTCGTGGGCCTCCTGGCCGTTCGTCGCCTCGGCCACGACCGCGAGGTCGGCGTGGGTGGAGAGCAGGGCCGTCAGGCCCGCCCGGACCACCGGGTTGTCGTCGGCCACCACGATCCGCAGGGGCGCGGCGGTGGGGGGCGGCTCGTTCATGCGGTCGTCGCCTTCGTCGTCGTCAGTGCTGCCAGCGGGAGGTCGAGACGGACCTCCATGCCGCGCGCGTTCCCGCCCTCGCCTAGGTGGAGACGGGCGCCGATCGAGGTAGCTCGCTCGGACATGCCGATCAGGCCGAAGTGGCCTGTGCGGCGGAGGCGTTCGAGGGTCGTGCCCGGCGGGAGGCCGCGGCCGTCGTCCTGGACCGTCAGACGGAGCACCTCGTCCTCGACGCCCACCCGAACCTCGACCCGGGTCGCGTGCGCGTGGCGGTGGGCGTTCTCCATGGCCTCCTCGGTGATGGTGAGGAGCTGACGGGCCACGGCCGGCGGGACCGACGGCACGGGCACGGCGGGCTCGCCCTCCGTCGTCGCGTACGTGGCCCGCATACCGGTGCGGGTCCCGAACGCCTCGGTGCGCGCCGCCAGTTCCGCCGCGAGATCCGTCGCCCGGTCCGGGTCGGACTCGCGGCGCAGGTCCGCCAGGAGCTCCCGGGACTCGGCCGCGGCCCGGCGCGCCGCGCGGGAGACCAGTTCCGCCTGGTGCCGGATGCGGGACGGGTCCATCGAGGCCGACCCCGCGGAGCGGGCCAGCCCGTCCGCCGCCAGCGCCACGCCGTGCAGCGTCTTCGCCACCGAGTCGTGCATCTCGCGGGCCAGACGGGCCCGTTCCGCGCTCACCGCCTCCGTCACCGCCAGACGGGCCCGGACCGCCGTCAGGGCCTCGGTGGCCGTGCCGAAGCGGAGCATGAGGGTGCGCAGGGACGAGCCGAGGGCGCCCGTGATGACACAGAAGCCCGGGAGGAGGAGTTTCTCCGCCAGGCCGCTGCCCTGCTGTGCCTCCTGGTTGATCGCGTACGCCAGCAGCAGGATCAGGGACTGCGCGCTGGCGAACACCGCCGCGCCTCGGTAGCCGTAGACGAGGCCGGCCAGCAGCGGGGTGCAGACGCTGACGTAGGCGAGGGTGGTGTCCGGGCCGGCCGAGACGAGGAGGAGGGAGATGAAGAGGGTGTCCGCGGCCAGGAGGGTGGGGTGGCGCAGGAGGAGGGGGCCGAAGCGCTCCCAGTCGCGGAAGAGGACGTAGGAGCCCATGAACGTGATCACGACCGACGCCCCCACCAGACGGGTGCCGAAGCCCGGCGCCGCGTTGAGCAGGGCCGCGGGGGCCGCGAGCGCGATCATGGCGAGACGGAAGCCGAAGACCTGGCGGCACATCGCCTGGAGGGCGTTTATCTGCAACGGGATCGCCGCGGAGCGCTCGGGCTCCCCGGCGGCCCGGGACGACCAGCGGCCGCGCGGCAGAAGCGCACGGCCGAACGCCCACAGCGCCCCGGCCCCTGCCCCTGCCTCTCCCCCCGTACCCATCCGCACCGGCATGCCTGCCATGCTCCCTCCCCCTACTCCCCCGTGAGCGACCCGAAGTCCGTCCCCGAGCCCAGCAGCAGCCCCGCCCCCAGCAGGAGCATCGTCGCCGGGACCATGAACGTCGTGATCATCACCGTGGCCTTGGGCACCGCGCGGGCCGCCTTGCGGCGGGCGTTCTGCGCGTCGGTCCGGCGCATGTCCTTCGCCAGGGCCACCAGCGTGTCGACGATCGGGGCGCCCAGCTCCTCGCCCTGCTGCAACGCCGTCACGAACATGGCCACCTGCTCGGAGTCGTTCCTCCGCCTCAGCTCCGCGAAGGCCTGGCGGCGGCTCATGCCGAGGTCCATCTGGCGCAGGGTGATGCGCAGTTCGTCCGCCCACGGGCCCTCGTACTTCGAGGAGACCCGGTCGAGTGCCTGGCGGAAGCCGAGGCCCGCGCTGACCACGACCGCCAGGACGTCGAGGAAGTCCGGCAGGGTGCGTTCGATCTCGTCCTTCCTGATCCGGATCGCCGACCAGAGGCCGACCTCCGTCCAGAAGGCGCCGAAGGCGAGCAGCAGCAGCGCCGGCAGCACCTGGCCCCGGAGCAGGAACACCAGGAAGCCGACCGCGCCCAGGAAGCCGTAGACCGCCCGCCTCGCGGCGTAGCGGTCGATGGTCAGGCCGCCGGGGTTGCCCGCGAGGTCGATCTTGCGGCGGTACTTGGCCACCAGCTTGGGGCCCATCAGGCGCAGCACGGCGGGGGCGTAGCGCATGCCCATGCGGTCGATGACCGAGTCCACGGCGCCGGTGCGGGTAGCGCCGACCTCCAGGGCGAGCGCCAGGTCGCTCGGCAGTTTCACGTCCGCCCGGTACATGCGGATGCCCGCGAAGACGCCCCCCACGCTCAGGCCCGTCAGCAGGGCCAGGAGCAGGCCCAGTTGTCCCAGTCCCATTGTCCCGTCTCCTCCCTTCCGCGCCTCAGACGTCGATCCGCGACAGACGGCGGATCATGATGAAGCCGACCGCGTACAGCCCGAACGCGATCAGCACCGCCGCCTGGCCCAGCGGCGAACCCGTCATGCGGTCCAGGGCGCCGTCCTTCACCCCGTTCATCAGGAACAACGAGCCCACGCCCAGGACGGGGACGGCGTACGAGGTCATGCTCACCTGCGAGAGCTGGGTGCGGACCTCGCGTCGGGTCTCCTTGCGTTCCTCCAGCGTCTCCGTCAGATTCCGCAGCGCGCTCACCACCTGGCCGCCGGCCCGGTTGGACAGCACCAGGGTGGTGACGAGGACGACCAGTTCGCGCGACGGGAGGCGTTCCGTGAGCTCGCCCAGGGCGTCGTCCATGGAGGCGCCCAGCGCCAGCTGGTGGGAGACCTTCGCCAGTTCCTCGCCCGCGGGCGCCTCCAGTTCCTCCGCCGCCAGGCCGATGGCCGTGCGCAGGGCGAGGCCGGCGTGGGCGGCGTTGGCGAGGATGCGGGCGAGTTCGGGGAGCTGGTTGATGAACCGCTCGATGCGCTTGTGGCGTTGCCAGTTGAGGAACTGGACCGCCGCCCACACGCCCAGCAGGCCCGCGATCGGGCCGAAGAAGGGCGCGAGGGCCGCCTGGCCGGCCAGCCACAGGCCCGCCACCGTCGCCAGCATGTAGACGAAGAACTCGCCCGGCGTGACGTCCAGGCCCGTCGCCGCCAGCCGCAGTTCGAGCTGCTTGCCCAGTCTTGTACGGCGCAGTCGGCGGTCCAGGTCGGCGAAGCGGCGTCGGCGGCCGCCGGCGCCGGTGAGCTGGCCGGTGGCCGTCAGGCGGTCGACCAGGGCCTGGCGCCGGGCCCGGCCGGAGGCGTACGCGTGGACGCCGAGCACGGCGAGGGTGCAGGTCAGCAGGGCGACGCCGGTCGTGAGCGTGATGCGGGTCTGGAGGTCCATGGGCGGGTCCTACCTGGCTTCTCGGGTGGCGAGCTCGAGCGGGGACTGGGCGACGCCGAAGGCCTGGGGTATCGGCTGGCTCGCCATGTAGAGGCGGTCCGCGGTGCGGCGCGGGAGGGGGTGGTACTCGAAGGCGCCGTGGACGCGGCCGTCCGGCGTCATGGGCTGGGCCCGGAAGCGCGCCGCGGTCGCCACGCGGTACGGCTCCGCCCCGTGGCTGTCCAGGATGGCGATCTCGGTGATCCTGCGGGCGCCGTCGGGGAAGCGGGTGAGCTGGATGATCACGTCCACCGCGCTGTTGATCTGGTCGTGCAGCGCCTCGAAGGGGACCGCCACGTCGGACATGGACGCCAGGGTCTTCAGCCGCATCAGGGCGTCCTCGGTGCTGTTGGCGTGCACGGTGGCGAGGGAGCCGTCGTGGCCGGTCGACATCGCCTGCAGCATGTCCAGGGACTCGCCGCCGCGGACCTCACCGACGACGATCCGGTCGGGGCGCATCCGCAGGGAGTTGCGGACCAGGTCGCGGATGGTGACCTGGCCCTTGCCCTCGACGTTCGGCGGGCGGGACTCCAGGCGGATCACATGGGTCTGCTGGAGCTGGAGTTCGGCCGAGTCCTCGATGGTGATGATGCGCTCGTGCTCGGGGATCAGGCCCGACAGGGCGTTGAGCAGGGTCGTCTTGCCGGTGCCGGTCGCGCCCGAGACGATGATGTTGAACTTCGCCTGCACCAGCCCGGCCAGCAGGTACACCATGGGCTCGTCGAGGGAGCCGAGGCCGATCATCTCGTGCAGGGTGAAGGAGCGGGGGAAGCGGCGGATCGTCAGGGTCGCGCCGGTCAGGGACAGCGGCGGGATGATGACGTTCACACGCTCGCCGGACGGCAGGCGGGCGTCCACCATCGGGTTCGACTCGTCCACGCGCCGGTTCACCGTCGAGACGATCCGCTCGATCGTCTGCATCAACTGGTCGTGGGAGGGGAAGCGGAGCGGCAACTGCTCGACGCGGCCCCCTCGTTCGACGAAGATCGCGTCCGGACCGTTCACCATGATCTCGGTGATCGAGGCGTCCTCCAGGAGCGGCTCCAGGATGCCGAGGCCGAGTGCCTCGTCGACGACTCGCCGGATCAGCTGCGAGCGCTCGACCGTCGACAGCACCGGTCCCTCGCGGCTGATGATGTGCCCGAGGACCCGCTCCAGGCGGGCCCTGCGCTCGGCCGCCGCCAGCGAGCTCATCTCCGCGAGGTCGATCTCCTCCAGGAGCTTGGCCCGGTACGAGGCGACCAGGTGGCCGTCCTCGCCCCGGCCGCCGGGCTCCTCGGGGGTGGTGATGCGTGACCTCAGGCTCATGTGGATCCTCGTTCAGTGGTCGAGCGGCATGGTCGCGGTCTTGCGGGCGGGGTCGAAGTCCCAGCCGGGGACGATGGACGGGATCTGGACGACGGCGGTGACGGTGACCTCGTCGCCGCCGGGCGCCTCGGTGCAGTCGGTCCCGTCGGCCAGCCAGTCGCTGACCGCGACCTGACACCCCTCATCGGCGGCCCCCTCGTCGAGCGAGGCGGCGCGTGCCCCCGCCCGGGCCGCCGTGCCGGCCTGCTGGGCGGCGTAGGCGATCAGGCCGAGCTGTACGCAGGCCATGGCGACGAGGATCAGGATCGGGACGAACCCGAGGTACTCGATGGCGACCTGGCCGCGGTCACGGGATTTCGCTTCGTTCGCCATCTCAGTCCTTCTCCTCCTGAACGGCCCCCGCGTGCCCGTCGACGGTGAACGGGAAGCCGATCGAGCCGGGGAAGAGGACGGGCACCTCCAGGTGCACATCGGCCGTGACATACCCGCCGCTCGCCTCGCACTCCACGCGCGCACCGCCCTGCCACGCGCCCGGCAGATGCCGCAGCCCGGCCTCCTCGCAGCCCGCCTGCCCTTCGGAGGCCGTCCCGGCCCGCACCGCCTCGTCCGCGGCGTTCCCGGCCAGCGAGTACGTGTATCCGAGCAGCACGAACTGCCACATCAGCACCAGCGTGATGACGATCAGCGGCGTCATGCCCAGGAACTCGATCGTGACCTGCCCCTTGTCCCCCCGCCTCCTCACCGCCCCAGCTCCTTCCGCCGCCGGAACGTCAGCGCCGCCCGGTCCCCGCCCCGCGCCCTGCCACCCCGCCGCTGGGCCGCGCCCTCGGTGCCCTTGACCAGCCCCAGCTCCCCCGCGAGCGCCCACAGGGCCTGCCGGACCGCCCCCTTGCCGTCCAGCTCGTGCACCCGTCCGGCGTCGATCGCGCCTTGGAGTTCCTTGAAGTTGGCGGGGATCACGGTGCCGGCGATGCCGGTGCCGGTGATCTTCTGGATCAGGGCGGGCTGGATCTCCGTACCGCGCGAGTGGCGGTTGACGACGATCGTGGTCTCCTCCGCCTTGCGGATCTGGAGGCGGTCCCACATCCGTACGGTGCGTTTGGCGCCGCGGACGGCGACCACGTCCGGGGTGGTGACGAGGAGCGCGGTGTCGGCCATCTCCACGGCTGTCGCGTTCGCGCCGGTCAGCTGGGCGCCGCAGTCGACGACGACGACCTCGTAGCGGGAGCGCAGCGCGCCGACGATGTGGCGGGCGGCGCGGTCGGTGACCTCCTCGCCGCGCTCGCCGTCGCCGGGGGCGAGGAGCAGGGCGACCCCCGTGTCGTGCCGGAACACCGCGTCCGCGAGCACGCGCGGCGAGATGTCGTTGATCGCGGCGAGGTCGACGACCGAGCGGCGGAACTGGACGTCCAGGTAGGCGGCGATGTCCCCGGTCTGCAGGTCCATGTCGAGCAGGGCGGTGCCGCGGCCCGACGCCTGGGCCGCGAGGGCCAGTTGGATGGCCGTGAGGGTCGTCCCCACGCCTCCCTTGGCGCCGCTCACCGTGACGAGGGTGCCGCCGACGCCGCTGAACACGTCGCCGCCGGCGCCCAGATGCCGTCGTACGCCCACCGACCACTGGGCCACCGCGTTGACCCGGCTGGCCAGTTCCTCGTAGCTCAGTGGCAGGGCGACGAGTCCGCGCGCGCCGTAGTCCATGGCCGCCTGGAAGAGGCCGGGGCCGGCGTCGGAGGTCACGAGGATGACGCCCACCGCCGGGAAGCGCAGGGCGACCTCGCGGATGAGTTCCAGGGCCGGGACGGGGCCGATGCGTTCGTGGACGACGACGACCTCGGGCAGTTCGTCGACGGACTCGGCGGCCAGGCGCGCGAGGGTGTCGACGAGTTGGGTGGAGTCGGTCACCGGGGCCACCGGCTCGGCGTCGGGGAGCTGGCTGAGCAGCGTGGTGAGGGACCGGACCGCGTCCGCGTCGCCGACGGCCGGGAGGATCCTCGTGGGCATGCGGGCCTCTCACTTGTCCTTGGCGAGTTCGTAGGTACGGTCCGTCGCGTCGACGTCGGAGTCGCCGCCGGGCGCCACCAGGGCGAGCCGGACCTCCTCCGCGAACGACTCGGCGTACGTGATGCGCTGGGCGTCGATGGTCTTCAGGGCGAAGGTGATCGGGACGGCGTCGGTGGGCTCGCGTCGGCGGTCGTCGCCGTCGGGCCGGAGGGCGGTCTGCTCGCCCACGTGGATGACCCTGGCGTTCTCCACGATGAGCTTGGACTGGTCGGGGTCGCCGTCGCGCTGCCCCTCGAAGGTGGCGTAGACGTTGACCGTGGCGCCCGGGGTGATCTTGCCGGCCACGCCGGTCGCCGCGTCGATCAGGATGGCGACCTCCTGCTCCCCGGTCCGCAGGGCGGGCTGGTCGACGATCATGTCGCTCTGGAGCAGGGAGCCCTCGCGCAGGGTCGTGACGGCGATCTTGCCCCGGATCTCACGCAGGTCGGTGACGGCGTTCTCCGACAGCCACCGCTCGGGCATCTCGATCTTCTCGAACTGGCTCGCGCCGAGCTGTGTGTAGGGGGCGACGCTCGACTTGACCCGGTAGGCGGTGACCTCGGGACCCACCTTGGACTTCACGTCGCTGATGACGGAGAGGACCCCGGCGAAGGCGCCGAGGGCGCAGACGACCGACAGGAGCAGGAGTATCACGCCGCGGCGCTGACGGGAGTTCATGAACCGTACAACCTCATTGGGGGAATCGGTCGGGTGGGGTCGGGGCGGCCTGTGCGGCCGGGGGCCGGTCAGCCCGCGCGGGCCGGTTGCTCGTGGGCGGGCGGGACGGCGGAGCAGAAGACGCAGCGGTCGCCGATGACGTCGATGCCGCACCAGTGACAGGAGTTCTGCCGTACCGAGGTGACGAGCTGGTAAAGCACCGAGAGGTCGGGCAGATAGGCGCAGAACTCGATCAGCTTGGGCGTTCCCCACCAGGCCGCCGACTCGGCGGGCAGCACCGCCTCGCGCAGGCCCTGCGCCCTCCAGGACGGGACCAGGGTGGAGGTGACCCAGTCGGACTGGAGCTGGCCTTTGGCGACCAGCATCGACGTGCCGAACTCCGGGCCGGCGAGGGTGGCTCCGGGGCCCATCCGGACCAGTTGCGGCGTCGGGTGGGCGAGGACGCCGAACTGGCTGCCGGGCACCCAAGACTTGGCGTGCGACTTGAGGTCGACGGGGACGCGGTCCAGTTTGGCGACGGAGCCGAGGAGCGCCCCGGCGTGGATGTAGTGGGTGAGCAGCCGGCCGGCCGAGGCGAGGACGCCGGGGCCGAGGTCGCAGGAGGCGAGCTGCCGCAACTGGCGGGCGAGGACGGCGAGTCCGAGCGGGGGCAGCTCCGGGCTGAACAGGGCGATCCGGTCGGTCTCCAGGAGGGACCGTACGATGCGCAGCCGCTGCACCACCTCACGCGGGGCGGCCTGTGAGCAGACGACGACCACATGGCCGTGCTGCTCGATCAGCGTCTGCATGTCCGCCAACGACAGGTCCAGCGGCTCGCGGCCGAGGTCCCCGAGCACGACGGCGGGCACGGTTCGCTCGTCATGTGCCGGCAGCGCCATGTCGGCACTGGTCACGGCAATGGCAGTTGGCACGCGCAGCTCCCCGTTCCCACCCGGACCGGTGACCGGGGTTACTCCGGTGCACCGAGATGACTTCATTGCGTGACTATGGGAGCACTGTATCCACGGCTCGATGACCGGAGAACAGCGTTTCTGTAGCCGGGAAGGAACTCTCCTCGCACAACTCACGCCAAAACGGGGCAGGGTGTGCACACCAATTCTCCACTACCGGAATCCCTTGACAGTTGAATTGGTCTGGACCAACTTATTGTCATGTCCATAAACAGCCGACGTCCGCGGTCCTCCGGGCCGACACGCCTCTGGGCGGGAGCGCTCACCGCGGCCCTCGCCCTCGCCTTCCTCCCCACGGGTCATGCCTCCGCGGCGGACCTCAACAACGCCAGGAACGCCGGCTTCGAGTCGGGCCTGAGCAACTGGACCTGTTCCGCGAACAGCGGGACGACCGTCTCCTCCCCGGCGCACGGCGGCACCGCCGCACTCAGGGCGACACCGGCCGGGCAGGACAACGCCCGGTGCGCCCAGACGGTGGCCGTCCGCCCGAACTCGACGTACACGCTGAGCGCCTGGGTGCGGGGCGGCTACACGTACCTGGGTGTGACGGGCACGGGCACCACCGACGTCTCCACCTGGACGCCGGACTCGGCTGCCTGGAAGCAACTGTCGACCACCTTCACCACCGGCGCCGCCACGACCTCCGTCACGGTGTACACGCACGGCTGGTACGGGCAGGCGGCCTACCACGCGGACGACGTGTCGGTGTACGGCCCCGACGGCGGCGGGGGCACCGACCCCTCCCCCACGGTCCCCGGGG
Source organism: Streptomyces sp. NPDC006385 (assembly GCF_040612485.1). Classification (NCBI taxonomy): domain Bacteria; kingdom Bacillati; phylum Actinomycetota; class Actinomycetes; order Kitasatosporales; family Streptomycetaceae; genus Streptomyces; species Streptomyces sp. NPDC006385. The sequence goes on from NZ_JBEXQG010000016.1 coordinate 82,817, forward strand.
CGCCGAGCGGGCTCACCGTCTCGGGCACGACCTCCTCGTCCGTCTCCCTGGCCTGGAACACCGTCTCGGGAGCGACCGGCTACCACGTCTATCGCGACGGCACGAAGGTGACCGCGGTGACCGGCACCTCGGCGACCGTCACCGGGCTCGCGGCCTCGACGTCGTACTCCTTCCAGGTCACGGCGACCAACGCGGCAGGTGAGTCACCGAAGTCGGCGGCGGTGACGGGCACGACGAACAAGCCGACCGGCCCCGGCCCCGCCCTGCCGAAGCACGCGGTCACCGGCTACTGGCAGAACTTCGACAACGGCGCGACGGTCCAGAAGCTCTCCGACGTCCAGTCCGCGTACGACATCATCGCCGTCGCCTTCGCGGACGCGACCTCGACGCCGGGCGCGGTGACCTTCAACCTGGACTCGGCCGGGCTGGGCGGCTACACCGTCGACCAGTTCAAGGCCGACATCAGGGCCAAGCAGGCCGCCGGGAAGAAGGTCGTCATCTCGGTCGGCGGCGAGCGCGGCACGGTGGCGGTGAACGACGCGGCGTCGGCGGCGAACTTCGCGGACTCGGTGTACTCGCTCATGCAGACGTACGGCTTCGACGGCGTCGACATCGACCTGGAGAACGGCCTCGACGCGACCTACATGACGCAGGCGCTGCGCTCCCTGTCGGCGAAGGCGGGCTCGTCGCTGATCATCACGATGGCGCCGCAGACCATCGACATGCAGTCGACGTCGAACTCCTACTTCCGGACCGCGCTGAACATCAAGGACATCCTCACGGTCGTCAACATGCAGTACTACAACAGCGGTTCGATGCTGGGCTGCGACGGCAAGGTCTACAGCCAGGGCTCGGTGGACTTCCTGACCGCCCTGGCCTGCATCCAGTTGGAGGGCGGCCTCGCCCCGTCCCAGGTGGGGCTGGGGCTGCCGGCCTCGACGCGGGGCGCGGGCAGCGGGTACGTGGCGCCGGCCGTGGTGAACGCCGCCCTGGACTGCCTGACCAAGGGGACGGGGTGCGGCTCCTTCAAGCCGTCGCGGACCTATCCCGACCTGCGCGGCGCGATGACCTGGTCGACGAACTGGGACGCGACCGCGGGCAACGCGTGGTCGAACGCGGTGGGGCCGCACGTGCACGCGCTGCCGTAGGACCCGTCGACGCCGCCGACGGTCCTACGCCCGCCCCTCACCCCGTCGGCCGGTAGTGGCCGAGCACCCAGGCCAGCTGCGCGAACCACTCCTGCAGCCGCGGCCTGGGCTTGGCCACGACCACGCACTCGTAGAACCGGCCGTCCATGTGGACCACGGCGACCATCAGCGCCTTGCCGTCGGGGCTCGCCTTGTAGTGGACGCCGCGGATCTCGGGCCAGCGGAACTCGATCGAGAGGCCGGACATCTCGAAGGCGACACCGGAGGCGTCGACGACGACCGCGTTGTGTTTGTCCAGGGCCAGGAACTCCGGGCCCGCCGGCGCCGGCTGGGGCGGGACCGGGGCGTACGAGGGCTGCGCGGGCGTGTGCTGCGGCGCGTGCTGGGGCGGCGCGTGCGGGGGCGGCGCGTGCGGGGGCGCGTACTGCGGTGGGGGCGGGCCGAAGCCCGGGCCCGGTGGGGGGCCGAAGCCCGGGCCAGGAGACAGTGGCTGCTCGGTCATCCGTCGGATCCTCGGTCCTCGCGCTCGCTGTGGGTTTTCCGGTGCTGCGGTGAAACATTCTCCCTGCCCCACCGCATCAGTGAGGTGAGGACCTCACCCACAGCCCGCACAGCAGGGAGAACGCATGAGACAGGCCCACGCGGACGAGTACGCGGAGTTCGCGGTGGCCAGGGCCGGGCATCTGTACCGGTCCGCCTGTCTGCTGACCGCCGGGGACACCCACCTCGCCGAGGATCTCGTCCAGGAGACCCTCGGCCGGATCTACCTCCGCTGGGGGCGGGTGTCCCGGGTCGGGAACCCCGCCGGGTACGCGCAGACGGTCCTCACCCGCGCCTTCCTCGCCCACCAGCGGCGGCGCAGCAGCACCGAGCGGGCCACGGACGCGATTCCCGACCGGGCGGCGCACGACAGCGGGCACGGTGACCTGTCGCTGCGGCTGACCCTGCTCCAGGCGCTCGCCCGGCTGCCGGTCAAGGACCGGGCCGTGATCGTCCTGCGGTACTGGGAGGACCGGTCCGTCGAGGAGACCGCCGACGCGATGAACGTGAGCTCGGCGGCGGTGCGCACACGGTGCACGCGTGCGCTCGGCCGGCTGCGGGAGCTGCTCGGTGAGGACATCGGCGAGTACGCGAAGCCCTGACTCTCGTCCCCCCTTCTTGAGAAACGGTGGTGTGTCATGCCCGTTGAGCACGACGACATGCAATTCGAGGGGCGCCTCAGTGACGCCCTGCACGACATCGGCGGCGGCTTCGACGCCGACCGGACCGCGCTCGTCGCCGCCGGCCAGGCACGCGGGCGGCGGCTGCGGCTCAGGCGGCGGGCCGCCGTGGTGGGGGGCGCCGCCGGGATCGCGCTGGTCGGGTTGGGCGGGGCACTGCTGGTGCCCCGGGGCGACACGCCCGCCCCGCCGCCGTCCGGCTCCGGCGTCGCCGTGCGGCCGCCCGCCACGACGCCCTCCGCGCCTCCCGTGACGGGGCCCGAGCTCATCAGGACGCTCCAGGAGCTGCTCCCCGAGGGCGAGGTCAGCGGGCAGGAGGCACGGGGCGCCGATGACGACTCCATGCCGCTGCCCTCCGTCCACCTCGTGTACGACGACGGCAAGGGCCCCGGGGCCATCGGCGTCAGCCTCGACTGGGTCGAACCCGGCGGCGACCAGGCCCGTCAGACGACCGACTGCCCGGACAAGGCGCTGGTCCCGCACGACACCTGCGTGACCAGCCGGCTGCCCGACGGCTCACTGCTCAAGCTGTTCCAGGGCTACGAGTATCCGGACCGGCGCGTCGACACCAAGCTGTGGTCCGCCGACCTGGTCACCCCGGCCGGACACCACGTGTCCGTCATGGAATGGAACGCCGCCGCCCAGAAGGACGCGCCCATCAGCAGGCCGGAACCGCCCCTCTCCACGGCCCAGTTGAAGGAACTGGTGACGGCGCGGGTGTGGCGCGGGTACGTCGACTCCATCCCCGAGGATCCCCGGAATCCGACGGCGACGGCGACGGCGGAGGCGCCCGGTACCCCTGCCGCGCCGAGCGTCGAGGCGGTCCTGGGCACCCTCGTGCCGCTCCTCCCCAAGGGCGTCGAGGTCGCCGAGAAGGGCAACGACTACACCTACCTGGTCCTCGACGACGGCAAGGGCAGGAGCTACATGCAGATCGACGTCCAGCACGGCATGGGGGACGTCGCCGCAGAGATCTTCGGCGCCGACGCCGAGACACTGCCCGACGGCACCCTGGTCACCTCCCGGGAGAGCGGCGGCGACAAGGGCGTCGCGGGGGCCGTGATGTGGACCGTCGACACCCTGCGCACCGACGGCTTCCGTGTCGTCGTCAGCGCCTTCAACGCCGGCACCCAGCACCAGGCCCCGACCCGCGCGACGCCCGCCCTGACCATGAAGCAGCTCCGGGAGATCGCCCTCAGCCCGAAGTGGGACCAGTACCGCTAGAAGAACTCCGACCAGGGCTGGTCCCAGATCTGCTTCACGCACAGCGCCAGGAACAGCAGGCCCGCGACCGCCAGCATCACGTTGCTGATGGGTCCGTTGCGCCATTCCCGGGGGGTGCGTGAGGAGTTGAGGAGCCAGATCAGGGTGCCGGCCAGGAACGGCAGGAACGCCGCGCCCAGGACGCCGTAGATGATGATCAGGCGGAAGGGCTCGCCCTGGAAGAGCAGGACGATGGGCGGGAAGGTCAGCCACAGCAGGTAGGCGCGGAAGGGCCAGGAGCGCTCCCGCTCGCCCGAGGCGACCTCCTCGCCCTTCAGCTCGCCGCGCTTGCGGTAACGCGCCACGAAGTCCGCGAACATCAGGCTCACGCCGTGCCAGACGCCGATCAGGGAGGTGAAGGAGGTGGCGAAGAAGCCGATCAGGAAGAACTTCGCCGTCGCCGTGCCGTACTCGTCCGCCAGGATGTCGCCCAGCTGGATCAGGCCCTTGTCGCCCTTGGCGATGGCGATGTTCGCGGAGTGCAGCAGCTCGGCTCCGACGAACAGCATGGCGATGACGAAGACACCGGTGGTGGCGTACGCGACCCGGTTGTCCAGGCGCATCACCTTCATCCAGCCGGTGTTCGTCCAGCCCTTGGCGTTGACCCAGTAGCCGTACGCGGCCAGCGTGATGGTGCCGCCGACGCCGCCGATCAGGCCGAGGGTGTTGAGGATCGAGTCCTTCTCGTCGGGCAGGACCGGCAGGAGACCCGCGAACGCGTCCGCGAGGTTCGGGGTGACGCGGATCGCCAGGTACACCGTCACCACGAACATGACGCCGACCAGGAGCGTCATGACCTTCTCGAAGACGGCGTACTTGTTGAACCACACGAAGACCAGGCCGACCAGACCGCAGGCCACGCCCCACCATTCGAGGTCCATGACGTTCGGGAACAGCGCCTGGAGCGGCAGCGCGCTCGACGACATCGCCGCCGCGCCGTAGACGAAGCCCCAGATCACGGCGTAGACCACGAAGAAGTACGTGGTCCAGCGGCCGATGCTCGCCCAGCCGTCGAAGAGGGTGCGGCCGGTGGACAGGTGCCAGCGGCCCGCCGCCTCGGCGAGGGAGATCTTGACCAGGCAGCCGATGATCGCCGCCCAGAGCAGGGTGTAGCCGAAGTTGCTGCCCGCGATGAGGGTCGCGACGAGGTCGCCGGCGCCGACGCCGGTCGCGGCCACGACGATGCCGGGGCCGATGTAGCGCCAACTGGACTTGCGAGGCGGGGCGTCCGACTCCCCCGCCTGTGGTGCCGCTGTGTTTCCCGTGGTGTCCGCCATGTGGGTCAAGAAAGCCCAAACGCGCCGGTGGGACAAGAGGGCGTGCGCGATCTCCACCCAATGTGCTCACGGGGGTCTGGCACCGGGGATGCGCTCCGCCGGCGAGCGGGCCCCGGCGACTGGGCGTGCCGCCGGGGCCCGGGCTGTGGTTCCGGGGCGCGGAGGTGGCGCCCGGAACTCGCGGGCGCTACGACCGTCGCCGACCGCAGTCGTCGGACCCGCACGTGCCGAGCTCGAACCACACGGTCTTGCCCGACGCGTCCTGGTGGCAGCCCCAACGCCGGGCGAGCGCATCCACCAGGAACATCCCTCGGCCGCTCTCCGAGGCGCCCGCGTCCAGCACGGTCGGAACGCGCCGGCCGGCATCCCTGACCTCGCAGCGCAGGAGCCCGTGCGCGGCGGAGAGAGTGAGCCGGAAGCGGCTCGCGGAGTGCAGCAGGGCGTTGGTGGCCAGCTCGCTGACCAGCAGCTCGGCCACGTCCGCCAGGTCGCCCAGGTCCGCGAGCCCCCATCCCTCAAGCTGCCGGCGGACCTCCGCGCGGGCCTCGCGGACCGCGGAGGGACGGGGGTCGTACTCGACGCTCAGGTGGCCGGCCCCCATGGGCGGCTGGGGATACGAGCCGTACTGGGGACCGGGATCCGGGAAGCGCGCCCCGTAGAGGTGCAGCATGGGTCCAGGGTGGCGTGCGCGGGGGTGCGGCGCATGGGGAGGAATACCTGATTCCATACCTGCGCCGGCCCTGCGCTACCCGTACTGCAGCCGTACGCTCGCGCGCTCCCCCTCGTCACGGACGTCGACGTACGCGCACACCTGCCGGGCGAACCACAGTCCCTGCCCGGGTTCGAGTTCCGCGCTCGGCGGCGGTACGAACCCGGCGAGCGGGTCGTCGACGCGGCGCAGGGTGCGCAGTTCGCACACGCACGCCGGGGCGTCGCCCCACAGCAGGGCGCCGTCGAGCGGGCCGAGGGCGGCGGCCGCCTCGGTGACGGCCGTGGCGAACAACTCCGCGTCCGAGCCGGGCAGTCCATGAGCGGTCGCCCAGGTGCGTACGGCGTCGGCGGCGGGGGCCGGGCCGGGGAGACGGTCGGCGTCGGCGGGCGGCGGTGGCAGCGGTACGGCGTCGAGCTCGGCGGCGAGGCGGATCGGGTCCTCGTACACGCCGGTGTCGGGATGGGCGCGGCGGGCGGCGGCGACGATCGCGGGGCCCGCGACGCGGGAGTCGTACGCGCACAGGGCCGTCGTCGCGAGCGGGGCGAAGAGGAGGTTGGCGAGCGCCTCGTAGCGGATCCACTCGGCGGTCTCCCGCGGCGAGCGTCCCGCGCGGCCGCCCCAGACGGGCTCCATGAGCAGATGGATACGGCCGCCGGGGCCGGCGTGCGCGGCGAGGTGCCCGGCGCCCTGGGCGATCGCGTTGGCGGCGGAGCCGGTGTACCACTCGGTGTGCGGGACGAGCCCGACACCCTTCACGTCCCCACCGAGCGCGTCCCGCAGGAGGTCCAGGTTCCCGGGCGCGGCGATGACCAAGGGCGGGGGTTCGTCGGGAGCGTCGAGCGCCTCGGCGAGGAAGGGCAGGGCCCCGGCAAGGAACTCACTCTCGCTGGCGAAGACGGCCATGCGGTGGTCGAAGGGGGTGTGGGGTGGGGCGGAGGGGGTGGTCATGGGTTCGGGGTCTCCTCGGGGGTGGGGCGGGCGGGTCGGTACCGGTCGATGGTTCGGGTCTGGGTCAGCGGCTCGGGGGCGGTCGGGTGAGGGGTTCATGGGTCGGGGGTGGCTGTGTCGTGGGGCGGGTTGGTGGACGGGGGTCTCAGCGTTGGGCTGCCATCCAGGCCGCGATCTGGCTGCGGTTGCTGAAGCCGAGCTTGCCGAGGATGCGTTCGACATGGCCCTCGGCGGTGCGGCGGGCGATGATCAGGCGGTCGGCGATCTGTTGGTTGGCGAGGCCCTGGGCGACGAGTTCGGCGACCTCGGTCTCGCGGCGGGTGAGGTGGACGCCGGTCGGAGGGCGGGGGGACGTCGGGCGGGCGGGGCGTCCGTCGTCGGCCGCGTAGTCGACGGTCTCCGCGAGGGCGAGTCCGGCGCCGCGTTCGTACGCCCGCTGGAACTCGGGGCTGCCGAGGGCCCCGCGGGCGCGTGCCTCGCAGTCCTCGCGGGCCGAGTTGAGGGTGGCCGACCCCCAGCGGTCGCGGTCGATGCCGGCCCAGGTGCGGTCGGCGGCGCCGAGCAGGACGGCCGCGCGTTCGTGGGCGCCGGTCTCCGTGGCGACGCGGGCCAGGAGGTCGAGGGTGAGGGCGATGCCGATGACGTCGTGGACGGCGAGTTTGAGACGCAGGGCCCGGCGGGCGTGGTGTTCGGCCCGGCGCCAGTCGCGCCGCACGGTGTGGGCGAGGGCGAGTATCCGCAGGACGTACGAGCGCACCCACTCCTCGCCGTGCCGTTCGCACATCCGCAGCGCACGCTCGCAGACCTCCACCGCGCGGTCGGCCTCGCCCAGGAACCCCAGGGCGCAGGCGAGTTCGACCTGGTCGAGGCCGTGCAGGCTGAGGTGCTGGCCGGGGACGGGGCCGCGGGCGACGCTGGATTCGAAGTGGGCGAGCGCGGTCGGCAGGTCGTCCATGAACAGGGTGATGACACCGATGACGTACTCGGCGTGCGCCGCCTCGGCCGCGTCGTCGAGGACACGGGCCAGGGCGTGGGCCTCCCGGGCGAGGGCGAGGCCGGCGGTGAGGTCGTGGGTGGCGGCGGCGAGGAGCCCGGCGATCCACAGGCCGCGGGCCCGTTCCGGGGTCGGCTCCGGGTTCGCGGCCAGGGCGCGGTCGAGCCAGTGGCGGCCCTCCCGGGGGGCGCCGCAGGCATGCCAGTAGAACCACAGGGTGCCGGCGAGACGCAGTCCGGGCAGGCGTTCGCCCGGGGTGGTGAGGCTGAAGTCGAGGGCGGCGCGGAGATTGTCCTGGTCGGCGCGCAGCCGGGCGACGATCTCGCGCTGGCCCGGGCCGAACCAGGCGTTCTCGCAGGTGGCGGCGCGGCGCAGCATCCAGTCGCGTTGGCGGCGGCGGGCGGCGGGTTCCTCGCCGGGCAGTCGGCGCAGGCGGTCCAGGCCGTAGTGGCGGAGGGTGTCCAGGAGGCGGTAGCGGATGCCGTCGGGGCCGGACTCCCGTGCCAGTACGGACTTGTCGACCAAGCCGGTGACGGCGTCGAGGACGTCATCACTCCGCAGTGGCGCCACGTCTCCCGGGGCAGCCCGCTCCTTCGGGGGAGCCCCCTGCGCGCACACCGCCTCCGCCGTCTCCAGATCGAAGCTCCCCGCCAGCACCGACAGCCGAGCCCACACCAGCTGCTCGCGCTCGGTGCACAGTTCGTGGCTCCAGTCGACCGCGGCCCGCAGGGTCTGGTGGCGGGGCAGGGCGGCGGGGCTGCCGCCGGTGAGGAGGCGGTAGCGGTCGTCCAGGCGGTCGAGGAGCTGGTCGACGTCGAGGACGCGCATGCGGACGGCGGCGAGCTCGATGGCGAGGGGGAGGCCGTCCAGGCGGTGGCAGAGCCGGGCGACGGCCGCGCGGTTGGCGGCGGTCAGGCGGAAGCCGGGGACCACGGCCGCGGCCCGGTCGGCGAAGAGGGCGAGGGCGGGGTAGCCCTCGGGAGCGGAGAGGTCGCCGTCGGGGTCGGGAACCGGCAGGGGCCGTACTTCGAGGAGGTGTTCCTCGGTGAGGCCCAGGCGGTGGCGGCTGGTGGCGAGGATCCGTACGCCCGTCGTGCCGTGCAGCAGGGCCGCGGCGAGTTCGGCGCAGGCCGGCAGCAGGTGTTCGCAGTTGTCGATCAGCAGGAGCAGCCGGCGGTCCCGTACCCACTCCACCAGTGCCTGCAGCGGCGGTCGCGCGGAGTGGTCGTGCAGGTCGAGCGCGTCGGCGGCGGCGAGCGGGACGAGCGCCGGGTCGTCCAGGCCGGAGAGGTGCACGAAACGCACGCCGTCCGGGAAGGTACGCCGTACGCCGGCCGCGATGCGTGCGGCGAGGCGGGTCTTGCCGACGCCGCCGGGACCGGTGAGGGTGACCAGCCGGGTCCTGGCCAACAGCTCGCGCCCGGTGGCGAGTTCGCCGCGCCGGTCGACGAAGCTGGTCGTCTCGACCGGCAGCTGATGGCCCGGTCGTGGCGCTGATCCGCCCATGATCAGCCGTTCCTGTGCGGGTGGTGTTCGACCTCTGAGGTGGTGTCGACCGCTGAGTGCCGTCGGCCTCGGGGTGCCGTCGGCCTCGGGGTGCCGTCGGCCTCGGGGTGCCGTCGACCTCGGGGTGCTGCCGATACGGAGCGGGGAGCCGGGGGAGCCGGAGGGTGCGCCGTTCCCCGCCACGTCCGCCGCTCCCGCCGCTCCCACTGCTCCCCTTGCGCGGACCCTCACCCTCCCCCGACCCCGCGCGGACCCGCATGTCCGGGTCACACCCCCGGGTGGACTTCACCCGGGACCGCTCGACGGTCGGTGCGCGCGCGTACACTGCGCGGCTGAATTTCGAATGGTTCACGCCATCAATCACCGCGTCACCCTTGACCTGTCCATGCCACCGACCCACGATGAGCGCCGCACCCGCATCACGCAGTACGTCGCACTGAACCCCACCCCCCACTCCCACAAGGAGAATTCATGCGACTCCGCACACGCGGCTCAGGCGGCCGCGGCGGCAGACGTACCGCCGCGCTCGCCGCGCTGCTCGCCCTCGCGCTCGCGGCGCCCCTGTCCACGAACGTGTCCGCGAACGCCGACAGCGCCACCAAGGCGGCCTCCCCGACCGACGACGCCCGGCAGTACGAGGTGCACATGCACTCGACCGCCGAGGACCGCACCGCACTTCAGCGGACGGGTGTGACCGTGGACGAGGTCCACGGCCACGGCGTCGTCGTCTCCGGCCGCGCGGACCAGATCAAGAAGCTGCGCGACCTCGGCTACGACGTCACCCCGCTCGGCGCGGTCCCCGACCGCTCCTCCGGCAAGGACGACGTCCGGCTCCACGACTTCCCGTCCGGCGACTCGCGTTACCACAACTACGCGGAGATGACGAGCGAGATCAACTCGGTCGTCTCGGCCAACTCGTCCATCGCGAGTCAGCGCGTGATCGGGCGGTCGTACCAGGGCCGGAACATCGTCGCCATCAAGATCAGCGACAACGTGGCGACGGACGAGTCCGAGCCCGAGGTCCTCTTCACCCACCACCAGCACGCCCGTGAGCACCTCACCGTCGAGATGGCGCTCTATCTGCTGCGCGAGCTGACCTCCGACTACGGCAGCGACTCGCGGGTCACCAGCATGGTGAACAACCGCGAGATCTGGATCGTGCCCGACATGAACCCGGACGGCGGCGAGTACGACATCGCCACCGGCTCCTACCGGTCGTGGCGCAAGAACCGGCAGCCCAACTCCGGTTCGTCGTACGTCGGGACCGACCTCAACCGGAACTGGAACTACCGGTGGGGCTGCTGCGGCGGTTCGTCGGGGTCGCCGTCCTCGGACACGTACCGGGGTCCGTCCGCCGAGTCCGCGCCCGAGGTGAAGGTGGTCGCGAACTTCGTGCGCAGCCGGGTCGTGGGCGGCGTGCAGCAGATCAAGGCCGGGATCGACTTCCACACGTACAGCGAGCTGGTGTTGTGGCCGTTCGGGTACACGTACTCCGACACCACGACCGGCATGACCGCCGACGACCGCAACGCCTTCGCGACCGTCGGCCAGAAGATGGCCGCGAGCAACGGCTACACGGCGGAGCAGTCCAGCGACCTGTACATCACCGACGGCTCGATCGACGACTGGCTGTGGGGCAGCCAGAAGATCTTCGGGTACACCTTCGAGATGTACCCGAGGTCCAGTTCGGGCGGGGGCTTCTACCCGCCCGACGAGGTGATCGAGCGGGAGACGTCCCGGAACCGGGACGCGGTGCTGCAGTTGCTGGAGAACGCGGACTGTATGTACCGGTCGATCGGCAAGGAAAGCCAGTACTGCGGCTAGCTACTCGGCGTCGGCTTCCTCGGCGTCCGCTTCCTTGACGTCCGCGTCGTCGGCACCGTCCTCGAAGTAGGCGTCGAGGACCGCGTCCAGTTGCTCGTCCCACTCCTTGAAGCGGCTCCTGGCCGTCGCCTCGATCTCGATCGGGTACCAGCGGCGGTCAGGAGTGTGCACGGTGACGGTGAAACGCTTCCCGAAGCGCGGGAACTCGATCTCGACCGCGCCGATCTCGTCCCAACGGAACTCGCACTCCTGGTCGTCGAGTGCGAGCCGGACGCCCCGGTGGTCGGCGACGACACGGGCCCTCCGGTCGGCGGCCTCGAAGACGGGCCCGTCGACGGGCGCCTCTTCCTCGGCCTCTTCCTCGGCCTCTTCCTCCACCTCGTCGACGGCTTCGGGATCCGTCTCCTCGGAGTCGGCGTCCTCGGTCACGTCCTCGTCCTTCACGTCCTCCGGCTCGGCGGACGCGGGCGGGGTGAGCCCGGGAATGAAGGCCGGATCGAACCCGGCACCTTCCAGGGGCTGGCTGCCTGAACCTATGCGCTGCTCCACAGCGGAGCAGTATGGTCGACGACCCTGTGTCCCGCGCAACCAGCCCCCGCATCGTTACACGAACAAACCCCCGTACCGGTTACGCGTGCGGGAGTTGGAGGGGTCAGCCCAGGACGGCCAGCGCGTCGATCTCGATGAGCAGGCCCGCCGGCAGGCCGACGTACACGGTCGTGCGGGCGGCGGGCGGCTGGGTCAGCCCCTGCTCCTCGAAGTAGCTGTTGTAGATCTCGTTCATCTCGGCGAAGTGGGCGACGTCCGTCAGATAGACGCGGATCATCAGCACGTCGTCCCAGGAGGCGCCGCCCTCCTCCAGGATCGCCTTGACGTTGGCGAGGGTCTGGAGCGTCTGCTCGCGCAGGGTGGGCCCGGCGGGCGTCGGGGGCCGGCCCTCGACCGCGGGGAGGAAGCCGACCTGCCCGGCGACCTGGAGGATGTTCCCCTTCCTCACGCCGTGCGAGAACTTGGCAGGCGGAGTGGTGTGGGTCTTCGGGGTGAGCGCGATCTTCTCGGTCATACGGTGTCCTTCGTCGCGGTTGTGCCGGAGTACTCGCCGCTGATGTCGTCCGCCGTGCGGCGCACCAGCGGGAGCAGGGTGAGGAGTTCGTCGGCGGTGACGACGACGTTCGGCGCGGAGACCGACAGGGCGGCGACGACCCGGCCGTCCGCACCGCGGATCGGCGCGGCGACGCAGTTGACGGACTCCTCGTGGCCGCCGAGGTCGGTGGCCCAGCCCTGTTCGCGCACCTTGTCCAACTCCCGCAGGAACGCGGGTGCGTCGGGAGTGGAGCGGGCTGTGTACGTCGGGTAGTCGAGCTTGTCGGCGAGGGCCCGGCGTTCGTGCTCGGGCAGATCGGCGAGGAGCAGCTTGGCGACGGCGGCGACGGTGATGGCGACGGGCTTGCCGATCCGCGAGTACATCCGCACCGGGTACCGGCTCTCGACCTTGTCGATGTACAGCACCTCGTCCTCCTCGTGGACGGCGAGGTGCACGGTGTGCCCGCACTGTTCGTTGAGGCGTACGAGGTGGGGGTGGGCGATCTCGCGGATGTCGAGGTTCTCCATGGCCTCCTGGGCGAGGGCGATGAGGCGGGCGCCGAGGCGGTAGCGCTGGTCGGACTGGCGGTAGACCATGCCGTGCTCGTGCAGCGTGCGCAGCAGGCGCAGGGCGGTGGACTTGTGCACGCCCAGCCGGTCGGCGACCTGGCCCAGGTCGGCGGGGCCCTCGGCGAGCAGCGGCAGGATGCTGAGCGCGCGGTCGACGGTCTGGCTCATGGCGTAGGCACCTCCTCCTCGGCCCGTTCTGCGGCTTGCGTCCAGCCGGGGCCGAGTCGAAGTCTCTCCCACCCGGCGTCGTCGAGGGTGGCGGAGAGGAAGCCCGCCGCGAAGGCGTCGCCCGCGCCCACTGCCGCCGCGACGTCGACGTGGGGGGCGGGGACCGATGCCGACGGGGTGCCACCCCGCTGTGGGACGGGAACCGCCCTGGGCGTGCCCTCAGGTACGTGTGCGAAGAATGTCGCGCCCCTCGCCCCCTGCTTCACCACCAGCATGCGCGGCTCCGGCAACAGCGCGCGGATCGCCTCCGACCCCCCGGCGACGCCCCAGGCCGCCTCGGCCTCGTCGGCGCCCACGAACACCAGATCGCAGGCGCGAGCCAACTCCAGCAGCACGCCGGGCCCGTCGGTGTCCCGCCACAGTCCCGGCCGGTGGTTGACGTCGAAGGAGACGAGGGGACGACCGGGCCGCCGTACGACCAGCTCCCGCATCAACCCCAGGCACCCACCGGACAGCGCCGCCGTGATCCCCGACAGATGCGGCACCCGCCCGGCCCGCACCGTCTCCAGGTCCACGTTCTCCACGGACATCGCCGACGCCGCGGAGCCCGCCCGGTAGTACGCCACCTCGTGCGCGTCGGTGGCCCGGTCGCGGGCGGTGCGGAAGTAGATGCCGGTCGGGCGGTCGGGGTCCACGCGCACGGCGTCGGTGTCGACCCCGTACGAGGCGATCAGGAACGTGACCATGGACTCGCCGAGCGCGAAGACGTCCACGACGTCGGGGGCGTCGCGGGGTCCGGTGTCAGTCACGATCGTCGTAGCTCCTCGGCGGTTTCGCGGGACCCGGTTCGTTGACCCGTGTCGGCCGAGATGTTAGACAGCCGTGAGCGATATACGCAATGGATGTTGCAGATACTGCAACAGCACAGATCAGGGAGGTTCCATGAGCTCCGAGGCGCTCGCCCGCCTGGCCGAGGAACGCGTCGACCACCGCTTCAAGGGCCTCCCCCCGGACGCCGACGGCCTGACCGTCGCCGAGCTGGCCGCCCAGCGCCGCAACCTCTTCACCGGCGGTTTCGCCACCCCCGTCCTCGCGCTCTCCGCCGAGCGCCTGGAGCACAACCTCGACCTCATGGAGACCTACGCCGCCCGCCACGGCCTCGCCTTCGCCCCGCACGGCAAGACCTCCATGGCCCCCCAGCTGTTCCAGCGGCAGATCGAGCACGGGGCCTGGGGCATCACCCTCGCGGTGCCGCACCAGGTGCGGGTGGCGCGGGCGTACGGCATCGAGCGGGTCTTCCTCGCCAACGAGCTGGTGGATCCCGCGGCCCTGCGCTGGATCGCCGGCGAGCTGACGGCCGACCCCGCCTTCCGCCTCGTCTGCTACGTCGACTCCGTGCGCGGCGTGGAGCAGATGGACGCGGCGCTGCGGAACGCCGGGGCCCCGCGCCCGCTGGACGTCGTGGTCGAGTCGGCGGCCGGCGAGGGCGCCCGCACCGGGGTCCGTACGGAGGCGGAGTGCGCGGCGGTCGCGGACGCGGTGGCGGCCGTGCCGACGCTGCGGCTGGTCGGCGTCGCGGGGTACGAGGGCGAGGTGCCGCAGGCGACCCCGGAGCGGGTGCGCGCATGGCTGCGCCGACTGGTCTCGCTGGCCGCCGACTTCGACAAGGCGGGCCGTTTCGAGGGGCTTGAGGAGATCGTGGTCAGCGCGGGCGGCAGCGCGTGGTTCGACGCGGTGGCGGAGGTGTTCGCGGAGATCCCCGAACTCTCCGTCCCCGTACTGAAGTTGCTGCGCTCGGGCGCGTACGTCTCGCACGACGACGGCCACTACCGCAAGCTGACCCCGTTCAACCGGGTCCCGGACGAGGGCGCCCTCGAACCCGCCTTCCGCCTGTGGGCCCAGGTCGTCTCCCGCCCCTCCCCCGACCAGGCCTTCGTCAACGCGGGCAAGCGGGACGCGGCGTACGACCTCGACCTGCCGTTCGCCCAGGTGGTCCGCCGGGAAGGGCTGGAACGCCCGGCGACCGGTATCTCGGTGACCGCCCTGTCCGACCAGCACGCGTGGCTGCGGACGACCGAGGAGGCGGACCTGCAGGTCGGGGACTGGGTCGGCATGGGGCTGTCCCATCCGTGCACGTCGTTCGACAAGTGGCAGTTGATCCCGGTCGCGGAGGCGGACGGGACGGTCGTCGACTACATCCGCACGTTCTTCTAGGAGCACCGGAGAACAAGGGCGGCGTGGAGGGAACGGGAACGTCATGGACGAGCTCGTGATACGGGACGCGGAGGTCGTGGACGGCAGCGGCGGTCCCTCCTACCGTGCCGATGTGGTCGTGGACGGCGGCCGGATCGTGTCGATCGTCCAGGAGGCGGCCGCGGCGGGCTGTCAACGCCCCAGGGCACGCCGGGAGCTGGACGCGGAGGGCCTCGTCCTCTCCCCCGGCTTCATCGACATGCACGCCCACAGCGACCTGGCGCTGCTGCGGGACCCCGACCACAGCGCGAAGGCCGCGCAGGGCGTGACCCTGGAGGTGATCGGCCAGGACGGCCTGTCGTACGCCCCCGTCGACGACCGTACGCTCGCGGAGGTGCGCCGGGCCGTCACCGGCTGGAACGGCTCCGGCGACGACATCGACTTCGACTGGCGCACGGTGGGCGAGTACCTGGACCGCCTCGACGCCGGTTTCGAAGGCCGGGGCATCGCCGTCAACGCGGCCTACCTCGTCCCGCAGGGGACGGTCCGCGCGCTCGCCGTCGACTGGGAGGACCGGGAGGCGACGCCGGCCGAGCTCGACCGGATGCGGCGGTTGGTCGCGGAGGGCATGGAGCAGGGCGCGGTCGGCATGTCGTCCGGGCTGACGTACACGCCCGGCATGTACGCCAAGGACGCCGAGCTGACGCAGCTGTGCCGGGTGGTGGCCTCGTACGGCGGCTACTACTGCCCGCACCACCGCTCGTACGGGGCCGGGGCCCTGGAGGCGTACGCGGAGATGGTGGCCCTGACGAGGGCGGCGGGCTGCTCCCTCCACCTGGCCCACGCCACCATGAACTTCGGCGTGAACAAGGGCCGGGCGCCGGAGCTGCTGGCCCTGCTCGACGAGGCGCTGGCGTCGGGGGCCGACATCACCCTCGACACCTACCCCTACACACCGGGATGCACCACCCTCGTGGCGCTGCTGCCGAGTTGGGCGAACGAGGGCGGCCCCGACGCGGTCCTGGCCCGGCTGTCGGACGACTCGACGGCCGAACGCGTCCGCCACGACATGGAGGTCGTCGGAGCGGACGGCTGCCACGGCATGCCCGTCGAGTGGGACACGATCGAGATCTCAGGGGTGGGCGATCCGGCGCTCGGGGAGTTCGTCGGCCGTACGGTCCAGCAGGCCGCGGACGCCCGCGGCGAGACCCCCTGGACGACCGCCCGGGGTCTGCTCCTCGCCGACGGGCTGGGCTCGACGATCCTCCAGCATGTCGGGCACGAGGAGAACGTCCGGGCGATCATGCGGCACCGCGTCCACACGGGTGGTTCGGACGGCATCCTGCGGGGCGAGAAGCCGCATCCGCGCGCGTACGGCACGTTCCCGCGCTACCTCGGCCGGTACGTACGGGAGTTGGGCGTCCTGTCCCTGGAGGAGTGCGTGGCCCATCTGACCGCGCGCCCGGCGGCGCGGCTGCGGCTGCCGGACCGCGGGCTGGTCCGCGAGGGCTACCGGGCGGACCTGGTGCTGTTCGACCCGGAGACGGTAGCGGCGGGCTCCACGTTCGAGGAGCCGCGCACGCTACCGACGGGCATCCCGCATGTCCTGATCGACGGCCGTTTCGTGATCGAGGACGGCCACCGGACGGACGTGCTGGCGGGACGGGCGGTCCGCAGAACCGCGTAGCCGGTTACGGCTGTGACCGGTTACGGCTTGGGCAGCACGCAGCCGCTCGCGCTCAGGTCGAGCTTGTTGTCGACGCCGAAGCAGGCGGGGATCTGGTACGTCTGCTGGGCGTAGTTGATGCCCTGGCGGACGGTGACGTTGCCGCTCTCGTCCACCTCGCACGGGTTGTTGACCGTGCAGCGCTGGCCGTCCTCGTTGCCCGTGTTGTTGACGGCGACGACCTTGTTGGTGGCCTGGTCGATGACCGGGGAGCCGGAGGTGCCGCCGATGGTGTTGCAGGCGGAGGTGTAGCGGACGGAGTCCTTGAAGGTCCAGTTGCCTTCCTTGAGGCGGTAGGCGAACCCGTCGATGTTGCAGTTGTACAGCCGCTTCCAGTAGCCGGAGGCGACGGTGATGGCGGTGCCGGCGACCGGGTGGGTGTCGGCCATGGTCAGGGCGTTGATGCCGTACGAGCTCTTGATCTGCGCGTATGTGGTGGTGAGCTGATAGATCGCCACGTCCGTGTCGGTCATCGTGCCGTAGGCGATCTTGCTGGCGCGCAGGGTGCCGACCCGGTTGCCGGAGGCGTTGAGCAGACCGAAGGTCCGGCTGGAGGCCCGGTCGACGACGACCTGGCCGGGTCCCGGCATGCCGGTCTCCAGACAGTGGCCGTTGGACATGACCAGCGCCGGGTCGTTGTCCTCGGAGTCCGGGAAGCGGACGACCGAGCCGGAGCAGTTGCTGAGCGAGACGGTTCCCGCGAAGTTGACCGCCCGAACCGAGGGGTTCAGGACCTGGTCGAGGCTCGCCGCGGTGGAGGTGACGGCGTCCGTGACGGTGGACAGCGCCGTGTCCGTGTCCACGCTCTTGCCGAACGACCCGGCAGGCTCCACGGGAGCCGCGACCGCGGGTGCGGCGCCGGCCCCGGCTATCGCCAGGGCGAGGAGGGCGGCGCCGAGAGGTTTTCTCATGTGGGGGTCCCCTCATACGAGGAGGGTGACCGAAGAATCTCCGGTCACCCGCACTTTTGTCATGCGCATTCTCACGCACGAGGGGGATGCGGACAAGGAGTTGATTACCGGCGAGTTCAGGCCGTAGGGCTTTCCCTATCACGGAGGGTGAGAGGCACCGGGGCGTCGGCGCAGGACGTTCACGGGAGAGGGATGGGATCACCACAGGCACTCCCTTCGGGCGGGACAGACGAGACCCAAGGGGCCACTCGGGCGACAACGGCGCAAACCAGTGCGTCTCACGTGGCGGAAAACACGACCCGCCGCGCGTTACGCGGCCGTAAGCTCCTTGACATGCAGGTGATCCAGTCGACCAAGCTCGCCAACGTCTGTTACGAGATCCGGGGCCCGGTGCTCGAGGAGGCGATGCGGCTCGAGTCGGCGGGGCATCGGATCCTCAAGCTGAACACCGGCAATCCGGCCGCGTTCGGCTTCGAGTGTCCGCCCGAGATCCTGGAGGACATCCTCCGGAACGTGTCCACGGCGCATGGGTACGGCGACGCGAAGGGGCTGCTCGCGGCACGCCGGGCCGTCGTCATGCACAACCAGACCCTGGGCATCGAGACCGACGTCGAGCACGTCTTCATCGGCAACGGCGTCTCCGAGCTGATCGTCATGGCGATGCAGGGGCTGCTCGACGACGGGGACGAGGTGCTGGTCCCCACCCCGGACTATCCGCTGTGGACCGCCGCCGTCTCCCTCTCCGGCGGCACCGCCGTGCACTACCGGTGCGACGAGCAGTCCGACTGGATGCCCGACCTCGCCGACATCGAGCGCAAGGTCACCGACCGCACCAAGGCCATCGTCATCATCAACCCCAACAACCCGACGGGGGCCGTGTACGACGAGGCCATGCTGCGGGGGCTGACGGACATCGCCCGGCGGCACAACCTCCTCGTCTGCTCGGACGAGATCTACGACAAGATCCTGTACGACGGCGCCACGCACACCCCCACCGCCGCGATCGCCCCCGATCTGCTCACCCTCACCTTCAACGGCATGTCCAAGGCCTACCGGGTCGCCGGCTACCGGGTGGGCTGGATGTCGATCTCGGGCCCCCGCGCCCACGCCGACTCCTACATCGAGGGCCTCACCATCCTCGCGAACATGCGGCTGTGCGCGAACATGCCCGGTCAGCACGGTGTCGTGGCGGCGCTGAGCGGACGGCAGTCCATCAACGACCTCGTACTGCCCGGCGGGCGGCTGAAGGAGCAGATGGACACCGCGTACGAACTGCTGACGCAGATCCCGGGCGTGAGCTGCGTACGGCCGAAGGGGGCGCTGTATCTCTTCCCGCGCCTCGACCCCAAGGCGTTCAAGATCAAGGACGACCGGCAGCTCGTCCTGGACCTGCTGCGGCGCGAGAAGATCATGGTCGTCCAGGGCACCGGGTTCAACTGGACCGAGCCCGACCACTTCCGCGTGGTGACCCTGCCGACGGTCACGGACCTGCGGGACGCGATGGGACGGATCGGGCGGTTCCTCGACGGGTACAGCCAGCCCTGACCAACCCACCCCGGCGGTCGGCCCGGCACTCACCCTGCGTGTGCGGTCAGTCCTGTCTTGTGAACGGCTCAACTTTAGACGAAATCTAAGCTAGGATGGCTTCCTGTCAGCGCACAGGAGGCCATCCCCATGTACGAACCGATCCGCACCAAGTCGGTCCACAGCACGATGGCCGGCACCACCCCCGACTTCCCCCACCGGTCGCGCGAGGAGGAGCTGGACATCCAGCTCGCGGGCCACCTCGCGGCACTGCTGGCCGTCACGGACGAGCTGCGCGCGGCGGCGCCCTCCGAGGACCTGGACACCGCGGCCGAACGGCTCGCCGCCCAGGTGGCCCGGCTGCGGGGAGGACGTACGCCCGCCCGCGCGGTGGTCTCCGGCGGCCGGCCGAAGCTCTCGGCACTGCATCACCGGGCGCATGCCCTCGCGGGGCGGGCTCTGGTGGTCGCGGCGTCGCGTGCGGACACCGCCGTGGCGATCCTCGCCGCCGAGCGCATGGACGCGCACGCCGCCGCGCAGGCCGAGCCGCAGGAACTGACCGGCGTCGGCTGACAGCGGCCGACTCCCCCTGAACGGCCCCGGTCCGCGTGCACCCGCAGCGACGCGCGGACCGGGCGCCACAGCACCGCGCCGGCTTGAGCCGAGGGCGGGTGCAGGTCGACTGTCTGTGGCTGGTCACGCTCGGCACAGGCGAGGGCCTGTCGCCGCGGCCACCGTCGGGGCGGACGGGGCGCGGCGACAGGCCCACAGCTCCGCACGCCGTTGTACGGAACCTCGCCGGTCTGTGGTGCGGTCACCGCGGCCGGCCGTGACGATGTTGCTGGTCAGGGCACTCTCGGAGCCGGCCGCGGCGTCTTGGGGGGCGGTGCTCAGCCCAGGCGCTGCACCAGTGCGCGGTACTCGTCCCACAGCTCCTTGGGCGTGTGGTCGCCGAAGGTGTTGAGGTGCTCGGGGACGAGCGCGGCCTCCTCGCGCCAGACCTCCTTGTCGACGGTGAGGAGGAAGCCCAACTCGGACTCCGACAGTTCGAGGCCGTCGGTGTCGAGGGCCTCCTTGGTCGGCAGGATGCCGATCGGGGTCTCGACGCCCTCCGCCTTGCCCTCCAGCCGCTCGACGATCCACTTCAGGACGCGGCTGTTCTCGCCGAAGCCGGGCCAGACGAACGTGCCCTCGTCGTTCTTGCGGAACCAGTTGACGTAGTAGATCTTCGGGAGCTTCGCCTGGTCCTTGCCCTTGGCGACGTCGACCCAGTGGCCCATGTAGTCGCCCATGTTGTAGCCGCAGAACGGCAGCATCGCGAACGGGTCGCGGCGCAGCTCGCCGACCTTGCCCTCGGCGGCGGCGGTCTTCTCGCTCGCCACGTTGGCGCCGAGGAACACGCCGTGGTTCCAGTCGAAGGACTCCGTCACCAGCGGTACGGCGGTGGCGCGGCGCCCGCCGAACAGGATCGCCGAGATCGGCACGCCCTTGGGGTCCTCCCACTCGGGCGCGATGATCGGGCACTGCGCGGCGGGGACGGTGAAGCGGGCGTTGGGGTGGGCGGCCGGGGTCTCGCTGTCCGGCGTCCAGTCGTTGCCCTTCCAGTCCGTCAGGTGGGCCGGGGTCTCCTCCGTCATGCCCTCCCACCAGACGTCGTTGTCGTCGGTCAGCGCCACGTTGGTGAAGACCGAGTTGCCCCACAGCGTCTTCATCGCGTTGGCGTTGGTGTGCTCACCGGTGCCGGGCGCGACGCCGAAGAAGCCGGCCTCGGGGTTGATGGCGTACAGGCGGCCGTCCTCGCCGAAGCGCATCCAGGCGATGTCGTCGCCGATCGTCTCCACCGTCCAGCCGGAGATCGTCGGCTCCAGCATGGCGAGGTTGGTCTTGCCGCAGGCGGAGGGGAAGGCCGCGGCGACGTACTTGGACTCACCCTGCGGCGGGGTGAGCTTGAGGATCAGCATGTGCTCGGCGAGCCAGCCCTCGTCGCGGGCCATGACGGAGGCGATGCGCAGGGCGTAGCACTTCTTGCCGAGCAGGGCGTTGCCGCCGTAGCCGGAGCCGTAGGACCAGATCTCGCGGGTCTCCGGGAAGTGGGAGATGTACTTGGTCTGGTTGCAGGGCCAGGGGACGTCCTCCTGGCCCTCCTCCAGTGGGGCGCCGACGGAGTGCACGGCCTTCACGAAGAAGCCGTCCTCGCCGAGCTCGTCGAGGACGGCCTGGCCCATACGGGTCATCGTGCGCATGGAGACCGCGACGTAGGCGGAGTCGGTGATCTCGACGCCGATCGCGGAGAGTTTCGAGCCGAGCGGGCCCATGCAGAACGGGACGACGTACATGGTCCGGCCGCGCATCGAGCCGCGGAAGACGCCCTTCTCGCCGGAGAAGACCTCGCGCATCTCGGCGGGGTCCATCCAGTGGTTCGTCGGGCCGGCGTCCTCCTCCTTCTCGGAGCAGATGAAGGTCCGGTCCTCGACGCGCGCGACGTCGGTCGGGTCGGAGGCCGCGTAGTACGAGTTGGGGCGCTTGATCGGGTCGAGCTTGCGGAAGGTGCCCTTCGCGACGAGCTCCTCGCACAGACGCTCGTACTCGGCCTCGGATCCGTCACACCAGACCACGTTGTCCGGCTGGGTCAGTTCGGCGATCTCGTTCACCCACGAGACGAGTGCCCGGTGGTTTGTGGGAACGACGGGGGGAGCCGCGATGTCGCGCGCCACGGTTGCTCCTAAGTGAGGGATTTTGTCCTGAATATGCCCTTGTATGCCCCGTGGGGGCCGCGACCCGGATGCCGCGCTGACTGGATCTTCCCGCGCTCATCCGGTGCCGACCGCACTCATTTGATCATCCGACGCCTCTGCGCATATGTCCAGAGGGCGTCACAGGTGAGCGGCGTGAGCATCGCCACTCATCCTGATGTTTTCGATGCGTCACCAGGGGTTCACCCGGGGTGTGCCGCTTCCGAGTACCCCGTGAGACGATGGCCACTTCCATGCGTTCATCTGGCCACTCTGATACGTAACTTACTGCTCCGTAGGTACGATGCCTGACATGACTGCGCCCGTCCCCGACGCGCCCTCGGACACGCCGGCCGCCGGCCGCGGTTCCGCCGCGCCCTCCCTGCCTCACCAGATCGCGCACCACGCCCACCACCTCACCGAGGAGATCAAGCCCAAGCTCCGGGGCTGGCTGCATCTGGGCATGTTCCCGGCCGTACTCGTCGCGGGCCTGGTGCTCACCGCACTCGCGGACTCGCCGCGAGGCCGTCTCGCCTGCGGGATCTTCGCTCTCACGGCCTGTCTGCTGTTCGGCGTGAGCGCGCTCTACCACCGGGGCAACTGGAGCCCGCGCATGGACGGCGTCCTGCGCCGCCTGGACCACGCCAACATCTTCCTGATCATCGCGGGCACGTACACGCCGCTGACGATGCTGCTCCTGCCGGGGGCCAAGGGCCAGTGGCTGCTGTGGGGCATCTGGGCCGCGGCCGCCGCGGGGATCGTCTTCCGGGTGTTCTGGGTGGGCGCCCCGCGCTGGCTGTACACCCCCTGCTACATCGCGATGGGCTGGGCGGCCGTCTTCTTCCTGCCGGACTTCATGCGCACCGGCGGCATCGCGGTCCTGGTCCTGGTGATCGTCGGCGGCGTTCTCTACAGCGCGGGCGGCGTCATCTACGGCATCAAGCGTCCGAACCCGTCACCGCGCTGGTTCGGCTTCCATGAGGTCTTCCACTCCTTGACGCTGGCGGCCTTCATCACGCACTACGTCGGGATCTCGCTGGTGGCGTACCAGCACGCGTAGCCGCTCCAGCACACCGAAGGGCCACGGCTTCCGAGCCGTGGCCCTTTCGCGTACGCCGACGTTCCTGCGCCGACTTCCATGCGCCGCCCTCCATGCGCCAACCGATTGACAGCGCCACTCTTTTGGGAGTTACTCTCATTTCATGGTTACTGTCACTCAGCGGGACGCGCTCCGCACCGACCCTCGCCGCTGGTGGGCCCTCGGCGCCCTGGTCGCGAGCATGCTCACGCTCGGCTTCGACCTGACGATCCTGAACGTGGCGCTGCCCACGATGGCCGGACAGCTTCAGGCCAGCAGCGGCGAGCTGCAGTGGATCGTCGACTCGTACGTCGTCGTGTTCGCGGCGCTGATGCTCCCCGCCGGCCTGCTCGGCGACCGCTTCGGGCGGCGCCGGATGCTGATCGCGGGGCTGCTCGTCTTCCTCGCCGGCTCCGTGTTCGGCACCCTCGTCGACACCCCGGGGCTGGTCATCGCGGCCCGCTCCGTGATGGGGCTCGGGGCGGCGCTGATCATCCCGCTCGGCCTGTCCGTGCTGCCGTCGATGTTCGGCGAGGAGGAGCGCGGCAAGGCGGTCGCCGCGGTGACCGCCTCCATGGCCGCGGGGATGCCGCTCGGGCCGCTCGTCGGCGGGCTGCTGCTCGACCACTACTGGTGGGGCTCGATCTTCCTGATCAACGTCCCGATGGCCGCCGTGGGCATCCTCGCCTGCCTCTTCCTGCTGCCCGAGTCCCGCGACCCCTCCTCGCCCCGGGTCGACGCGCTGTCCACCGCGTTCAGCGCGCTGGGGCTGGGCGCCCTGGTCTTCGGCATCATCGAGGCGCCCGAGCACGGCTGGGGCAGTGCCGTGGTGGTGGGCTCGTTCGCGGTGGCCGTGGTGCTGCTCGCCGGGCTGGTGCTGCGGGAGCGGCGGGCCGTACGCCCCATGCTCGACCTGGAACTGCTCGCGCACCGCGGGTTCCTGTTCAACAGCCTGGCCGCGACGCTCGGCACCTTCGTCTTCGCCGGGCTGCTGTTCATGCTGCCGGCGTATCTCCAGGAGGTCGTCGGCGGCGACGCGTTCGGCACCGGGCTCAGACTGCTGCCGATGATGGGCGGGCTCATGGTGTCCGCGCGGCTGAGCACCGCTCTCGTCCACCGCGTGGGGCCGCGCCCGGTGGTCACCACCGGCCTGGTGGTGCTGTGCTTCGCCGCCCTGCTCGGCTCGCGCACCGAGACCGGCAGCGGCTACGGCTTCACCGCGCTGTGGCTGACGATCGCGGGCCTGGGCTTCGGACTGGCGATGGTGCCGGCGATGGACGCGGCGCTCGGCGGCATCCCGGCCGAGCGGGCGGGCAGCGGCTCGGGGTTGCTGATGACCCTGCGCCAGGTCGGCGGCGCCGTGGGCATCGCGCTGCTGGGGAGCCTGGTCGCGGACGCCTACAGGGACCGGATCGACACCGGTGGCCTGCCGGGGGCGGCCGCGGAGGCGGCGCGTGACTCGCTCAGCGGCGCCCATGCCGTCGCCGAGCAGCTCGGCCTGCCCGCGCTCGCCCGCTCCGCCGACGCCGCGTACGTGGACGGCATGGCCACGGTCCTCGTCGTCTGCGGCATCGCCGCCCTGGTGACGGCGGCGCTGACGGCACTGCTGCTGCCGAACACGCGGCCCACCGAGCGGCAAGGGGACGCCGCCGCGGCCGTGGCCGCCCAGGAGGCCCATGGCCGACAATGAGCGACATGACCACGGCACCAACCCCTGTTCCACAGGCCGCACGCCATCTCAGCCTGCGGGAGCGCAAGAAGATCAAGACCCGGATCGCCATCCGGGACGCGACCTACGCCCTGATCGAGGAGCAGGGGTACGAGGCCACCACGGTCGAGCAGATCGCGGAGCGTGCCGAGGTCTCCCCGAGCACCGTCTTCCGCTACTTCCCCACCAAGGAGGACATCGTCCTGACGGACGAGCACGACCCGATCCTGATGGAGGAACTACGCAAGCGGCCGGCGGACGAGCCGTGGCCGGAGTCCTTGCGGTACGTCATGAAACTGGCCATCAGCGCCGGAATGCGGGAGGAGCCCGAGATCACCCGGCTGCGGTCGCACCTGCTGGCCCAGGTCCCGGCGGTGCGTGCCCGGATGATGGAGAGCATGTCCGTCACCGGCCGGATGCTCGCCGACGCCGTCGCCGCGCGCACCGGCCTGGAACCGGACAGCCTGGAGGCGCGGGTCTACACGATGTCCCTCGTCGGCGGCCTCACGGAGATCTCCCTGTACTGGGCCGAGAACGACTTCCAGGACGACCTCCACGACCTCCTCGACCGCGCCCTGGGCGTCATCGCACACGGCCTTCCCGAGAAGAACACCTGAGGCGCGAACCCCGGGCCGTGACATGCTGGCCGGGTGAACGGTCCCGAGATCCACGTCGAGTTCGCCCCCGAGCTGCACCTGTTCGTCCCCGACGCGAGGCGCTCGGGCGCCACTCCGCTCGCCACCGACGGCGTCTCCACCCTCGGCCATGTCGTCGAGTCCCTCGGCGTCCCCCTGACCGAGGTCGGCACCCTGGTCGTGGACGGCCGCCGGGTGCCGGTGTCACACGTCCCGGCGGCGGGCGAGTCCGTGACGGTACGGCCCGTCGAGCGCCCCCAGCGGGTGCCCGGCGCTCCCCTGCGCTTCCTGCTCGACGTCCACCTGGGCACCCTCGCCCGCCGCCTGCGCCTGCTCGGCGTGGACACGGCGTACGAGTCGACGGACATCGGCGACCCGGCGCTCGCCGCCCGCTCGGCCGCCGAGAAGCGGGTCATGCTCAGCCGCGACCGGGGCCTGCTGCGCCGCCGCGAACTGTGGGCCGGCGCCTACGTCTACAGCACCCGCCCCGAGGACCAACTGCGCGACGTCCTCGACCGGTTCCGCCCCGAGCTGCGCCCCTGGACCCGGTGCAGCGCCTGCAACGGCCTGCTCAAGGACGCCACCAAGGACGAGGTGGCGGACCAGTTGGAGGGCGGCACGCAGCGGTCGTACGACGTCTTCGCGCAGTGCACCCGGTGCGGGCGCGCGTACTGGAAGGGCGCGCACCACGAACAGCTGGTGGCCATCGTGGAGCGCGCCCTCGCCGACTACGCGGGCTGAGGCTATCGCTTCGTCACCTCACCCTTCCCGCAGGCGATTCCGTCCCTGTTCGTGTCCAGCCGCAGCGGGTCGTCCTTGCCGTTGACCTTCAGACGGCCGTAGTCGTTCTGCTTCAGCCAGTCGCAGCGGGCCTTCGTCGTCGCCTTCACGCCCGGCGGGAAGTCGGTCGGCACGCAGACGTTGGCGGAGCCGTAGTGGCGGTCGCAGCCGGAGACGGTCGGGCTGACCTTCTGGGACGTGCGCTTCTTGCCGGGTCCCGTGACCTTGCCCTTGAGGTCGTCGGCGAAGTCATGGACGTGCGGTGAGGCGTCCGTGGCGGACAGGGCCTGCGGGCCTTGGAGGTGCACCCACTCGGCGACCGACGGGACCCCG
Organism: Streptomyces sp. NPDC006385; assembly: GCF_040612485.1. Taxonomy (NCBI): domain Bacteria; kingdom Bacillati; phylum Actinomycetota; class Actinomycetes; order Kitasatosporales; family Streptomycetaceae; genus Streptomyces; species Streptomyces sp. NPDC006385. The sequence goes on from NZ_JBEXQG010000016.1 coordinate 109,150, forward strand.
TTGGCGTCGACCGCGAACAGCATGTACCAGCCGGGCGGGGCCAGATTGGGGTTGCTCGTCACGTTCAGGTCGACGTTGTTCCCGTCCACCGACAGCGGCAGGTCGACGAAGCGCTGGTTGGGGTCGGAGGAGTGGGTGACGGCGGCCGGGCGGATCAGCTCGGCCTTGGCGATGGGCCGGTCGACGGTGATCCGCTGGGTGTCGCCGTACGTCCACTCGGTGTCGATGAGCGACGTGATCTTCGGGCGCTCGCCCTTGAGGAGATAGGGCGGGGTGTAGACCGACACGTCGTGGTTCCAGGAACCGTTGCCCGGGTTGTCGCCGGTGGTCATGACGCGGCCGTCGGGCAGGAGGAAGGCGGAGGAGTGGTAGCCGCGCTCCTCCGGGTCGGGCGTCACCGGGTCGAAGGTGTTGGTCGCCGGGTCGTACAGCGACGTCTCGTAGACCGGGTCGGCCCGGTTGTGCAGCGCGCCGCCCGTCTCCAGGACCTTGCCGTCGGGCAGCAGCACCACGGAGGGGTACATCTTGCCCTGGGCGCCGGTCTGGGGAACCTTGCCGTTGCCGAAATCGACCTGGCCCTGCGGAAGCGGCGGTCCGGCCACGTAGGACGGGTTGGGCTGCTTGAGGTCGATGACGTCGGTGAGGCGGTTCGCGTCCGGGTTGGAGTCGATGTTGCCGCCGCCGATCGTGAGGACCTTCTGGTCCTGGGCCGGGGGCAGCAGCACGCTCGCGGACTGGTCGCGCTCGTCCTTCTTCTGGAGCCCGGGGACCTGGGTGACGGTGTTGGCGTCGTAGTCGTAGATCGCCGACCCGGTGCCGGGGATGTTGTTGCCGAAGACATGGCTGCCCGAGTAGAAGAGGCGGCCGTCCTGCATCAGGATCATCGACGGGTACAGGCCCCAGTACGACCAGGTCTGCTTGACCTTCCACAGTTCGAGCCACTTCTGCTCGGCGTCCGACCACAGTTCGGCGGCCACCGAACCGGTCGAGTCCTCCTTCAGCCCGCCGAAGGAGATCACGTCACCGTTGCCGAGGATCGTGGCCGACGGGTACCAGTGGCCGTCGTTCATGTCGTTCGTCTTGCTGTAGGTCTCGGTGACCGGGTCGAAGACGTACGAGTCCTTGTAGCCCTGGTAGCCGATCGTGCCGTCCGCCGACGGATAGCCCTTGTTGCCGCTCATCACGAGCACCCGCCCGTCGTCGAGCTGGACGTGCCCGGCGCAGAACATGTCCTTGGGCGTGGGGATCTGCTTGTACGTGCCGTTCTGCGGGTCGTAGACCGCGCTGGTGAACGTGCCCGCCGCGAACTTCTCCGGGTCGTTGCCGGAGCCGGCGATCAGCAGCACCTTGCCGTTGTGCAGGACGACGGAGTGCATGGAGCGGACGGGGTTCTTCGTGGGCAGGACGTCCCACTTGCCGTTGGCGCACTCGTCCGCCGTGCCGGTGCACACCGGGGGCGGGACCGGGTCGGCGACCTGTTCCATGGTGTAGTCGTCGGTGGTGGCCGAGCCGGTGCCGTAGACGGAGACGCCCCAGCTGATGCGGTCGGTGCCGGGCGGGATCTCGGGGGTTCGGACGGACGCCTGGGTCCATGTCCCCGCCATCTCCAGCGTCTTGAGGTCGGTCCAGTACTGCCAGCCCTTCGTGGTGTCGTGCCGGAAGAGGGTGACGTTGGCGTCCGGTGTGGTCGTCTTGTACCAGAGGGACAGGTCGTACTGCTTGCCGACGGTCACCACGGGCGCGCAGTCGGCAGACTCGGTGATCAGTGCCTTGCGGTCGCCGTCGACGCGGCGGGTCAGCTCGACCTTCATCGCCTTGCCGCCGGAGTGGGCGTCGGCGGTCGTGGTGAAGGTGAAGTCGTTGTCGCCCCAGCCGGACTTCTGCCAGCAGTACGGCATGTCACCGGTGCCCTCCGTCTCGAACCCGGGGTTCTTGATGAGGTTGGCGGCGGAGGCGGATTGAGGTGAGGTGAGGACCAGGGCCCCGGTGAGGCTCATGACGGCCAGGAGGGCCGTTCTCCGTCCGGATCTCATGCGGTACTCCTTGCTGTACGGCTCCTGCGCGGCAGATAGACCAGCGCTTCCGTACCGACGAAGCGCAGGACGAAGGTGATGACGAGGGCCAGCGCGGTCGCGGGCAGCACGGCCAGCCCGAACTGCCCCACCAGCAGCGCGATCAACGGGATGCGCAGCACCAGGTCGGCGTTGGCGAGCAGCGCGAACCGGGCGGTGCGGTCGGCCCAGTGGCGGTGCCGGCGACGGTGACGGAACAGCAGCTTCTCGATGAGCAGGAAGTTCCAGGCCACGCCGAACTGGTTGGCGACGATCTCCGCGGGCAGGTAGTGCAGGCCCGCCTGCGTCATCGCCCACAGGGCGGCCAGGTTCGGCACGAAGCCCGTGAGCCCGATCAGCCCGAACACCACCATCCGGGCCAGCGGGTCGGCCGTACGCAGCCCGGCGAGGTGCCGCAGGAAGCGCCGCCCCTCCGCCGCCGTGGACTTGGACTCCCCCGCGAACCGCTCCTGGAACACGAACGGCACCTCGGTGACCGCCCGCGGGCGGCTCCGCACGGCCAGCTCCAGCAGGATCTTGTAGCCCAGCGGCTTGAGCGCCTCGGCGGTGATGTCGCTGCGGCGGATCGCGAAGAAGCCGCTCATCGGGTCGCTGATGCCGTTCAGCCGGCGCGGGAACAGGGACTTGGTCAGCCAGGTCGCCGCCCGCGACACGGCCACGCGGTAGCTGCCCGCGAGTCCGGCCCGGCTGCCGCCCTTGATGTACCGGGAGGCGACGACGAGCCCGGCGTTCGCGCGCTCGCCGGTGGCGACCAACTCCGGGACGAGGGACGGCGGATGCTGGCAGTCGCCGTCCATGACGACGATCCAGTCCGACCCGGCCGCCTTCATGCCCTCGACGACCGCGCCGCCGAGCCCGCCGACGGGTTCGTCCCGGTGGATGACGGTGACCGGGAACGGGCAGTCCTGCGCGGCCTCCTTGATGACCTGCGGGGTGTCGTCGGTGGAGTCGTCCACGAAGACGACCTCGCAGGGCAGCCGGGACGGCACCGACTCGGTGATCTGCTGCAGCAACCGCCGTACGTTCGCCGACTCGTTGAAGGTCGGTACGACGATGGTGACGGCGCCCGGCTCGGGTACCTCCACGGCCTCTACGGACGGATCACCCAGCTCGCCGGGGGCGGTGTATTCCTGGCTCATCGCACGCCTCCGGGGGCTGTCTGGATCTGCCGGATCTCGATCCGGTCCTCGCCGCGGCCGAACACGGCGACCGGCTTCGAGTGCTCCATGGCCGCCTTGACACCCGGCAGGTCGACCGCGTCCCGCCGTACCGTCGGCGAGGCGACGACGTAGTCCAGGTCCTTCCAGCCGCGCGGCATCGTCTTCGTCACGGCCGGGTCGAGGTCGGCCTTGTAGAACCAGATGGCGCCGAGCCCGGGCTTGTACCCGGCGTGCACCAGGTCCAGCCACAGCGCGTCGTCGACGAGCACCCGGGTGTCCTTCGGGTCCTCCACCTCGGTGGCCAGCCACTTCGAGGCGGCCCGGTAGGGCGCGTTGGCGTCGGTGGTCACGGCGGTGCGGGCGCCCTCGTACCAACGCGGGACGACATAGGCGCCGGCGGCGATCGCGAGGACGGCCGCGAGCGCGTACCGGCCGCCGGTGACATACCGCTGCTCGGCTTCGGAGCGCCGTCGCCGCAGGACGGCGTGGGCGACGGAGGCCGCTCCTCCGGCGAGGACGAGAGCGAGGAACGGCAGCGCCTGGATGACGTACATCGCGGGCAGGTAGCCGCTGGGGCGCATGGCCACCAGGGCGAGGATCGCCACCGCGAACGACGGTCCGGCCAGCGCGCGGGCGGTCACCGACCAGCGCCAGGTGACCAGGAGCAGCAGCGCGCCCGCGAGGCCGCCGACGATGAGGACGCGGTCGTAGTAGAGCCACGACTCCAGAACGCCGTGGGAGCCGGAGCCCTGGTCGAGGATGAATCCCGAACCGGGTCTGGTCATCTGGTACTTGATGCCGTCCCAGAGCGAGACATGCCCGCTGCCCGGGAACAGCTCGCCCTTGAGCAGGGCGAACAGGGGGTAGGACAGGCCGATCAGCGCGCAGGCGGTGACGGCGCCGGTCAGGGCGAACTTGCGGGTGTCGCGGTGGCTGTGCCGCCACATGGTGATGAGGACCGCGGGGAGGACGAAGATCATCGTCTCCTTGGTCAGCACGGCCGTGGCGGCGGCGATCCCGGCGCCGAAGTGGTGCCACAGGTGGCGGCTCGGGGAGGCGGCGAGCGCGAAGGCGAGGAGCGTCCACATCACCGCGAGGTTGTCGAGGAAGATCTCCCGCTGCAGGACGACCGACAGGGGCGACAGCCCGAACAGGACCATGCCGAGCCCGGCCGCCCAGCGCGGCAGGGACAGCCGCCGCCCGAGCACGTAGACGAGGACCGCGCTGACCGCGCTGATGACGAGCATCGCGGCACGCATGGTGCCGACGGTCATCGACTCGGGGCTGAGCGCGGCGGGTATCCAGGTCAGCAGGGCTATCTGGATCCAGCCGAGGGGCGGATGGTCGTACCAGTACGTGTAGTGGGCCAGTCCCCGGCCCTCCTGGACCGCCCAGGCCTGGGCGAGGTAGGTGCCCTCGTCGTCGCTGAGGGTGGGGTAGTCGGCGATGTTCCAGCCCTGCACGACGAGGATCGCCACGAGGAGCGCGCCGCACAGGATCAGGTCGGGCCGGGACGCACGCAGTCGCGCCGGCGGGGTCGTTCGGCCGGCCGAACGCGTCTCAGGCGCAGGCTGCCGCTGCGCGGGGACCTTCGCAGGGGTCACCGCGGGAAGGGTGGAGGTCACGCAGGGACGTCCTCTCGGAGGTCGCGGGGCACGTCGGCGGAGGTGAGATGCGCGCCGACGTGCGTGGTCAACTCCCAGTCGTTGCGGCCGCGCTGCTCACGCCACACGGCGCGGACGGCGGCCCCGGCGAGGAGGACCTGGTAGAAGGGGCCGCCCACGATGAGCTTCAGGTAGTGGACGAAGCGCACGCGCAGCCCGTACTGCTTGCCGAAGTCGTGCAGTCCGACGACCTCGAAGACGAAGGTGACGAGCGCGGTGACGGCCGGCAGGAAGGTGATGAACGCGATGCTCACCGGTACGTCCAGGAACAGGGCGATCGCCACGTTGAGCGGGATGATCAGGCCGGTGAAGGCCTGGAGGAACGGTGTGGTGAGGGTGTAGCGGGCGAGCAACCGCTGGCCGAAGGTGGGCAGTTGCTTCCAGTCCTTCTTCCGGTAGACCTGCAGGAAGCCCTGGTTCCAGCGGGTGCGCTGCTTCAGCAGCGACATCAGGCTGCCGGGCGTCTCCTCCTTGGTCACCATGTCGGAGTCGTAGGCGACGACGACCTTCTTGCCGACGCTGGACAGCCGCACGCCCAGATCGCAGTCCTCGGCGAGGCAGTCGGGATCCCAGCCGTGGGCCTCCCTGAGCACATCGGTCCGTACGAAGACGGTGTTGCCGCCGAGCGGGATGAACCCCTTCTGCGCGTGCAGGTGCAGCCGGGAGCGGAACCAGAAGAAGTACTCCAGGCAGTTGCGCAGGCTGTACCAGCTGGAGTGGAAGTTGATGAGCTGGACCCCGCCCTGGACCACGTCCGCCCCTGTCGTGCGGAACGCGTGGTCGACGTGCGCGAGGAGTTCCGGGTGGACCTGGTCCTCGGCGTCGAAGACCCCGACGACATCGCCGCGGCAGTGCGGCAGTGCCGTGTTCATGGCCTTCGGCTTGTTCTTCTTCTCGTGGGTGTCGACGACGACCCGGACCCGTGGGTCCCGGGCGGCGGCCCGCTCGGCGACCTCGGTGGTCTCCGGGTCGTCGTGCCCGACGATCACGATGATCTCGAAGTCGGTGTGGGTCGACTCCAGCAGCCGCTGGATGGTGTGGTCCAGCACGGCCTGTTCGTGCCGGGCCGGCAACAGCAGCGAGAACGAGACGTGCTCGCCGCCGTCCGGTCTGCTGAACCGGGTGGAGGCGAGCACCTCGGGCGTACGCCACGCGTGCATCTGCCACCACAAGGTGAAGGCCGCCATCCAGAACAAGGCCAGCGAGACGACGGCTATGAAGACAGACGTCAACAAACAGATCCCCCCAGATCCCCAATGCCCCCTGGCGCGACGGTGTGTCACAACCGTCGCGTCACTGTGCAGAGATTAGGGGGGAACTGTGAAGCGCGAGGGCTGTTCCGATAAATAGCTTGTTTCGGAACGGTGCGGTGGAAAGCGCGATCTATCCGAACACACGCCCAATTTGGGCACACGGACCAGCGCGGAACAGCACCTTTCGGGCCTCCGTCGCGGCTGCTCAGCTCCTCAGCGCCGTACGCAGCCGCTCAGGATCGGTCGTCGGGGCGTCACACGTGAAGTTACGGCAGACATACGCGGCCGGTTCACCGCCGACCAGGGGCCGGTCGGCGAGGAGGGGGAGCTCGTCACTGTCCGGAGTCCCGACGGCGACGACGGCTCCGGGGGCGGGGCCCAGAAGTGCCGTACGGTGCAAGGTCTTCGTGGCCTTGTCGTCGAGGCTCGGCCCGACGACCGCGACCTCGCGCGGCCCGTCCAGGTTGGCCTCGGCGACGGCCAGACCCCAGCCGATGAAGCGGGGGACGCGCGGGCCGAGGGCCTTGACGACGCCCAGCGCCCTCTGAGCGGCGGTGCGGTGCGGTGCGGAGCCGGTCTGGGCGGCGTAGCTCAGCAGGGCACCGGCAGCGGCGCTCCAACCGGAGGGAGCGGCGTTGTCGGTGGGGTCCTGCGGGCGGCGGATCAGCCGCTCGGCGTCGGCGGCGGTGTCGTAGAGGGCCCCGGACTCCTCGTCGACGAAGCGGGCGAGGACGTGGTCGAGCAGGAACCCGGCGAAGTCCAGCCAGACGCCCTCCCCGGTGACGGAGGCCAGCGCGAGGAAGCCCTCGGCCACGTCGGCGTAGTCCTCCAGCACGCCCGCGTTGGCGCCGACGTGGCCGTCCTTGCTGGTGCGGGCGAGGCGGGCGGCGTCGTCGAGGTGCAGCCGGACGAGGAGGTCGGCGGCGGCGAGGGCGGCGTCCACGAGGTCGGGGCGGTCGAAGTAGGCGCCGGTCTCGGCGAGCGCGGCGATCGCGAGGCCGTTCCAGGCGGCGACGATCTTGTCGTCACGGCCCGGGGCGGCACGTTCGCTTCTCTTCTCCAGCAGCCGCCGCCGGATGGAACCGATCTTCTCGGCGTCGAACAGCTCGTCCTGCTGCGGGAGTTGGAGGACGGAGGAGCCGTGCTCGAAGGTGCCCTCCTCGGTGACGCCGAAGTAGCGGGCGGCAAGCTCGGCGTCGTCGTCGCCGAGCACCTCGCGAAGCTGCTGCGGGGTCCACACGTAGTACGCGCCCTCGACGTGCCTGCCCGTCCCGTCGTCGCTGTCCGCGTCCAGCGCGGAGGCGAAGCCGCCCTCGTCGGTGCGCAGTTCGCGCACCATGAAGTCGGCGGTCTCCAGGGCGACGCGGCGGGCGAGTTCGCTGACTCCATCAGCGGCTCCGCCGCGGGCGGTGGCACGCCAGAGGTGGGCATGGACACGGCACAGCAGGGCGTTGTCGTACAGCATCTTCTCGAAGTGCGGCACGACCCAGTCCCGGTCGACGGAGTAGCGCGCGAACCCGCCGCCGAGCTGGTCGTAGATCCCGCCCCGGGCCATCCGCTCGCACGTGTCCTGCGCCATCTGCAGGGCACCCTCGGCCCCCGTCCGCGCATGGTGGCGCAACAGGAACTCGATGACCATGGACGGCGGGAACTTGGGGGCGCCCCCGAACCCGCCGCGCCGCGGGTCGTACTCCCGGGTCAGCCCGAGCAGCGCCTGCGCGAGCTCCTGCTCGCCGGGTGCCTCGGGGCCGCCGTAGGAGATCTCCCGCCCGGCGAGGTCCCGGGTGATCTTCCCCGCGACGTCGGCGACCTCGTCCCGCCGGTCGGTCCAGGCGCCGCGCACACCCTCCAGGACCTGCCGGAAGGACGGCATGCCGTGCCGGGGCGCGGGCGGGAAGTAGGTGCCGAAGTAGAAGGGCTCGGCGTCCGGGGTGAGGAACACCGTCATGGGCCAGCCGCCCTGGCCGGTGGCCGCCTGGACGGCTTCCATGTAGACGGCGTCGACGTCGGGGCGTTCCTCGCGGTCGACCTTGATGTTGACGAAGTGGGCGTTGAGGTAGTCGGCGGTCTCCTGGTCCTCGAAGGACTCGTGCGCCATCACGTGACACCAGTACAGTATCAGAAACATAAGTGACAGGACGCGTATCCCACTGATAGCAGGATCGGTACGTCCCGTCGCTTAGCTTCCGTCATCGCCTCCTCTCCCCATGGCCACCAATCCACCGGGTTGGAGGCGTGCTGGAGCAGGTACGGCGACTGCGCGTTAGCCAGTCGGTTCATACCTGCATGGTTGCACGACGGGAGTGCTCGCCCAACCCGCACACGCAACGAGAAGGTGACCATTGAGGACGGATGTTGGAGGGGTCTTCGACCCGGAGGCAGAGCAGGCCGGCCCCGATGACCTGGAGCTGAGGGGAACGCCACCAGGGTTGGAATCACCGGAAGATCTAGCCCGCGTACACCCAGACGCTCCTTTACTGGTGGCCTACTCGCGCATCTCGGATGACTGGCGCAAGCGCAACGGGAAGCGCGCCGCCTCTTCCTCGTGGAAAGCAGGGAAGGGGGTGGCGAACCAACATCGCCGCAACGACACGAATGCAGCCCGGTACGGGGCGATCATCGTCCACCGCTACACAGACAACGACCTGTCCGCCGCCAAGCGGGACGTGGTCCGTCCGGACTTCGTGACAATGCTCCGTGATCTTCGACGCGGGTACACCAAGGACGGATATCGAATTGACGGTGTGATCTGTGTCGACCAAGACCGCGTTCAGCGAACGCAAAGGGACTGGGAAGATTTTGTAGACGCACTGACCATCATTCCGTCGCGACGCTTCTACACGCCATCAGGCCCAATGGATCTCACCGAAGAAGGTGAGATCATCAAGACAGGCGTTATGGCAGTCGTCAACAAGGCCGAGTCATTGAAGAAGGCGCGAAGAATTCGAGACTGGCATCAGGACCGCATCTTGGACGGGGAACCTCACAGCGGCCCTCGTCCGTTCGGCTGGGAGGACGACCGCAAGACACTCCGGCCCTCCGAATCCGACTATTTGGCGTGGGCCATCAGGGAACGCATCAAGGGGAAAGCAGTTCGTACCTTGTGCGCAGAGGCGGAGGTTCGGAACCTCACCGGCACTCGGGGCGGGAAAATCGTACCCCAGACGCTCACTCAAATGATGACTGCTCCTCGTGTTTGCGGATATCGATCGAATCGAGGCGAGCTCGTCCTAGATGCAATAGGCTCCCCGGTTGTCGGGAAGTGGGAGACCGTCTGCACCCCAGAAGAGTGGCGTGCAGTATGCGCTACATTCGGCGACGGAAGCACATACTTGGCGCGCGGTTCCGGGACTGCTCGAATCACCGGCGTACCGAAGACAATCAAGTACCTATGCAGCACCCTGCTTCGCTGCAACAAGTATTTGGAAGACCAAGCAGAGGATGGGACAAAGGTACTGCGACTCTGCAATACCCCGATGGGCGGTAACCCTGCTAAGTCAAAGACTAGTCCCTACGTTTACACCTGCCCCAGCTGCCGGAAGAACTCTATATCCGGCCCAATGGTTGACAAGCAGGTTACGAAGCTACTGGTAGCGAAGCTGAAAAAGGCACAAGCGACCTACAAGGCTCCATCACTTACGTGGCCCCTGGAGGGGCAACTCAAGCAGAAGGCTGACAAGCTAGCCCACTTGGAGAAGCGATGGGAAGGAGATGAAATAAGCGACGAGATGTTTTACCGCCTCGCCCCGAAACTGGAGCAGGAAGTAAAGAAGCTGCGACGAGAGAAGGCACGCTTTGAGCAGGATGCCTTGCACGGAAACGAGCCACCAACAGACGTGATGAGGAAATGGATGAGCGGTGAATACGATCTCGAACAGAAGCGAAGGGTTTTGTTTGAGGTCTTTTCCGCCATCAAGGTGGAGCCGGGCGAAAAGGGTAACAAGGTGCCTAATCCGCGAAGGCTGACACCAGTGTGGGCTTCCTAGCCTCCAGGCGGGGTAAATTCAACATCAAGGATGCGTCCAACTCGATCCCATTTTTCGCTATCCCATTCGGGAGATGCTTCGAGCTGATGACTCACCCACTCGTCGATAGAATCGTCCAATTTTGAGGCCCCCTCCGAGACCTCCGGCTGCATACCGGGGGTCTCACCCATATCAATCAAAGGTGACCTCGGTGCCGCACGGCCTTTACGCGGCATATTTCCATCCCTCGGCGATCATTTCTCTTCTGATTTCGCGTAGGGCCGCGAGATCTTCGGCGATGCCGTACGCGACGTCTGCTTCGGCCGGGGAGTGGCCGGAGCCGACGTAGCGCCATGCGGAATCGGTAACGGTGTCTCGATCGTCCGGGACGACCAGGCCGCCGCCCTGGTGTTCCGCCCGAACGGCGCGGAGTGCTCCGTAAGTGGTGGAGTACTGGCGGGATTTGGTGAGGGCGTGGCCCCGGTAGCCGAGTGTGTGAGCCCAGGCCCGGAGGTTCAGCGCCTCCAGCTCTGGTAGGCCGCCCAGGTGCCAGCAGGCCGTCATGAGCGCCCGCAGGTGGGCGTTCACGGGGGCGAGGCGGATGCTGTCGAAGTCTTGAATGCGGTAGTCGATGCCGCCCGCGTCGCCGACGCTCTTGGAAACGTATTTCGCGACGTAGGCTGCAACAGCGCTGTCGGTCACCGCCGTTTCGGTGAATGCGTCGCTGCGGATCGGGTGTACGTCGATCTGTTCGCCCCACTTGATGACCCGTTCACCGGTCGCCGGGGAATAGGGGGTGTGGACCTCTACCGAGGCCGCAGCCGAGTACACCGCGTCGGAGAGCATTTCTGTTGTGGCCCACAATGGCGGTGGCGAGGAAGGGCCTTCCGGTCCGTCGAGCCGGACGACCGCGTGGAAATGGACGGCCCCACGCTTTTGGTATTCGGCGACTTTCGCGAACGAGACCGTGACGTGTTCTCGCAGACGGGTTTGTGTGATTCCTGTGGCAGTCGCCAAGTGCCGCCGAAGCGTGCGGCAGAAGCGATTCCACAGTGAGCCTGCACTCGCGTGCCAGAGGACGTGGCCGGCGTAGTCGTAGCAGTCCGGGCACAGCGGCTGACCCACCAGAGAATCGGTGTCGGCGTGCTTGTGGCCGCAGCCGAGGGGCCGCCCGTGTTCGCAGGCGCCGCCGTCTCGTCGAGGACGGCATACGGTGCCGTCAGGGCCGCTGGCACGGTGCACCGCGCCGAACGAGGGGGCGGTAAGGGTGACGAAGATCCGGGGGTGACGCCGGACGCCGTCCGCTACGCCCTTGCCGCCCAGGAGGCCCGAGCGGACCAGGTGGAACGTGTCGCCGGCGTGCAGGTAGGAGCAGGGTTCGCAGCGTGTCTCACGGCGGTTGCGGCAGCGCACCGGCATCCGGCCGCCGGGTTCGTCGCTGGTGTCGTAGTGCCGCAGCACCTCACCCGTGACCGCGTCACGAGTCGTGGTGTGCCCGGCGAGATAGATGGGGTGAGCGCAGCCGCCAATGGATTTGATCTGTTCGAGCCAGCGCGAGAATCCGGGTTCGTGGACGAGCCGGATAAGGTCGCGCTCGGTGGAAGAAAGAAGGCGCAGACGCTCAGCCTCATTGAGTACTGAGCGCCGCGCCTCATCGGATATCGGGTACACGGGAGGCCCCCTTTCGCGAGGGATGGGCGCGGCGGTCAATGGGTCAACTCCTGCTTTGGCTTGTCTCAGCTATGGATGCGACGTGGCTTTGATAAGCCAGAAAGGAAGTTTGGGGGTGTCAGCTTCCAGTCGCCTTAATGTAGCGCCCATAGACCCAGCCCTTCTTACCCTTGTTGGCGCCAGTTCCGACCTTTCCGTAAAACCAAAGGAAATCCTTTGTCAGGCAGGAATCGTTGAATCGGGTTCCCTTGGGCAGGATTCCGAGTGACTTGTACTTCGTTCCGGGGCCGGTGCGGAGGTTCACGGCTTTCGTTGTCTTACTCGGTATCTGGACAGACGGAATGCATCCCTTCGGCAGAGAGGCAGCCGAAGCGGTCGGGGCGGTGGCAATACCGGCCGCAATGACGCTCAGGCCGAGCGCGGTTGCTGCGAGAGAGCGGGCGACATTCTGGCGGAGCTTCATTTGTTTTCTCCTTTGAGAGAGTTTTTGAGGCAGCCTTTTACTACCTCACAGTTTCCTTTGCGGCGCCATCCGAAAAGGAGGCAAATGGTGGGCTGTCTCTCTTAGTTCCAGCGAACGTAATCGGTCTTGACCCAGCCCACTTTTCCGTTGTTCGGCCCGCTTGTGACCTTGCCGTAGCTCCAGTCGTGATCCTTGTTGCAGTACTCGGTGAATCGAGCGCCCTTGTACAGGATTCCGAGAGAGGCGTACTTCGTTCCGGGGCCGCTTCGCAGGTTTACAGCGCTGGTGGCTTCCTGCTTCAGCGGCCAGGCCCATTCCCAGGTGCACGACTTGGGCAGGGAAACAGCCGAAGCGGGCGGGGCTGTGAGCACGGCGCCGCCGAGGAGTACGGCTGTGGACGCGGCAGTCGCCGCAATACGCGTGACGATGCGCATTTCTTATCTCCTGGATCCGCAGATGGTCATGGTTGTTTTCAGCGGATGGGGTGGCATATTTTCGGGTCAGTACTGCATCGGCGTGCAGTCGTACGCGTAACGCTTGGCGACCCAGCCGGTTGAATTCTTGGGCAGCCCTGTCCGCGACTTCTGCCCGAGCCGCAACTTAATCCAAGACCCCTTGACTCCTATCTTCTTTCCCCAGTCACCCTTGTAGAGAAGGCCACGAGACTTGTAGGCGGTACCGGCACCGGTACGGAAATTGATGCCGTTGCTATTAATTTCGTTAGACCCCAGGCTTGCACGGCATTTCGGCGGCGCTGGCAGCCGGGGCCGTGAGCCCAACACCGCCGAGAATCATCGTCGCGGATACCGCAGCCGCCGCAACGCGCACAGCCATCCGCTTTTCGGAGCCACCGACGAAGCTGTGACGGATCTTCATTTTCTTTTTCTCCTCCGAGGGGGTTTCGAGGCGGCCTCTTGCCGCCCCTGGTTCTTTTCCAGCGTCAGCCGAAAAAGAGGCTTCCGATGGCCTGGACGACGGCCCACACGGGATACGCGAATGGCGTGCCGGCGAGAAGGAATCCGAACAGCGCGATCAGCGTTGCCTGATACGCGCGGATTTCGCGGGACCGTGCAGTGAGGACGACGTACAGGAACAGGAATGAGTCAATGACCCAGATATGTGTCTGTGTCATGCCGCCACTCCCCCTTTCTCGAATGTCACGGGGTCGGGTTGGGTCAGGAACGGGTTCACTGGCGGATCACTCCTGCCGACCTCAGCCGCCTCGGCGGTGCTGACCAGGTGGGAGCGTGCGCGCATCCACCGGCCGCCCATGGCGACCACCGCCACGCCCTGTTCGTCCTCGGTGATGTTCTGCGCGGTGACCACGGCGTCCGCGTTTATGTCGCCCAAGGTCATCTCGGCCGACGCCTCGTCATGGACGCGATGGGCGACGCGTCCGCCGAGCTGGGCACGCAGCGCGGTCACGCGGGGGCCGATGTCGGAGCCGACCCGTTGCCCGGCGATGACCAGGTGAACGCCGAGGGCCGCGCCGAGCTGGGCGATGCGCAGCAGCAGCGTTCCGCACTGCTCGGCCTCATCCCGCGATTCGCGGGAGCCGTCCGTCAGGTACAGCTCTGCCAGTTCGTCGACGATCACGACCAGGGGCACGGGCCGCTGGTCGTCGGGCAGTTCCCAGACGGACCGCTTGCCCCAGGACCGGCAGACGCTCATACGGTGCTGGATCTCATCGACCACACGGGACAGCAGGCCGACCGCCTGAGTGCGGTCGATGGCCAGCGCGGAGAACCGGCCGCCGAACAGGCCGAGTTCCATACCGCCCTTGCAGTCGACGCCGACCAGGGCGACCCGCTGAGGCGCCAGCGCGAGCACCAGCGCCGCCAACAGCGACGACTTGCCGGACTGCGTGGCCCCCGTGACCAGCCAGTGAGGAACCCGCCGCAGGTCGATCAACCAAGGCTCGCCATCCTCGGTCCGGCCCACGTCAGCCGACAGCAGCGCCGCAGCCGGCCCACGGACAGAAGGGACAACACCGGCCAGCGGATCCATGGCCGTGACATGGATGACCACCTGGCCCCGACGCGGCGAGGTGACCCGCACGTTGTGCACGCGCCATGTGTGTTCCATGGCACGGGCCGCCGCGTAGTACGGCGCCGGGGTCTGCCCCGGATGCAGCAGCACCCGCAGGGTCAGCCCGGTAGCCGTCGGCACCGGCCAGGACAGCCGGGGAGGCTTGGGCTTGAGTGCCTGCCCCTGCACCACCAGATCACGGCCGATCACCCGCCGGTCCGGCGCCGTGCTCACCGAGAGCCCGTTGAGGTAGGCGAGCCGCCGCCAGGTCGTCACGATCCGCAGCGCAGTGCTCGGGTAACCGACCAGCCACCAGCGCACCGGCCACTGCCGAGGCCGCACACCCCGCGCCTCCAGACGCGGTTCCCACCAGCGCTGTGTCAGCACGCCCACCAGGAGCAGCGCCGACAGGATCCACACCACCAGGGACGCGGGCATCAGTCGTCCCCGCCTTCCGTGGCGTCCTTGGCGTCCTTGGCGTCCTTGGCGTCCTCCGCCTTGGTACGCGCCAGCACCAGCCGGGCACGCATCATGGCCGTCTCGGCATGACGTGCCGTCAGGGAGAGGAGGAAGCGGATGGTGGTGATGTCGTCGGACGTGGTCAGCAGCGCCTCAGTCCCGGCGAGCGTCCGAAGGTCGCGCAGGAGCGAGCCGAAGTGGCCGTCTACGCAGAACACCGGATCGTCGTCCGCACCGGGTACGTCCGCGCCGTCCAGACCCGCCGCCGCCCGCATCTCCTGTGCCATGCGCTCTGCGTCCTCAGCGAGCGCCAGCGCGCACGGTTCCTTGCAGGCGAACACCTGCGACTCGTCCGCAGGATTCCGGCCCACCGGAACGGACGTGATCTTGCCCGGGAGGAAGCCGGCGCCGCACACCACGCAGGCCACGCCGTCACCCTGCGGACCGCTGATGTTCCAGAAATAACGGTCCATCAGGAATCACCCGCCGACTTCCCGCGCGGACCGGCAGCCGCAGCCGCCAAGGCCGAGCCACCGCCCGAGCCCGACACAGGGGTGATGGCGTCGGCCCGGTAGGTCGTACCCGTCCGGCCCTCCAGCGCCCAGTCACGCGCCCACAGGTTCGTGACCTTGACCTCAGCACCCTCCGTGAGTCCCTGCGGCTGACCGACTGTGGTCACATCGATCGTGTCGACCCGCCGACCCTCCGGCTGCCGTACGGACAGGCCCGTGATCCACAGCGGGTTTCCCTCACGGTCCCGGCGCTGGTCACCTTCCTGCGTCGTACGCGGCTCCGGCGCGATCTCACAACGGATCGCACCCAGCCGCGTCACGTCAATCGGCTTGTTTTCCAAGATAGTTCACCTCATTCCACAACACATCACCCGGCCACTCATCCGGATGAGTTGGGCGATCATCATCACCCGACGGCGGAATCGAGTCAACCACTTATCCGGATGAGTGCCGTCGGCTATACGTCAGACGGCCAACCACTTATCCTCATGAGTGCACCACGCGCCCTATACCACGACCCACTGACAAGCAACGCGGCACAACGACTCATCGCACGAACGTCGAGCATCCGTTGAACTACTTACCGCCGACCCGAGAAGGACACCCAGCCATGCCAGCCCGAGAGCACATCGAACGCGCCCCAGCCATGTACATGCAGGTAGCCCAGCGCATGGCCGACGACATCCGGCGAGGCCGCTACCAGCCCGGCGAACTCCTGCCGTCCGAGACTCAGATGGTGGAGATGTACGGGATCGGCAAGCACACCGCGCGCGCCGCCGTCGCCGAACTGCGCCGCATGGGACTTGCCGAGTCCCGGCAGGGCAAGGGCAGCATCGTCCTTGCCTCGGGCGGAGTCCTGCCCGCCACCTCCATTGACCGGTCCATCCAGCGCACCACGAAGGGGAGCTGGAGCCTGCCCAAGACGCACGAGGCGGAGGCGCCCGCCGTCAGCAGGACCACGCTGGACGGCCCCCCGGCACTCCTGTTGAACCAACAGGACCAGGACGCCATCAATGTGGACCGCATGATCCACGACCCGGCAACCGGCACCCGATGGGCCTACCGCGTGCTCATCCCACTCGCCACCGCAGCCGACGTGCCGACCCTCGCCGACAAGCCCGATGCCGAGATCAGCGACCTGTACCAGCAGTTGGCCGACGCCGGGCTGAACCTGTCGTTCGCCGAGCACGTCACCGCCCGCACCCCCTACCCGGACGAGCGCGCCGCACTCGGACTCAGCGACGCCAGCCCCCTCCTGATCACCTACCGCGTGACCACCGACGCCGACCAAGGGCGCCCCCTGCTGTGCGAGGAGATGAAGGCCCCCGCCGCCACGTGCCAGCTCACCTACCCCGTGACGCCGACGAAGCCAGCCGCCAAGCGCCCCACCCGCCGCCGATCCTCATCGGTGTAACTGCTCTTTACTTGATGAAAACAGACGGTCCGCCGACCACGTCAGCGGACCGTCGAGAAGGTTCGTCTAGAAGGTTCGGGGTCAACCGCGCTTTGACGCGCAAGTGGTCATCGCCTGGAACGGGATCGTGGGACTCGGGACACTGGCGATGATCGCACGGCTGGCCACGGGCACTCCGTCCTGGGCGCGGCACTTTGCTTGCGTCGCAGCGATATCACCCATCGCCTCGACCGCCGTTCCGCGCACTGGGCCATATACGGTCCAGGTTGTACGCGCCTGCGCCGGCGTGGCCATACCGATCAGCCCGATCACGGTAGCTGCAAGCGTCGCCGCGGCTACCGCTCTGCGACGCTGCCGTCCTGCGGATTCTGTGCTCCTCGCCACACTTTTCAACATGAGACTCCTCACTCACTCAGGAATCAGCAAACAACATCAGCAACTGCTGAGGCTCTCATCCCCTCCTGTCACCCTCAAGACAGATTAGTAAAATTTCATTATGAATTTCCGACTCCTCCCCTGAACCCCAGAGAGCCCCCCTGAGTCCCGGCATTTGGCGGGGGCTCTCATCGAGTGTGGAGACCCGGCCGGGGGGGCGTCGAGGTAGCCGACCTGTACCGGCAGCTTGCCGACGTCGGACTCAGCCTGTCGCTCACCGAGCACGTCACCCCCCAACCCCTACGAGCGCGCCGCACTCGGACTCAGCGACGCCAGCCCCCTGCTGATCACCTACCGCATCACCACCGACGCCGACCAAGGGCGCCCCCCGCTGTGCGAGGAGCTGAAGGCACCCGCCGCCACGTGCCAGCTCACCTGCCCCGTGACGCCGGCCAAGGCCACCACCCAGCGCGCCGCCCGCCGCCGATCCTGATCGGTCCAACTTCTCTTTACTTGCTCAAGGGCGCGGCCTACGGCCGCGCCGGGCGGCTCTGGCCGCCTCGGCCGGGCGTGCGGCCTGCGGCCGGTCCCGTCCGGACGGCCAGCCGCCCGACACCACCAGACCGCCCCGGCCAAGCAGAGAAGCCCTCCGTGGATTCGTCGCGGAGGGCTTTGTCGTCTGTCCTGTCGGCCAATCGGGAAAGGCGAGCCGCACGAGGGCGAGGCCCGCATTCCCGCAGTGCGGGCGCCAGCTCCGCTCGCTCTCACGCGGGTTCACTGAGGATGCGAACGCCGCTCACCGTGGCGCACAGCTCAGTGACGAACCCGGTTCAGTCCGGTGGTACCAGGGGCGCTACAGCGCGCCCCTGGACCCCGCCCAGGCGTGGCAACCTCACGCGCGAATGCGGGTTTCGTCGTGGTCCAGGTCCGTGCGCGCGTGAGGTCACCACGCACGTGATCAGCCCCTTTCCGCCGTCGAGGGGTACCGACCCGACTTCTTCCCGTGCGCCGGCACTTGCCCGCCGAGGCCGCTTGCCCTAGTTCCGGCAGGTCTGCGCGTGCTGTCGAGCGGCGAACATCGCAGGACCCGCACCCGTAATCAGGATCGGTCGTCGGCAGCCCTCACACCGGATGAACTCTCCACGGCGGTCCCTCTCGATCCACACCCGCGAGCCCGCCGCCGTCCGCCAATCGTCACGCCGCCCCACGTCGTAATTCCCCTTCGCTCTCGTCTGCCGTCCGCTCAAACTTCACTATCCGAGCCCCCGGTGAGGCCGCCGCCCCACGCAACAGCCAGGCCGCCAGCCGCGCGCCCTCCAAGCGGAGCCACACCACCGGTTCACCACGCGGACCCACATGCGGCACCGCCCGCACCAGGCGCACGTCTATGCCCAGCGCCTCCATTGCCGCGTTCAACTCTTCGGCAACCTCGTACGCTTCTCGCCACGGCGACACGTAGTCAACGCCTGCAACGAACAAGGCATCCTCGCTGTCGCCGTACCCCCCGCTGTCCGGCGACGTGTCCATTTCCATCGCGTAACTCTCCAGCCACGGCCGCGTAGTCACGACGGCCGTCAGTCCTTGCCAACTCGAACATCTATCCCGAGAAGACCGGCCGCGAATCATCGCCGCCCGGTTTTCGCGCGACTACTCTCCGTGCAGAGTCAGAGCACCTACCGCCTTAAGCGACTAAGCGGTCTGCGTTACGACACCCGCCTGAGATCCGGCAAAGCCAAGTTGTAAACGCTGCATCATTGGATGCACACACCCTCAGCACAGTTAACCCGCAGGTCAGCGCAAGGTCACTGCGCGCCAACGACTACCGGGGCATGCGCTTCACGGAGGTGGAGCATCCCGCCCGCACGGCTCCCCCTTCCAGCATAAGAGACCGTACAGTCTGTTTAGACGCGCCCAGTCTGAGCTCTGTGGTCAACGCCGTCAAGCGACCCTTGCCTGAAGCTCTGTCAGATATCCCGGTAACTACTCAGCGGGTCGCGGAGTCAAGCCATGGGATGCCGAAGCAATTCCACGACCAGGTAAGGCAGTTGAAGCAGCCGACGATCAACCCGGACCCTCTTCGCATCCTGTATCGGTCGTGTCCGCATTTCAGATCAGAACCCGGCTCGGCGTTCAGCCGCGACACCTTCGCGTATCTCGGCCTACCCTCTGCGTAGCCGCCGCCCGCCCGCCAGGCTCACCACCTGGCACCCCCCTGAAATCTCCGACCCGTTTGCGAGGGAGTACCCGGACTCCTCATAGCTGTTGCCGAAACCAGGACCCATCACATTTACAGGCCCGGAAATGCGAATCGTAAAGGCGAGATTGAATGGCCGAGCATCAGAAACCGCGTCGACGACAGTCCGAGCGCGCCAAATCGACCAGGCAAGGAATCATGTCCGCCGCAGGTCTGGTGTTCGAAGAGAAGGGGTACGAAGGGGCGGCTATCAACGAGATTATCGAAGCCGCAGGAACAACGAAAGGAGGCTTCTACTTCCATTTCCCAGGAGGCAGACGCGATTTGGCAGCAGCCATCCTGGATTCGACACTCACCAGGGAAGGTCTACAGCAACAGGAACTCAAACTCCAAGAAGTGGTCGATACCGGCGCCATCCTGGCGTACAGGATCACCCAGGAGGCGAGCCTTAGAGCAGCCCTGCGCCTGTCCCTCCACAAGAACGCGCGGGACACCTACGGGACACCATGGCCTAAATGGTTGGAAATCAACACCGCCCAGCTCACCGAGGCCCAACACAGGGGTGAAGTCCGAGCGGGGGTATCACCTTCGGACCAGGCTTATCAAATTGCGGGAGCCTGGGCCGGGCTCGTACTCGTCAGCGAGGCAGTCGACGGCCATTTCGGGAACGTCGAAGAACGAGTAGCCAAGATGTATATGAACCTGTTGGGCTCAATTGCACACCCAGCGACCCTGCCAGAAATCGACTTCTCCACGGATCGCGGCCGCCGACTCTACACAGCCTTCCTCGATCGACAGAATTCATCGCCACCCAGCAACACCGCATAAGCAGCGCCCGACAACCACGACGACTCCACACGCCAACCGGCACAGCAAACGGCCCCCTCCCGGTCAAACCCAGGAGGGAGCCGTTTACCTAAATCACCTTTCCCGCACAGTCAGTCAGTACAAGTACTCTTCCGTGACCCAGCCGACATAGCCAGCGGGCAAGCCGCCGGCCGAATCGGTCTGCAGCATCACCAGATCCCACCGCTGCCCTCCACTGTCACGCACAGAGGCGATCACCTGCACCGGCTCACCTCCGTATATCTGGCCGAGGATGCCCGAGCCGGTACCAGGACCAGTGCGCACCCGGAGCCCATCCACGGTCGCCGTCTTCGTCACCACGTAGTTCACGGACGAGGCAACCTCACTCCGACTCGACCCCGACGAGATCACCGCCGACGCCGCCGACACGCCCACCAGGCCGACGCCCGCCACCAGCGCACCCGACACAACCAGCGTTCGCAGAGCCTTACGCCCCATGATCAACTTCCCTTCGCTCAAAACAGCGGGAGTGGCACGTTCCGCAGGCACGGACAACCACTCATCCGGATGAGTTTCAGCATCCGACATCGATCACTGACAGGTCAACCACTTATCCGGATGAGTCAGCATCGAGCATGCGCCGCCAGAGGACACGAAGCCCCGTCCGTACGCCGCAGGGGAAGCGTACGGACGGGGCAGTGCGGCAACGCTCGCGGGAACGCCGCCGCCCGGCGCACCGGGGAGGAGAGACCGGGCGTTTCGCGCTTTACGGATTGCCCATGGACGCGCGCCACCGCCCGCGTGACAGGTGGCAGACGCCATCAGGCGTGATCCGGATATGCGCGCCGAGCAGTGGCAGCGCGCCTTCTGTGTTGAGTCTGTTCCGGATACGCTCCAGCGCTTCCCACAGTCGTTGGGGGCCGCTCTGGTGCACTTCCGGGGGGTCGGTCCACTCGGCGGTGGCGCGAGCCCATGAACCGTCAGGGTGCACCAGGTATGCGGTCCGGGTTCGGCCGTGTGACTCGTAGCCGGGTTCGACGCCCGGTGTGGTGACTTCCAGCATGGATCGCAGTTCCCATGCGTTGGCCACGTCCACCACGGGGTAGCGCCCGGTGGACTTCTGCTCTCCCTCGGCTTCGCGGGCAAGGGCGAACAACTCGGCGAGACCGGGCGGGTAGTCGTCGCCGGACCGGGTGAGCATGAAGCCCGCCATGTCCCGTTCCACCCTCCCCACCACCTCCCCGTTCGCGTGCTTCCATCCGGTGACAATCAGGGAGGTACGCGCAAGGGTCGTCGCGATGCGTCCCCCCGGCACCAGAGCCGCGAGGACAGGCCGAAGCCCAGGACCAGGCGGAAGCGCCACCGTGCACACGATGCGTTCGTACGCGCCGGGCACACGCTCGGTGGCGTCTGCTGTGAGGAACATCGGGTGGTAACCCATGGACGCGAGCCTTTCCCCTGCCACGCTCGTCAAGTACGAGTCCACATCCAGACTCGTCACGCACTGGTCCCCGATGCGATGCGACGCGTACGCGGTGAGCCCGCCGGCCCCCGTGCCCAAGTCCAGAAGTGGCAGCCCCTCCCCGAGCCGGGCATGCCGGAGCATGCACACGACCAGGCCCGGCAGGGTGGCGGACGATGTGGGCATTCCCGAAGGCTGGTCACCAGGTTTCGCCAGGTCGGCGTGGAGCGTGCCGACTCTGGTGATCAGGGAACGATCGGCGTAGGCGGCTTCGGCCCATCCGTCCGGGTCGCTCGGCCCGTCCCGCAGCACCCACCCGCCCGAGTCGTCCGCCTCCCACCAACGGGGAACCAGTTCGTGCCGGGGAATGCGGGCCACGGGTGCCCGCCATCGGGAATCAGGGTCTGTCACCTGGTGTGCGAGCCGTTCCGCTTGCTCGTTCCATTCCATGCTGCCGAGCCTCTCAGTGGTCAGTACGCGGGGTCACACGCTTCCGTGTTCGCGGGGTCGCAGTCGCCCGAGTCGTCCGGGGTGCATGCAGCGCGCGGTGTGGGAATGCTCGCTGCGAGTTCCGCCCA
This sequence comes from Streptomyces sp. NPDC006385, assembly GCF_040612485.1. Lineage (NCBI taxonomy): Bacteria > Bacillati > Actinomycetota > Actinomycetes > Kitasatosporales > Streptomycetaceae > Streptomyces > Streptomyces sp. NPDC006385. The sequence goes on from NZ_JBEXQG010000016.1 coordinate 131,227, forward strand.
CTTCGGGCCTGTGAGCAGGTCGAGGAGGCGGGTTTCCCGCACGTTGCCCGCCGGGAAGTCGCGCGATAGCACACAGCCGGCGAGGTCGCCGTTCGGCAGGACCGCGGCGCGGCCACGGGTGCACCGCCCGCACATCTCGTCCAGCGTCGGCGCCGCTCCGGGCAGTTTCGCCCGTCCGACCGCGCGCACTCGGTCGGTGTTGATGTGCTTCACGCCCATGGATTCCAGCTCTGCGCGCGCCTCGGTGACGTGCTGGCCCGGCAGGATGTCCACGATCCCGACTCGCACCGTGATTCCTCGGGTGACGGCTTCCCGAATGTTGCACCGGGTGCGGGCATAGCTCCCTTGCCGCCCAGTGATCTTGTCGTGTTCGTCGGGGTCGTTGCTGTAGTAGCTGGTCCCCAGCGTCACGCCATCCCGCTCGAACAACTCCCACCAGTCCGGCGCCACATGGAACAGGTTGGAGTACACCTCCACATGCAGCCCGAGCGAGAGCCCAAGTTCCGTGAACTCCCGCCAGTGCGGGTGAACCGTCGGCTCCCCGCCGATGAGCTGAATGGTTCGGATGCCGAGCGCGGCAGCGTCCATGATGACCGCGCGCCAGTCCGCCGGGGTCATGGAGCCGTGCGTGGCCTGCGGGCTGGACTCGGACAGACAGTGCGTACAGGTGAGCTGGCACTTACCGGTGAGCTCCAGCTCAAGCGACCTGATTCCCACGACCGGGGCGTTGGTGGGGCTCTCCATGATTGCTGTCACGGCTGCACTCTCCTTTGCGTCGTGTCGTGCAGGAGGAAGTGGAACCCGCCCTGGCCGGAGATCAGGGGGGAGGGGGATCATCCGGCCAGAGCAGGGGCTTACGGGGAGTTGGTTCCACTCACGATTGCTGAGGCGATGAATGTGACTGTGGATCCCCAGATCACCAGGAGCAGCACCCCACCCCAGAAGGGGCCGTCGGCGCTGAAGCGCCAGGTTCGTAACCGCCGATGGGTGCCAGTCACGCGGTAGCCGAGTTGCGGAGGCCACTTGGTCATCGCTAGGCCACCTTTCCTGAGGTCGGCGCGGGGACAGCGCGCTGTGTCCGTCGGTCGTTCGGGTGGCCATGGATCATGTGCCTGTGTGCGGCGCGTACGACGTTGCCCGCACCCTGTGGATCGCCCAGGAGCACGGCCGCTCCAAGCACGTCACGCAGCCGTGCGCACATGCCGCAGCGTTCGGGGTCCGCGGGTCCGGGACCAGGTGTCGTCAGGTCAGTCAGCATCGGTTGTCGGGTCCATCCAGTAAGGCCGGCGGAAGTCCGCGCCGCAGTCTTCTTCGAGGTCACGCGCACCGCTCCCAGGTGTGGCCGCCCCGATGCGCATCAGGCAGCCAACAGAGCGCGTCGGACAAGGGAATGCCGCCCAGCGATGGACGTAACGACGCGCAGTAGGCGATGGGCCGCACCGTGATGTCGTCGCCCTCCCACATGACCCACACAGCCCCGTCGAACAGTTTCCGCAAACGCGCGGCGTGTTCACCGTGATCGCGCTTGTCGAGTTCGCATGTCACGGAGACCGGCAACGGCGCCTCGTCCGGCAACCCACCGGCGACCTCCAACGCCGCCGCCCGCATCCCTTCGGGCACGTCCAGCCGCGCGCCACACGTCACCGCGCACACCTTCTCTCGTCGCAGAGTCGGCACTCGGGGACACGGCACGGAGGGAGCACGCCGCGAGGAAACGCGATCACACCCGACGCAGGGTCACGGGTGCCGCCGAGCGCCGTCCACCAGTCACCATCGGTATGCCGCTCAGTCCCCTCAACCGGACTGGAGCCGGGACGGGCACCAGAGCAGGCGCCGAGGGGCCTTTCCGAGGCCGTCATGACTCGGCCACCGTCAGGCACTCAGGGTGCACGTAGGGGCGGCCGGTAGCCATTCCGAACGGCTTCACTCGCCGCACAAGTTCAAGACTCCCGAACGGCTTGTGACACCTGCGGCACTTCTCACCCTTCGGCGCGTACGTCGTGTACTCGCGCTGCTGCGCGTCGGTGCCCGCCCCCGGGCTCAGGCTCGCACTCACACCAATCGCCTCAGTCCGGCTTCAACATCACGTAGCACCTTGGGTGTTGGATCCGTGTAACCGGTACGGGGCACCCACTTGGGGACGCTTCGCCAGAACTCCTGCCTGAGCCACTCCCGCTCCGCCACATCGTCAGTCCGGGGCGGAGCCGTCCCCTGATCGGACACGGCTGCTCCTCTCCGTAGTGCTGCCACTACCAAGCAGGTTCAGCGTTGCCTACACCTGGGAACACTTCAACTTGCCGGAAAGGAACGAAAGGTTGGTGCAACCGCCCTTGAATCGCAAGGAGTTGAACCCCGATGCCTCCCCTCAAGCGGCTTACGGGGCGCGTTTACGCAGTCTGCGAGAAGCTCGCGGCTGGACCCAAGACGACCTTGCCGAACGCATGGAATATTCCAGCGTGCATATTTCAGCGGTTGAAACTGGGCGGAAGTCTCCAACCCTTCGTTTCTCGCGTAGTGCAGACCACGCCTTCGGTATCGAGGGTGCAGACACGTTCGAGCGCCAGTCCCGTGAACTTCGGCAAGGGTCCTTGCTGGAGGGCTTCCCCGAGTACGTCGAGTACGAAGGCCGAGCAGCGGAAATCCGGCTGTTTGAGATCGGGATCATCCCTGGGCTTCTCCAGACACCGGAGTACGCACAGGTACTCGCAGACAGCGCAGTCAAGCGAGGAGCGATCACCATCGAGCAGGCTCACGAGCGGGTGACGCTCGTCGCCGAACGGCAAGCCGCACTCGTCCGCCCAGCTCCACCGCTCGTTTTCGTGATGCTGGATGAAAGCTGCATCCGCCGACCCATCGGAGAACCGGCCGTCATGGATGCTCAGTTGGAGCGTCTGGCCGAGTTCGCCGAGTTACCGAACACCGTGCTCCAGGTCGCCCCGTACGACATGGGGGCGCGTCGCACGCTTAATCTGCCGCTCTACATCCTGACCATGACAGACCGCTCCCTCATGTCATACGCCGAGTCCGCACACCGGGGCCATCTTGAGCGCGAAAGCTCGTTCGTCCTGCCCCTGCTGGCGGCCTACCATCAGCTACAGGCCGAAGCCTGCTCGCAGGCGGCATCTGTGGCCATGATCAATCAGTTGCGAAAGGGCACCCCGTGACGACCGAATCCCCCCGTTGGTTCAAGTCCTCATACAGCGACAACGGCGGCGCCTGCATCGAGGTCGCCGGAAACCTCGCCGCCTCACGCGGCGTGGTCCCCGTCCGTGACTCCAAGAACCCGAGCGGCCCGGTTCTGGACTTCCCCACCAACGCGTTCGCATCCTTCGTGACAGGCGTCAAGACCGGAAAGTTCAGCACCATCTGACCGCCAATCCTGGCACCAGGCGGCCCCCCTCTCACCAGGCCGGAGAGGGGGGCCGCCTTGTTCCCCAGTCAGTTGAGACCGAGTCCGCGATGCCGCTGACCTGCGTCATACCGCTGTCATACGCGATCCTTGACCTTGTATGACACCCGCATGTCGGGGATGGCCCCAGCCGTCTCGTGCCCGTTCTTCCAGGCAAGCTCAAGGATGTTGGCCGCAAGCGTCAAGGCCCACTTGGTGGCATCGCTGTCTGTCATACCGGTCTGCCTGATGATGTCGAGTGCTCGGGTGACACGCCAGTCCCGGCGGACCGACAGCACCTTGGGCGCCCTGTCCGTCATGTGTTCACTCCCCCATGACCGTGGGCACAACATCGCCCAGGTACGTGTGGAGAAGGGAAACGCGGTCAGCTCCCCACTCCGGGGAAGCTTCGATCTGCTCGGCTACCCACGCGTCTATCTCGGCGTCCACTAGCTCATGCTGTGTGAGCATGTGACTACTCCCTGGCAACAGCCCAGGTAGGTACTACCTGGTTGTGTTCCGTTACTGACACCAGTGACAACTGCTGTAACCGACGCTGAGCAGGACCGGTTTGTTGCTCTTACGGGCCTCCTCGAAGGCCTCGGCCGACCACGGCCACCAGTCGACGGGGTTGTCCGCGTGCTGGAGCAGATAGGGGGACGTCTCGTGAGCCAGTCGGTTCGGCATGGGGTCCATCCTGCCGCAGTACCCCGCTCGTCACGCGGCAGGCGTCTCCCAGACGGTGACCTTGAACTTCGCCGTGCCTCGGCCCGCGGGTGCGGCGACGACGCTGAGATAAGCCGTACGGCCCTCGGCCGTCGCAAGGCAGAGACGGCCGCCCCGGGCGGCCTCGCTGTGGTAGGTGCCGCCTTCCGCGACGGCCTCGGCGCACTGGGCTTCGGTCGGCGTGGGGCCGGACGCGGGCAGCACGGCGAGGGTGTTCCCGGAGTCCGGGGAGTACAGGGACGGGGCGGCGCCGGTCGTGCTGACCGTGAGGTCCGTGCTCTTGGCGTCGGTGGCCGTGACGACCGGTGCGGTCGAGTCCAGGTCGACGTACCGCGTGCCGCCGGTGGTCAGGTCGACGTCGAAGGTGACGGGGCCGTAGCGGACCTCGGCCGCCGCCGCGTTCGCTGCGGGCGGGGCGGCGGGCTGCTCCGGGTCGGTGGCCTCCTTCGTGGCGGACGATCGCGCGGGGGTGGTCTCCTGCTCCCCGCTCCGGTCGTCCGACGAGTCCGAGCCGCTCACCATGATCGTGACGATGATTCCGACGACCGGGATGACGATCCCGACGACCCACCAGGCCCAGCGGGGCTGCTGAGGACTCTGCGGCGGCCCGCTCGGCCCGTTGTATGCCCCACTCATGTTCTCCCCCGTCCTTGGCCTTTCGTGTCGGCGATCACGATAGCCACAGCCCCGCTCCCCGCCAATTGACGGACCGCTTGACGCACCGCTCGACGGACCGCGCAAGGTGATCGGAGTCCGCTCGCCCTCCCGGCCCCCTCCCCCGAACGCCCCGTCCGCAGCACACTTGGCCGAGAACGCCGTTGCCGCCGGAGGGGGACGTGACATGCGGGGCAGCCATCGGACGGAGGCCGAACGGCTGTTGGCCCGGGCCGTGGAGGAGGAGGTGCGGCGCTCGGGCGGACGCGTCGACGGGCAGGTGCTGCTGTCGCGGGCGCGCGGGGCGCTGGACTCCATGGCGCGGACGGCGGCCGAGGAGTACGAGGCGTATACGCGCGCGCTGGACGAGGCGGAGGCCGGCCGGCTGACGTTCGGGCAGCGGTTCGCGCGCGAGGGCGGCGGTACGCCGCTGATGGTGGCGGGCGTCGCGGCCGTCGCGGCGATCGTGTCCGACCTGGCGCTCGGCACCGGCGCGGGCACGGCGGTCGGCGCGGGCGTGACCGTCGGTGTCGTGGGCGCGGCGGCGACGGTCGTGAAGGTCGCCGGCACGCATCTGCCCGCCGCGCACCACCGCGCGGGCGCCGTCGGCCAGCCCGGCGGCCCCGAGCAACTGCGGCTGCAGTGGCTGACGGCACTGGAGGTACGCGGTATCCGTCCCTTCCTCGACCAGCAGCGGGTGCTGAGCGCGTCCACCGGCCCGCAGAAGACGGGGCCGCGGCTGAAGGGCGCGGACAAGAGCGCGGCGGCCCGTGGCCGCAGCATGCTGGAGCAGTCGTTCGGACAGCTGCCGGAGCCGGTGGACGCGTTCGCGGGCCGCAGACAGGAGATGGCACGCATCCGGCAGTGGGTGCAGGCGGCGCGGGCGAGTACGCGGACGAGGCCGACGGTCGTCGTCCTGCACGGGGCGCCGGGCAGCGGCCGTACGGCGTTGGCGGTCCGCGCGGCCCACGACCTGAAGGACCAGTTCCGCGGCGCGTGCGTGGTGGACCTGCGCGGCGGCACCGCGGAGGAGCCGCCGCTGTCGACGAGGGACGCGCTGCTGCATCTGCTGAACCGCCTGGGCGCCCCGCGCGAGCAGCTCCTGTTCCGCGAGCGGTCCTCGGCCGACCAGCAGGTCAAGCGGCTGAGCGAGCTCTACCGCCAGCACCTCACCGGCCTCCCCGTCACCGTCGTACTGGACGACGCCTCGGACGCGGAGCAGGTCCGCACCCTCGTGCCGGAGCGTTCCGACAGCCTGGTCCTCGTCACCGCCCGCGAGCCGCTCGACCTGCCCGCGGACCTCGCCGCCCGGGTGCACCACCTCCCGGTGGAGTCGCTGGACGCGGCCGGCGCCGAGGAGCTGCTGAGCGCGGCGGCGCAGGATTCCTCGGGCCCCTACGACGCCGAATCGGCCGACCGGATCCGGGAGTTGTGCGGTGGGTTGCCGCTGGCGCTGCGCATCGCGGGTTCGTCGCTGGGCCCGCGCTCCCCACGCACGCTGGCGACGGATCTGGGCGCGTACGGGCCGGTGGAGCCGATCGAGCGGGTGCTGTGGCTGCGCTACACGGACCAGTCGGAGACGGCCAGGCGCCTGTTGCGCAGGCTCGCGCTGGCGGGCCGGGCCTCGCTGGGCGCGGCAGCGGCGGCATCGCTCCTGGCCACGGACGAGGCGCAGGCGACCCGGCATCTGGTGGCGCTGTCCGAGTCGGGTCTGATCGACCACGTCCGCGGCAGCCGCTACCGCCTGCACGACGTGGTCCGCGCCTTCGCCCACGCCCGTCTCCTCGACGAGGAGGAGCCGTCGGAGCGTACGGCGGCGCAGGAGCGGCTGATCGTGAACTACGCGGAGCTGGCGGACTCGGTCCTGCGCCTGGTCGACGGCAACATGTCGACCCGCTCGGACCGCTTCAGCCCGCACGGCTTCACCTCGCCGGAGGAGGCGCTGCGCTGGCTGGACGACGAGTCGAGCTTCATCACGGCGGCACTGCGGCACGCGCAGGACGTGAACCAGGCGGCGGTCCTGAACCTGCTGGGCGCCCTGTGCGACTACTGCCTGCTGCGCGGCGACCTGTACCGCCTCGGCGAGATCAGCGAGCTGGCGCAGGCCGTGGACCAGGGCCTGCTGGTCCGCTCGGTGCAGTGGCGTACGGGCATCGCGGCCCGGCAGCTCGGCGAGCTGGACAAGGCGCGTACGACCCTGACCTCGGTGGTCGACCTCTACATGGAGGCCCACCACGACGCGGGCGCGGCCCGTGCCCTGTGCTCCCTCGGCATCACCCTGCACCACCAGGGCCACCTGACCGAGGCGGAGGCCAGGCTCCGCGAGGCCCTGGACCTCCAGTCGGCCCCCGCCCTGGCGACGGACCGCGCCTGGACCATGCACGCGCTGGCGGCGGTGCAGCGGGACCGCGGCCGGATCCGCGAGGCCCTGGACCTGCTGACCGACTCCCTCGCCCTGCACCGCGCCGGGGAGTCGATCCACGGCGCGGCCTGGGCCCACTTCCAGCTCGGACAGCTGGCGCTGCGCATGGGCGAGGTGGCGCGCGCGGAGTCGGAACTGCGCACGGCACTCGATCTGTACGGGCGTACCCGCGACACCCGGGGCGAGGCCTGGGCGCTCACCCAGCTCTCCCGTGCCCGCCTGGTCGCCGGCGACCCGTCCCCGGCGATCGACGGCCTGCGTCAGGCGGCCTCCCGCCATCGTGACAACGAGGACGCGCGCGGCGAGGCCTGGGCCGTCTACTACCTGGGCCAGGCCCTGGAGGAGACGGGCAACCTGGATCTGGCGGTCCGGGAACTGGAACGGTCACGCACGATGTTCTCCCGGATGCGTGACGTGTACGGCCTGGCCTGCGCCCGCCACCACTCGGCACGGGTGACCCGCGACCAGCGGGCGGCGCAGACGGGGTCGCTGAAGAACTCCGGGTTCGCCAGGCAGTTGCTGATGGACGCGCGGGCCGACTTCCAGCGCGTCCGCGTCGCGCACGGCGAGGCGTGGACGTGTCTGGAGCTCGCGGTGGTGGACGCCGGGAACGCGCGCACGCAGCAGGCGCTGGCGCTGTGCGACGAGGCGGTGACGCTGTTCGCGTCGTACGGGGACCGGCGGGGCGAGGACTGGGCTCGCTTCCTGCGCTGCACGCTGCTGCCGTATGCCGCGCCGGGCGGTGTGGAGGTCGGCACGGCGGTGGCCCAGGAGGAGCTGGCCGAGTTGTCCCGCAGCGGGCATCGGCTGCGGGACACCAAGCTGGACGACTACGTGGAGGCGTACCAGCTCCTGCTGGAACGCGGCGTCGACCTGGAGGACGGATGGCAGGCATGGCGGCTCGGCATGGTGCCGAATCGCCATGCGCGGGAGGTCATGGGCGTGGTGGTGGCGGCCCGGCGGTGACTCGGCTGCCGGGCCCCTGCCCGCCCTGCCCGCCGTCGCCTCAGCCCTGCTGCCGCTTGGCCGACGAGCCGGCCGCGGCGGAGTCCTGGGAGTCCCCGGCGTCCGTCTGCGGCTCCGGGGACTCCTTGAAGTCGACCCTGCTCATATGGCGGTTCATGGACTTCATCAGGCCCCACACCGCCAGGGCCATCACCGCGAAGACGATGAAGCCGAGGACGCCGGGGGTGACCTTGTCCTCGTCCACCTCCTTGGCGAGGGTGGCGAGCTGTGTCATTGCCAGGCTTGCGCTTGCGCTCATGTCAGGCATTGTCGCGGATGCCCGCAAAGAGGTCGTCCTCGGGGAGGGAGGTAGCGACGAGGGACTTCGCCAGCTCGTACTCCTCGGTCGGCCAGACCTCCTTCTGGATCTCCATCGGGACGCGGAACCAGCCGCCGTCGGGGTCGATCTGGGTGGCGTGCGCGATCAGGGCCTTGTCGCGGATCTCGAAGAAGTCGCCGCACGGAACGTGCGTGGTGAGCGTGCGCTGCTTCATGCCGAACTCGTCCCAGCGCTTGAGCCAGTCGCCGTAGGGGGACTCCAGGCCGCGGTCGAGCATCGCCTGGTGCAGGGCCTCGGTGCGGGGGCGGTTGAAGCCCTGGTTGTAGTAGAGCTTGAGCGGCCGGTACGCGGGGCCGTACTCCGCCTCCGGGTACTTCTCGGTGTCCGCCGCGCCCTCGAAGGCCACCATCGAGATCTTGTGGGTCATGATGTGGTCGGGGTGCGGGTAACCGCCGTTCTCGTCGTAGGTGGTGATCACCTGGGGACGGAACGAGCGGATCTGCTTCACCAGCTCACCGGCCGCCTTGTCGACGTCCTCCAGGGCGAAGCAGCCCTCCGGGAGCGGCGGCAGCGGGTCGCCCTCCGGCAGACCGGAGTCGACGAAGCCGAGCCACTCCTGCTTGACGCCGAGGATCTCGCGGGCCTCGTCCATCTCCTTCTTGCGTACCTCGTGGATGTGCTCCTCGATGTACTTGTCGCCCTGCAGCTTGGGATTGAGGATGGAGCCGCGCTCCCCGCCCGTGCAGGTCACGACCAGCACGTCCACCCCCTCGGACACGTACTTCGCCATGGTCGCCGCGCCCTTGCTCGACTCGTCGTCGGGGTGGGCGTGGACGGCCATCAGTCGCAGCTGGTCAGTCAAGACTCAATCCTCGTTAAGTCGGCGCCCGGTGTGAACCGGCGCGATCGGCGGCTTCTATAGTGACCGAATCGGGGGGCGGATAATTCCGGGGTACGGCCCGGAGACCCCTTTTGGGACATCTGTCCCGCCCGGCCGGGAGGACGATCATGAGTACGGCGAGCACGCGGCTGCCCGAGGGCCGCTACGGCCGCTCCTCGGACGCGCGCGCCGACCGCACGCTCAAGGTCGTCGGCGCGGTGCTCGGGGCGGCGCTGCTGGCGCTGGTCGGGTACTTCGGCTACCACTACGTCGGCCAGAACAAGATCAGCGCCGAGGTGATCGGCTTCGACGCGGCGAAGGACTCGGTGAAGGTCCATCTGGAGGTCCGCAAGGACGCCGGTGCCTCCGGCTACTGCACGCTGCGCTCCCAGGCGGAGAACGGCGCCGAGGTCGGCCGGGCCGACTTCCGCTTCGACGGCGACGCGACCCGGATCGACAAGGTCGTCACGCTGCGTACGACGTCCCAGGGGACGACGGCCGAACTCCTCGGCTGCCACGCCGGCTGACCCGGTCGACCGGAACCGACCGAGGCTGGTCGACACCGATCGGCTTCGCCCGGAATACGTAGGCGCTGACCTGCGTTGATGCGATTCTGATGGCTTATGTCCTCCCCCTTCGGCCATTGAATTGTTAGGCTCGTGGTTTCGCCCATCCGTGAGGGAACATCCTTCTGGGTAGGGCGATGCTTTGTATTCCCAGTACCTACGAGGAGCACCTGTGACCCAGACCAGCGAGAACGTCACCTGGCTGACCCAGGAGGCGTACAACCAGCTCAAGGCCGAGCTGGAGTACCTGTCTGGTCCTGCGCGCACGGAGATCGCCGCCAAGATCGCGGCCGCGCGCGAGGAGGGCGACCTGCGCGAGAACGGCGGGTACCACGCGGCCAAGGAGGAGCAGGGCAAGCAGGAGCTCCGTGTGCGCCAGCTGACCCAGCTCCTGGAGAACGCCAAGGTCGGCGAGGCGCCGGCGTCGGCGGACGGTGCGGTGGCACCCGGGATGGTCGTGACGATCGCCTTCGACGGTGACGAGGACGACACCCTCACCTTCCTGCTCGCCTCGCGCGAGTACGCGAGCTCCGACATCGAGACGTACTCGCCGCAGTCCCCGCTGGGCTCCGGCGTGATCGGCCACAAGGTCGGCGAGGACGCCGAGTACGAGCTGCCGAACGGCAAGACGGCCTCGGTGAAGATCCTGAAGGCCGAGCCCTACAGCGGCTGACCCGGACCGTGCGGCGGCCGAGCCCGACCGACACGACATGTCCTTGACGAGCCCCCGGTGCCCATGCGGCGCCGGGGGTTTTCGTCACGCCGTCGCCGAGCGGTACTTCCGTACCGCCAGGGTGCGGAAGACCACGATGATCAGGACCGAGTAGATCAGCGAGGCCCAGACCGGGTGCTGCATGGGCCAGGCGTCCGACACCGACTGTCCCGGGTTTCCGAACAGCACCCGGCAGGCCTGCACGGTCGCGCTGAACGGGTTCCACTCGGCGATGTGCCGCAGCCACGGGGTCATATGACTGGTGTCCACGAACGCGTTCGAGATGAAGGTGACCGGGAAAAGCCAGATCAGCCCGCTGGACGTGGCCGCCTCGGGAGTACGGACGGACATGCCGATCAGGGCGCCGATCCAGGTGAACGCGTACCCGAGCAGAAGCAGCAGCCCGAAGGCCCCCAGCACCCTGCCGACATCGGTGTTTCCGTCGGACCCGATGCGCCAGCCGACCAGCAGGGCGACCACGGCCAGCACGACCAGGGTCAGGGCGGTCTGGACGAGATCGGCGAAGGTGCGCCCGGTGAGCACCGCGCCTCTGGCCATGGGCAGGGAGCGGAAGCGGTCGATGAGGCCCTTGTGCATGTCGTCGGCGATGCCCGCGCCGGAGCTGGCGGTGGCGAACGTGACGGTCTGCGCGAAGATGCCCGCCATCAGGAAGTTCTTGTAGTCGACGGCGCTGGTGCTGCTGCCGATCTGCATGGATCCGCCGAAGACGTAGGTGAACAGCACCACGAACATGATCGGCTGGATGAGCCCGTAGATGATCATCTCGGGGATCCGGGACATCCGGATCAGGTTGCGTTTCGCGACGACCAGCGAGTCCCGGACGGACTGGCTGACCGGGTTCGCGGCCGGCGCCACGCGTACGGAGTCGGTGAGAGCGCTCATTTCTTGACGGCCTCCTTGCCGTTCTCCTCGTCCTTGACCTCGGCCACGTGTCCCGTCAGAGACAGGAACACGTCGTCGAGGGTCGGACGGCGCAGGCCGATGTCGTCGATCTCGATGCCGCGGGTGTCGAGCTCGCGGATGACCTCGGCGAGTAGCTTGGCGCCGCCGGTCACGGGCACGGTGATTTTGCGCATGTGCTCCTCGACCGTCGTGTCACCCTTGCCGAAGCCACGCAGCACCTCCGAGGCGGCCCGGATGTCGTCGCGCTCGTGCACCACGACTTCGACGCGCTCGCCGCCGGTGCGGGCCTTGAGCTGGTCGGAGGTGCCCTTGGCGATGACGCGGCCGTGGTCGACGACCGCGATCTCGTGCGCGAGGTGGTCGGCCTCTTCGAGGTACTGGGTGGTGAGCAGGAGTGTCGTACCGCCCGAGACCAGTCGCTTGATGACCTCCCACAGCAGCTGACGGTTGCGCGGGTCGAGGCCGGTGGTCGGTTCGTCCATGAACATCACGGGCGGTGAGACCACGAGGGCGGCCGCGAGGTCGAGGCGGCGGCGCATGCCGCCGGAGTAGGTCTTGGTGGGGCGGTCGGCGGCGTCGGCGAGGTCGAACTGCTCCAGCAGTTCGCCCGCGCGTGCCTTCGCCGTCTTCGCCTTCATCTGGTAGAGCTGGCCGACCATCTGCAGGTTCTCGCGGCCGGTGAGGTACTCGTCGACCGCCGCGAACTGGCCGGACAGGCCGATGGAACGGCGTACGGCGTCAGGATGCTTGAGGACGTCGATGCCCGCGACGACCGCCGAGCCGCTGTCGGGGCGCAGCAGGGTCGTCAGACAGCGGACGGTCGTCGTCTTGCCCGCGCCGTTCGGCCCGAGCAGGCCGAGGACCGTGCCCTCGGGAACATCGAGGTCGACGCCGTCCAGAGCCCTTACGTCACCGAAGGTCTTCACCAGGCCTTCGGCATAGATGGCGCCTGGCATATGAAACTCCACGTCGTCGGGGAAACTTCGGAAAACCTAGATTTGCACTTTTCGATCCGCTCGTTGCGGGATTGACGAGACACACCATAACGCGATGTATCGCGTCTCTCAACGGGCTTTCCCGAACGAGTGACAAAGGGACGTCGACCTGGGCTTTCGCCCCCCAGCCGCTCAGTCGATGACGGTGTAGCCCGCCTTGCGCAGGGCTTGGCCGACCTCGACACAGTGCGCGGGGCCCTTCGTCTCCAAGTGCAGCTCGACCTCCGCCTCCGCGAGCCCGAGCCGTGGGTCGGTCCGGACATGGCTCACGTCGAGGACGTTAGCGTCCACCACTGACAACACCCCGAGAAGCGTGGCGAGCGCGCCCGGCCGGTCCGTCAGGCGCAGCCGAACGGCCAGGTAGCGGCCCTGCGCGGCCATGCCGTGCCGCAGGACCCGCTGGAGCAGCACCGGGTCGACGTTGCCGCCGGACAGCACCGCCACGACCGGGCCCTCGAAGGCGCCGGGGTCGCTCAGCAGCGCGGCGACCGGGCTCGCCCCGGCCGGCTCGACGACCAGCTTGGCCCGCTCCAGGCACAGCAGCAGGGCCGCGGCCAGCTCGTCCTCGGTGACCGTGCGCACCTCGTCCACCAGGTCGCCGATGATCCGGAACGGCACGTCTCCGGGCCGGCCGACCTTGATGCCGTCGGCCATGGTCGCCGGGTGTTCGACCACGACCGGCCGCCCGGCCGCCAGCGAAGGCGGGTACGCCGCCGCGCCCGCCGCCTGCACGCCGACGATCCGCACGTCCGGCCGCAGTGTCTTCACCGCCATCGCGATGCCCGCCGCGAGCCCTCCCCCGCCGACGCCGACGACGATCGTCCGCACCTCCGGGCACTGCTCCAGGATCTCCAGGCCGACCGTGCCCTGGCCGGCGATGACGTCGGGGTGGTCGAAGGGGTGGATGAACACCGCGCCCGTCTCGGCGGCGTACTCCTGCGCGGCGGCCAGCGTCTCGTCCACCACCTGGCCGTGCAGGCGCACCTCGGCGCCGTAGTCCCGGGTGGCGCTGATCTTCGGCAGCGGGGCACCCTTCGGCATGAAGACCGTCGAACGCACGCCGAGCAGCGACGACGCCAGGGCGACGCCCTGCGCGTGGTTTCCGGCGCTCGCGGCCACGACCCCCGCGGCCCGCTCCTCGGGGAGCAGACCGGCGATCCGGACATAGGCGCCGCGCAGCTTGAACGATCCCGTTCGCTGGAGGTTCTCGCACTTGAAGTGCACCGGCGCCCCCACCAGCTGGGACAGGTGCCTGCTGCCCTCCATCGCCGTCACCCGCGCCACGCCCGTCAGCATCTTCTGGGCGCCCCGCACGTCGTCGAGCGTGACGGAAGGCAAGGAGTCAGCCGTGCTGTAGCTCATGACTCAAGTCTCGCAGTTCACAGGCGCGCGGTTGTGGTGTGACCAAGCACCGAGATGGGTTTGCGCAGCGCCGGTACACCCCGCGTCCGGGCCGCGTACCCTGTCCCCCAACCCAGCACCCCCTTCATGAAGTGAGCCCCCGGCCATGCCCACAACACCTGAAATGTCGATGGACATGACGACCGTCGCTGACAGCGGTCTCCTCGACACGCTGCAGCACGAGGTGGCGGTGTTCGCCCGTCGTGCCGAACAGACCCGGCTCGGTGGGGTGGGGCAGGTACGCAACTCCATGGACCGCGCCGCGTACCTGCTGCTCAATCGCCTCGACAAGGAAGGCCCGATGGGCGTCAAGGCGCTGGCCGCGAGCATGGGGATCGACTCGTCGACGGTCACCCGGCAGGTCGCGCCGCTCGTCGACACGGGGCTCGTCAAGCGGACCTCGCACCCCGAGGACGGACGGGCGGTGGTGCTCCAGCTGTCCCCGCGCGGGCAGTCACGGCTGGAGGAAGTCCGCTCGTCCCGGCGCCAGTTGATGGCCGAGCTGACGCAGGACTGGTCCCAGGAGGAGCGCGAGGCGTTCTGCACGCTCCTCACACGCTTCAACGTCGCGCTCTCCGCGCGGATGGCAGCCCAGGGAATCTCGGGCACGGAGACGCCCACGGCGTCCTGACGGACGGTTCGGGGCCGTTTCGGCTGTCGTGTGCTGCGGGCGGTCCTGTGGTCGTGCGGTCGTGCCTGCGGGCGGTCGGTACGCGGCGCGGGACGGCCGGGTCGGTCGGGCGCCATGCGCGGGAGTGGCAGCCCCCTTATCCCCTGGCCCCTCGTTCCCCTGGTCCCTCGTTCCCTTGGTCCCCCGAGACCCTGGTCCCTTGATCCTTGATCCCTTGGTCCCCTGCCCCCTCGGTCGCTGATCGGGGCGCAAGTCTTGACCTTGGGCCGTCGCTGGCCTCATATGAAACCGGGCCTTCTTCTTCGCGCGATTCGAGCGCGAGCGACGCGCCACGCACGTGGCCGGGGCCCGGTTCCGCAGGGCGTGTTCAGGCGGGAGGGGCGGTGGGACGACGGCGTGCGGTCCAGGACGCCCGCCGGGCCCGGGAGTTCGAGGCGTTCGTCGCGGGCGCGGCGGGGCGGCTGCTGCATGCCGCCACGCTGCTCACCGCGGAGCCGCCGGATGACAACCCGCGCGCGCGGCGCCTGCTGACGCTCTCCCTCGCGCACACGTACGCGTGCTGGGACCGGCTGCGCGGCGAGGACCCGTACGACCGCGCCCGCCAGTACCTGGCCACCCGCTTCTCACGGGCCGCCTGGCACCAGTACGGCGGCCTGGCCGCCCTCGGCCGGTCCCGCCCGCGCCCCGACGGTCCGCTCGCCGGGCTCTCACCGCAGGAGCGCCTCATCCTGGTCCTGCGGCTGTACGAGGGCGTCGCCGAGGAGCAGGTGGCGGCGCTGCTCGGTCTGCCCACGGAGCGCGTCCATGTGGTCTGCGACCGGGCGACGGCGACCCTGCTGCATCCGCGACGGGGGCCCGCACGGGCCGTACTGGGAGCGAAGGCGGTGTCGCCGTGAATCGCAGCCAACGGGAAGCGGCCGCACGGCGGATCATGGAGGGCACGCCGCCGCCGGTGCCGCCGGAGCTGTACGCGGAGGTCGTGCGGCGCGGTGGCCGCATGCTGCGCCGCAGGACGGCCGCCGTACGCCTGATGTGGCTGCTGCTGTTCGCCGCGACGGTGGCGTTCGTGGTGTGGGCGCTGACAGTCCGCCCGTGGGTGGAGCCGCCGTCCGAGACGACTCCACCACTGACGGGCTGGTGAGCCCTTCCTGGGCGGCAGCGCGGGGCCGGGACTAGCCCAGCGCCTGCTGGAGGTCCTCCAGGAGGTCGTCGACGTTCTCGATGCCCACGGAGAGGCGTACGAGGTCGGCGGGGACTTCGAGGGCGGAGCCGGCCGCGGAGGCGTGGGTCATACGGCCCGGATGCTCGATGAGGGACTCCACACCGCCCAGGGACTCGCCGAGCGTGAACACCTTGGCGCGGTCGCAGACCTCGACGGCCGCCTCCTCGCCGCCGCTGACCTGGAAGGAGACCATGCCGCCGAACGTCTTCATCTGCTTGGCGGCGACCTCGTGGCCGGGGTGCTCGGGCAGCCCCGGGTACAGCACGCGCGTCACGCGCGCGTGCCGGCTGAGCATGTCGGCGATCTTCGTGGCGTTCTCGCTGTGCCGGTCCATGCGCACCGAGAGCGTCTTGGTGCCGCGCAGCACCAGCCAGGAGTCGAACGGCCCGGCGACGGCGCCCATCGCGTTCTGGTGGAAGGTCAGTTCCTCGCCGAGGTCCGCGTCGCTGACGATCAGGGCGCCGCCGACGACGTCCGAGTGGCCGCCCATGTACTTGGTCAGGGAGTGCACCACGACGTCCGCGCCGAGGGACAGCGGCTGCTGGAGGTACGGCGTGGCGAAGGTGTTGTCGACGACGAGCTTCGCGCCCGCGTCCCGGGCGATCTGGGCGACGGCCGCGATGTCGGTGATGCCGAGCAGCGGGTTGGAGGGGGTCTCCACCCAGACGACCTTGGTCTTCGGGGTGATGGCGGCCCGTACGGCGGACGGGTCGCTGGTGTCGGCGACCGACCACTCCACGCCCCACCGGGAGACGACCTTGGCGAAGAGGCGGAACGTGCCACCGTAGGCGTCGTTGGGGATGACCACGTGGTCGCCGGGGCTGAGCAGCGTACGCAACAGGCAGTCCTCGGCCGCCAGTCCCGACGCGAACGCGAGGCCGCGACGACCGCCCTCCAGGGCGGCGAGGTTCTCTTCCAGGGCGGTCCTGGTCGGGTTGGCGCTGCGGCTGTACTCGTAGCCGCCGCGCAGGCCGCCGACGCCGTCCTGCTTGTAGGTCGAGACCTGGTAGATCGGCGGGACGACCGCGCCGGTCAGGGGATCGGCGGTGTTGCCCGCGTGGATCGCGAGGGTCTCGAAGTGCTGACTGATGTGCCTGTCGCTCATGGGCACCGAGCGTAGTGCGCGAACGGGGCGGATGCCGGGCGACGGGGTTTCCAGCGGGGTCCGGGACCGGGAGCGGGGACCCGGAGCGGGGACCGGGAGCGGGGAGTTTTCCACAGGCCGGCCGCCCTCGTTGGCCAATTGTCCGCGGCGTCTGGAACGCTGGAGGCATGGAGATTCTCTGGGTCCTGATCGCGCTGCTCATGATCGGCTTTGTGCTGGTGCCGTTCATGAGGCGCAGGCGGGGCATGATCGAGCAGGTCTCGCCGGGCCACCCGGACGCCGCGGACCCGGCGAACTACGGCTTCGCACGGCAGGAGGAGCTGGACGTCCGCATGCCGGGCCCCGACCAGGACCTGCTGGACGTGCTGGACCTGGTGCAGCGCACCCAGGACTACCGCGCCGCCTCGCAGCTGCTGGCCGGCACGGAGGCGGAGGGCGAGCTGCGCTGGCAGCGGGTGCAGGCCTTCGCCGGCGCCGCGTCGCTGGAGTTGCAGCAGCGGCCGGGCGGAGTCAGTGAGGCGCCGGGCGGGCAGTGGCTGCGGGTGTGGCGGACCGAGCAGCCCAAGGACGCGGGCGGGGCGGCCGTGCACGCGGAGTTCCTGGTGCAGCAGGCGTGGCGCACGGCGACACCGGGGACGGACGAGTTCCGGATCATCATGGAGGAGGCGAAGTCGGCGTGTGCCGATGCCGCGCTGCTCGCCCCCGGTGACCCGATCCCGTACATCATCGAGCTGTCGGTGGCCCGTGGGCTGGCCTATACCCGCCCGGAGTTCGAGCAGCTCTGGCTGAAGATCCTGGACCGCGCCCCGGCCCACATGGGCGCGCACCTGGCGGCCCTGCACTACTGGTGCGAGAAGTGGCACGGCTCGCGCGCGCTGGCGTACGACTTCGCGGAAGCGGCGGCGGCCCGCGCGCCTCAGGGCTCCCTGCTCGCCGCCATGCCGCTGTTCGCGGTCTTCGAGCACCTGCCCGAGGTGAACCTGGTCAGCGGCTTCTACCAGAGCGAGGTCGTGACGAAGGCCATCCATGGCGCGCTGTACGCGGTGCACGCCGCCCGCCCCGACGACCCGATGCTGGCGCATGTACGGCACCTGCTCATCTTCTTCCTGGTCCGCGGCGAGCGCTGGGCGGAGGCCATGAACCAGCTGATACACGTCGACGGCCACGTCGGCGCCCTGCCCTGGACCCTGTCCGCCGACCCCGCGGCGGAGTTCGCGGTCTACCGCGCGCTGGCGGTGGCGGGTTACGAGGCGAACGGCGGCAGCCCGGCGACCCTCCCCCACTGAGCCGCACGCCACAACGAGCGGTACGAGGCCGCGATCGGGCAGTTCCGGCCGGCCCAGCGCGGCGCACATGGTGCGGGGACGCGGCGGAATCCGAGGACGCGGCCGTACGTTGAAGGGGGTACCGCCCGGTGGGGTGTGCCCCCGCCGATGTACCGCAGCCGTCGCCCCGGGTCGCGAGGCCCGTGAGGAAGGAACCGTCATGCTCTTCGGTCGTACGCCCGTCCTGCCCACCCCCGAGCAGGCGCTGAAGGGCCGTCCGGAACCGGCCTTCACGGTCCCCGACCGCCACACGGTCCTCGGCAACCCGCTCCTCGGCCCCTACCCCGAGGGCCTGGAGATCGCCGACTTCGGCCTGGGCTGCTTCTGGGGCGCCGAGCGCAAGTTCTGGCAGCTCCCGGCGGGCGTGTGGACGACGCTGGTCGGCTACCAGGGCGGCTACACCGAGAACCCCACCTACGAGGAGGTCTGCTCGGGCCTGACCGGCCACACGGAGGCCGTCCGCGTGGTCTACGACCCGAGCGTGATCTCGTACGAACGCCTCCTGAAGACCTTCTGGGAGTCCCACGACCCCACGCAGGGCTTCCGTCAGGGCAACGACGTCGGCACCCAGTACCGCTCGGCGATCTACACGCACACCCCCGGGCAGGCGAAGACCGCCGAGACCTCCCGCGAGTCCTACCAGAAGGTCCTGACGGGCTCCGGCTACGGCACCGTCACGACGGAGATCCTTCCGGCGGAGGGGCGGACCTTCTATCCGGCCGAGGGCTATCACCAGCAGTACCTTTCGCGCAACATTAACGGGTACTGCGGACTGGGCGGGACCGGGGTTTCTTGCCCGATCGGGGTAGCCCCTGCGGGAGAGTGACCTTCTCACCGCACGTAAAGACGCCCCCGGCCCGAACCGGGGGCGTTTGCGTGTCGAGCGCGGTCCTTCGGTTCAGTCGTCTCGCGTCACTGATCGGCCACGACAAGCCCGTCCGGCGTCGTCCCGACGCGCGCGGGCGACGCCATCAGATGCGCCGCCACCTTTTGCACCACATCGGCGTTCCACGTGCCCATGGCCACCATCGGACGGCCGTCCGGCGCCACACGCGGAGCCAGCCTGACAAGATCCCGCCTCGGAATCCCGATCGCCAGTAGCGCCTGGAACAGCGCCTCGTGCGCGTCAGCAGCGGCCTTCTTGCTGCTCCTGTAGATCTCCATCGGCATCATGAGCGCCACCCCATGCCCCTGTGCGGGTGGTTCCGGATCTCGATGTTGCAGTCCGAGACCTTGGACATGTCGCGCTTCGCGTGTGCTTCCGAACGCTGCTCGCTCAATGCTTGGCACACGTCGCAGTCCGCCGCAGGATTCGGGTCACCGTCGAGCCTCAGCGGAAGTTCAACGGGCGGACCCGGATAGGTGTTGGGCAAGGTCATCCGCTCGCCCCCGCCTGCTGGCACAGCGCGAGGGTTCTGGTTGTAGCTTTGGGCACTGTCGTCAACCCTTTCCGGTTGGTGGCCACGCCCCCGGGCCGGTCGCACGGTCGCGGGGGTTTTCTGACGGTCAGCCGATGAGTGACCGTATGGCCCGTGGGAAGGGGGTGGGGGCACACTTTGTGCCCCCACGTCAGGACGCCAACACGCCTACCTTCACTGCCAGTTCACTTGCCCGCCGACGCTGAGTCGGGTTCTTCGACTCTGCCTCCTCCAAGATGATGCGCCGAGCGTAGCCGTTGTAACGGATGGTCTCCGGCGCGGCCTCATACGCCTTATCAAGGGTGGCAAGTGCAGCTTCGATCTGTCCGTCGAGCTGATATCCGCGTGCCTCTTCGATGCGATGCCGGGCACGCCGGGGGCGGGAGGGGATTGTGGTGGTGTCCGCAGCAGCGGCTTGCCGAACGCTTTCCGTGCCCGCGTGTAGTTCGACTGCGATCGTGACGGCGTGCGCACCCATGACAGCTTTCGAGAACGATGTCACTGGGTGGTAATAGTCAGCGGGCAAGCGATCGGCCATTGCCCGTGCGGTGTCCCAGTATCGCCACGCAGTCCCCGTGTCACCTCGACGAGCAGCCGTGTAGCCGGCCTCGAATTGGAGCGCTCCGAAAATAGCGAGTACGTCGTCAGTCGCGTCGGTCAAGAGGGGTTCCAAGTACCGGAGCGTTTCGAGATTCACCGCGTCTGCCGCATCGAAATGAGCTGCCCCGCTGTCTCGGTGAGCCTGTGTTGCCAGCCATGCCGCAACACCGAGAGTGTGCGGGTCTTCAGACTCCTGTGCGGAGACCATCCCTCGCTCTACGATGCGCCACAACAGCGATGAATCCGGTTGGTAGGCAATGAAGAACTGGCTCAAGCTATAGACCTGGGACAGGACCGCTTGAGCCGTTCGTCGCTCGGCAGCTGAATCGGCTTGCAGTACGGCAAGTTGTGCGTCGCGAATGAGATCAGGCAAGAGAGCCCCGATGACATCCCGGTGATTTGGTGCGGAATGGCGGGCGCTCCACGCACGGGCAAGGCGCTCCCGCAGATGTGCCTGAGGTGGCGCCTCTCGCTGCGTTGTCAGAGGGTACGTATTGATTGCCGAGCGCACCTGGGGAAGACGAGCATGACCGGGACCGGTGAACAAGTGGACGGCCATTGACTGATCACCGGTGAGATCGGAAAGATCTCGGACTCTCAAAGCTTCCGCGATGCGCAACACCACAGGGAGCTTGGGCATTTGGAGCCGCCCGCCTTCGACTTGCTTGACCCAGCTCGGAGACTTCCCGAGTAGGCCAGCCAGGACGCCACGGCTCATGCCGCGACGGGTCCGCAGGATCTGCATGCGCTGGCCAAAGGCAACCGGCTCAGTGAACGGGTCCGGAGTAGCGTCTGGAGACACGGCTTTGCCCCTCTCTACAGCTCGTCACTGTCAGGCTACGGGGGCACCGCTGGCCTCCGTTCTGCATCGACATCAGAACGGTACCCCCGGCTCGTTGCCGGGGAACTGCGATCGTCCTGTCTGAGCGGGCAGTGCCGTACCACCGCAGGTGGGCACGCCGCCGGCCGTAGAGGCTTTTGGGCGGGAGCTGCCATGGGGCGAGTGAACAGGGGGCCTTACGCTGCCCTGCGGATCGGGCAGTCTTTGGGACCTGCCCGCAATAGCCCGATCGGCCCCCTGTTCTTCGAGGCTCGCCCCATGGTGGCTGCCTAAAAGCCTCGTAGGCCGTCGGCCCCAGCCACAGGGGGGGGTGAACCCCGACTGGCCCCCTCGGGACGGTTGCGGGCTGCCTCATGCCGCGAAAGGCGGGCTCTTGGGCTGGCTGGTGCCGGGGGCGTGGCCCGTGGCGGTGGCTGAGCTGCTGGAGGCCGTGAGCCACCGGCCACAGCCCATGGGAGCGGAGTGGGCGAGGTGGGCTGTGCTGGATCTGGTTGCGCATCCGGGCTCGTCCGGTGTGCGCCGGGGCGGCGGCGCCCCGGACCGGACCGGCCGAAGGCCGCATGCCGGGCCGGGGTGCGGCAAGCCGCCCC
>NZ_JBEXQG010000017.1:0-151967 GCF_040612485.1 Streptomyces sp. NPDC006385
GCGAGGACTCACCCCTGCCGGAAACCGACCAGGATGTAGCGGACCTGGTGTTCCGACTGCTGCCGGTGTGAGCGGCAAGATCGCCCCGGTCGTCGAGCTGAGCTGTCCGCGGAGCGAGGCGGCCGAGGCGATCCGGTGCGTGGAGGTGGCGTACGCCCGCGCGAAGGTCGTCGTCACCGTGTGACACGCCGGCGCGGGCCGACCGGGGCTACTCCTTCTTCGCGAACTCCCTCGCCGTCTGTCCCTGGAAGTCGAAGACCACGACCTGCTCGTCGCCCAGGACCCAGGCGTCGTGTCCGGGCGAGACGACGAAGACGTCTCCGGGGCCGACTTCGCTCTCACCGCCGTCGTCCATGCGGATGCGCATACGGCCTTGGACGACGTAGCCGTTGTGGTGCATCTGACAGGTGTCGGTACCCGCGATCGGGGCCACGGACTCGGTCCAGCGCCAGCCGGGCTCGAAGGTCGCCACGGCGAAGTCGAGGTCCGTCATGTGGACGGCTTCCATGTGGCCGCGGGGGAAATCACGCCGCTCGTCCGGCTTGTCGAGCGTCTTCACTTCCAACATGACGCGCTCCCTTCCGGCCGCCGTCAACCGCGGCCGGGGCCGGTCTCCCCGGCGGCCCTGGGCACCGCCGTAGTAGGCGGCCGGTCCTCTACCACTCCATCCTCCGCCGGTCCACCGGAGGCCGCCATTCGGGGAACGTCCGCTCAGACCCGGTTCCCGCAGAGCTCGGCGAAGCGCCCGGCGTCGACGTTGCCCCCGGAGATGATCACGCCGACCCGGCGCGGCAGCGGGCCCGCCCGGCCGGTGAGCAGGGCGGCCAGCGGGGTCGCTCCGCTGGGCTCGACGACGATCTTCAGGCGTTCGAAGGCGAACCGCATCGCGTCGCGGATCTCGTCATCGCCGACCAGCGCGATCTCGTCGACCAGCCGCCGGTTGACGGAGAAGGTGAGCTCGCCGGGGGTGGGCAGGGCCTGGCCGTCGGCGATGGTGCGCGGCACCGGGATGCTGACGCGCCGCCCCGCCTCCAGGGATCGCTTGGTGTCGTCCCCGGCCTCCGGCTCGACGCCGGTCACCCGGGCACCGGGACGCAGGCCCTTGACCGCGGTGGCGCTGCCCGCGATCAGCCCACCACCGCCGACCGGCACGACGAGCTGCTCCAACTCGCCCACTTCTTCGAGGAGTTCGAGGGCGGCGGTGCCCTGCCCGGCCATGACGTGCGGATGCTCGTAGGGCGGGATGAGGGCGAGGCCGCGCTCGGCGGCCAGGGCCTCACCGATCGCGACACGGTCGCCGCTGTAGCGGTCGTAGGTGACGATCTCCGCGCCGTAGCCGAGGGTCGCGTCCCGCTTGGACGGCGGGGCGTCCTCGGGCATGACGATCACCGCGCTGGTGCCGAGCTCCCGGGCGGCCAGGGCGACGGCCTGGGCGTGGTTCCCGGACGAGTAGGCGGCGATGCCCCGGGCCAGTTGCTCCGGGTCGAGCCGGGAGGCGGCGTTGTAGGCGCCGCGGAACTTGAAGGCGCCGACGCGCTGGAAGTTCTCGCACTTGAGGAAGACCTCGGCGCCGACGAGTTCGTCGAGCGTGCGCGAGCGCAGCACCGGCGTGCGGTGCGCCACGCCCTTGAGGCGCGCGGCGGCATCGCGGACGTCGTCGAGGGTGATCGGCGGGGTGGCGGTCGTCACGCGTGTCCTCCAGGGGGTGTCTCGTCGCTCACGGCTGTGTCCGTGGTCGCGTCGGCCTCGGCGCGCGCCTGTGACAGGTAGCTGTAGGCGGAGGCGCGGGAGATGCCGAGTCGTGCCGCGACCTGTTCGATCGCGCGCCGCACGGCGAACACGCCCCGGGCGTCCAGGCCGCGGAACAGCTCCAGTCGCTGGGCGCGGTCGAGGGCGGCCCAGCTGCCGTTCCGCCGGAGCCGGTGGGCGTCGAGGATGGCGTCGACGACGGAGTCGATGTCGTTGCCGAAGGCGGTGACCGGCACATCGGCCGGGGTGCCGCCGACACCGGCCAGGGCGCCGAGCAGGGCGTGGGCTTCGCCGACCGCGGTGACGTCCAGGTTGACGCAGAGCGCGCCGAACACGGTGCCCGTGGAGTCCCGCAGCACCATCGTGGACGCCTTGACCAGCTTGCCGTCCCGGGTCCGGGTGACGTAGTTCAGTTCGTCCCCCGCCTCGTCGCCGCGCGCGACGATCCGCATGCCGATCTCGCTCATCGCCCCGCCCACGGCCCGCCCGGTGACCGAACCGGCCACGGCGACCACGGACTTCTCCGGCCGCCGGTAGTCGTGCAGGACGACCTCGCACATCGGCCCGAACGTCGCCACGAGGCCGTCGACGACCGGCCTCAGCGCGGCGACGATCGCGTCCCGCTCGGATTCCAGGGCCTGCTCGTCCGCCACCACGCATCCCGTCCGCTTCGGACCCGGCCTGATCCACCGGGCCACTTCTAGACTACATGTCCAGAGTCTGTACGAACAGTCCAACAGTACGGACAGCCCGACAGGCAACGCGAACTCATCACCGAAGACCGCGGCACGAATCTTGACGGGCGCGACGATGTTACCGGTAACATCCAGCGCATGACGTTGCCGTCGACACCCACGCGCCCACGGGTCTTCAGCCCCGCCGCCGTGGTCGCCTCCTGCGCGGGCTTCGTGCTCATGGGCGCCCTCCAGGCCCTGTACGGTCCGGCGATCCCCGCCTTCCGCGAGGAGTTCGGCCTGTCCCCGTCGGCCGCGGGCCTCGGGCTGAGCGCGCACTTCGTCGGCGGCGTGGCCGGCGTGCTGCTGTTCGACCGGCTCTACGGCCAGGTCGGCAACCGGCGGATCCTCGGCGCCTCTTATCTGCTGATGGCCGTCGGCGCGGCCGGCTTCGCGCTCGCGCCGGACTGGCCCACCGCCCTGGCCATGGCCCTGCTGGCCGGCCTCGGCTTCGGCGGTGTCGACTACGGCCTCAACCAGCTGTTCGCCGTCGGTTTCGGGCACCGCTCGACGGCCATGCTGAACATCCTCAACGCCCACTTCGGCATCGGCGCGATCCTCAGTCCCGCTCTGATCGGCGCGGTCGGCTCCGCGCACTACCCCGCGGTCTTCCTGGGCTTGGCGCTGGCCAATCTGCCGCTGCTGCTGTGCCTGCGCGGCGTGAGCGACCGGGCGCCGCAGCCCTCCGGGACGCCCGCCGAGTCGTACGGCGGCCAGGTCCTCGCCCGCAGCCTCGGCTCCGTACTCGCCGTGTTCGTCACCCTGTACGTCCTGCACGTCGGCATCGAGGCCGGCGTCGGCGGCTGGGAACCGACCCATCTGGAGACCGTCGGCTACGGCGCCGGATTCGCCGCCACCGCCACCTCCGTCTACTGGCTGATGATGACCGTCGGCCGCTTCCTGGTCGCCCCGATCGCACTGCGTTTCTCCGCCCAGGCCATCATCGCGGTCTCGTGCGCGGGGATGACGGTGTGTCTGCTGCTCGCCACGGTTCCGGCACTGGCTCCGTACGCGTACGCCTGTGTCGGCCTGTTCATCGCGCCGATCTTCCCGACCGGGCTGCCCTGGCTCAACCGGGCGGCCCCGCGGGCTCGCCGAGCGGGAGCGGTGGTCATCGCCGCGTCCATGGCCGGCGGCGTGGTGGCGGGACCGGCGCTGGGCAAGGCCATCGAGTGGTCCGGCGTCCGCAGTGTCCCGCTCCTGCTGGGCGCCGTCTCGGCCCTGTGCCTGGCGGCGACCCTCTGGCTGATCCGCGCCACCCGGCCCCGCTGACCCGCGTCCCCGCACCTCCGAACCGAAGGGAAGTCCCCGTATGTCCGCTCTGACGACGTCCGCCGACGGTTTCCTGCTGCACGGCGAGCCGTTCCGGATCATCTCCGGCGCGATGCACTACTTCCGGATCCATCCCGACCAGTGGGCCGACCGGCTGCGCAAGGCACGCCTGATGGGGCTCAACGCGGTGGAGACGTACGTGCCCTGGAACCTCCACCAGCCCGACCCCGACGGCCCCCTCGTCCTCGACGGCTTCCTCGACCTGCCCCGCTATCTGAGCCTCGCCCGCGACGAGGGCCTGCACGTCCTGCTGCGCCCGGGTCCGTTCATCTGCGCCGAGTGGGACGACGGCGGCCTGCCCTCCTGGCTCATCGCGGACCCCGACATCCGGCTGCGCTCCAGCGACCCGCGCTTCACCCGGATCATCGACCGCTACCTCGACGTCCTGCTGCCCCCGCTGCTGCCGTACATGGCCGCGGCGGGCGGCCCGGTGATCGCCGTCCAAGTGGAGAACGAGTACGGCGCCTACGGCGACGACACCGCCTATCTCAAGCACCTCGAACAGGCATTCAGGAGCAGGGGCGTGGAGGAACTCCTCTTCACCTGCGACCAGGCCAACCCCGCGCACCTGGCCGCCGGCAGCCTTCCCGGGGTGCTGGCGACCGGCACCTTCGGCAGCCGGGTCGACCAGCATCTGGCCGAACTGCGCGCGCACCGGCCCGAAGGTCCGCTGATGTGCGCCGAGTTCTGGATCGGCTGGTTCGACCACTGGGGCGGGCCCCACCACGTACGGGACGCGGCCGACGCCGCCGCCGACCTGGATCGCCTGCTCGCCGCGGGTGCCTCGGTCAACATCTACATGTTCCACGGCGGCACCAACTTCGGCTTCACCAACGGCGCCAACCACAAGCACGCCTACGAGCCCACCGTCACGTCGTACGACTACGACGCCGCCCTCACCGAGTGCGGCGACCCCGGCCCCAAGTACCACGCCTTCCGCGAGGTCATCGCCCGCCACGCGCCGGTCCCGGACGAGCCGGCGCCCGCGCCCGCCCGCAAACTCCCGCCCCTGACCGTCGAGTTGGACCGCAGGGCGCCACTCCTCCCCCACGCGCACGCCCTCGCCGAGCCGGTCCGCACGCAGGATCCGGCGACGATGAACGAGCTGGGCCTGCACGTCGGTTACGCCCTCTACCGCTCGGCCTTCGAGGCGGCGGGCGACGGTCTGCTGCACTTCGCGGGCGGGGTCGGCGACCGGGCCCAGGTCTTCGTCGACGGCGCTCCCGTCGGCGTACTGGAACGCGAACGGCACGACGAGACCCTCCCCGTCCGCGTGCCACGCCCCGGCGCCACGCTGGAGGTACTGGTCGAGAACATGGGCGGCGTCAATTACGGCCCCCGCATCGGCGCCCCCAAGGGCCTGCTCGGGCCCGTCACCTTCGACGGCACCGCCCTGCACGGCTGGGACTGCCACCCCCTGGCCCTGGACGACCTGGACGCCGTGCCGTTCGCCCCGTCCGACGCGTCCACGGCCGCCGAACCCGCCTTCCACCACGGCACCTTCCAGGTGGACACCCCGGCCGACACCTTCCTCGCCCTGCCCGGCTGGACCAAGGGCCAGGCATGGATCAACGGCTTCCACCTCGGCCGCTACTGGAACCGCGGCCCGCAGCGCACCCTCTACGTCCCCGCGCCGATCCTGCGCCCCGGCACCAACGACCTGGTCCTGCTGGAACTGCACGCCACCACCGGCACGCGCGCCCAGCTCACCGACACCGCCGACCTCGGCCCGGAGATCGACTGATGGCCCACCCGCACCGGCTGCGTGTCCCCGCGCCCGCCGCTCCCCCGCTCACCGGCCACCTCCCCTTCACCGACGCCCCCGGCGTGCCCGATCCGATCGAGGTCACCAGCCGCCGGCTCACCCGCGGGGGCCGCCCCTGGTTCCCCGTCTCCGGCGAGTTCCACTACTCCCGCTACCCCGAGGGCGAGTGGGAGGAGGAGCTGCTGAAGATGAAGGCGGGCGGGGTGACCGCCGTCGCCAGTTACGTCATCTGGATCCACCACGAGGAGATCGAGGGCCGCGTCCGCTTCGACGGCAACCGCGACCTGCGCCGCTTCGCCCAGCTGTGCGCCCGCCACGGCCTGGACTTCATCCCCCGTATCGGCCCCTGGTCGCATGCGGAGGTACGGGGCGGCGGCCTGCCCGACTGGCTCCTGGCCCGCGACTGCGTGCCGCGCACCGACGACCCCGGGTACCTGGAGCCGGTACGCGTCTGGTTCACGGCCATCGCCGGGCAACTGCGCGGACTGGACCGCGGCCATGGCGGCCCGATCATCGCGATCCAGATCGAGAACGAGCTCTACGACCAGCCCGGCCACCTGCTGACGCTGAAGCGGATGGCCCAGGAAGTGGGACTGAGCGCCCCCTTGTGGACGTCGACCGCGTGGGGCGGGGTGCGGCTCCCGCCCGACGAGCTCCTTCCCCTGTACGGCGGCTACCCCGAGGCGTTCTGGACGGAGGCGGACGGCGGCTGGCCCGACACCTGCCGCAAGCACTTCTTCTTCACCCACCAGCGCGACGACGAGGGCATCGGCGCCGACCTGCGGCCGACCACCGTCCGCGGCGGCGACCCGGACGCCCTCGCGGACCGATTCCCCTGGGCCACCTGCGAGTTGGGCAGCGGCATGGCGGTGGCCTACCACCGGCGGCCGCGCCTCCACGCCGCCGACATCGGCGCGCTCGGGCTCACGAAGATCGGCTGTGGCTCGGTGTGGCAGGGCTACTACATGTTCCACGGCGGCACCAATCCGCTCGGAGAGCGCTCGACCCTCCAGGAGTCCCACGCCACCGCCTATCCGAACGACCTGCCCGTCCTGACGTACGACTTCCAGGCACCGCTCGGCGAGTACGGCCAGTACCGGCCCTCGTACCACGAACTCCGCCTCCAGCACCTGTTGCTGGCGGACTTCGGTCATCTGCTCGCCGCCATGGAGTCGGTGCTCCCGGAGCGCCTCCCCGAGGGCCAGCACGACCGGGACACCCTGCGGTGGGCCGTTCGCGGCGACGGTGCCTCGGGCTTCCTGTTCGTCACCAACCACCAGCCCCACGAACCGCTGCCGGACCACCCGGACACCTCCTTCAGGGTCGCGTTCCCGGGCGGGGCAAGGGACTTGACGCTGCCGAGTTCTCCGGTGACCGTGCCCGCGGGCGCCTACTTCTGCTGGCCGTTGCGGCTCGATGTGGCGGGTGTGCGGCTGGAGTGGGCGACCGCGCAGCCGGTGTGCACCGTCGACGCGGGCGGCCGTACGGTCCTGGTGCTCGCCGCCACCGACGGCATCGCGCCCGAACTCGCCCTGGACGCCGACACGGTGGCGTCGGTCGGCGTGCCGTCCGGGGACCTCGCCGAGATCGACGGCCGGGTCCTGGTGACGGGACTGCGGCCCGGCACGGACGCGCTGGTCGAGGTGGAGGCGGTGGACGGCGGGCGGGTCGGGCTGCTGGTGCTGGACGCGGCAACGGCTCGTACCGTCTACCGGGGTGCGGCGTGGGGTGCCGAGCGGCTGGTGCTGTGCGGGGACGGGGTCGTCTTCGACGGCGACGAGCTGCGGGTGCACAGTGCCGCCGCCCGTCCGTCGTTCGCCGTGCTGCCCGCGCCGGAGCACGCGCCGGTCGTGGCCGGGGAGACGGTGGCCGGCGAGGCGGACGGGGTGTTCACCCGCTACAGCTTCGGGGTGGGCGGCGGTGAGGCTGTCGAAGCGCCGGTCGCCCTGGTCCGGCCCGCGGGTCCGGCACCCGAACCCACGACCGGCGTGCTGGGGCGGGCGAGCGTGCCGGCGGACAAGTACTTCGACACGGTGGCCGCCGAGTACCGCGTCGACGTACCGGAGCATCTCCCGGAGGGTGCCGTCCTGCGGCTGTGGTGGAGCGGGGACGTGGGGCGGGCGTACGTGGGAGACGCCCTGGTCGCCGACCAGTTCTTCGCGGGGCGGGTCTGGGACATCGGCCGGCTCCCGGCGGGAGCGGCAGTGCGGGTGAAGGTGCTGCCACTGCACACCGATGCCCGGGTCCACGTGCCGCCGGACGCGGACGACGCCGCCCGGACGGCTGCCGTGACGCGGGCCGAGTGGGTCACCGGCCGTATCTGGGCGGTTCGGTCGGCCTGAGGCGGCGCACCGCGGGGTTCCGCCCCATGGCCCTGCCTATGCTGGGGCGTGCCGGGGCGGGACACCACCGCCGTGCCGACATCGAGGAAACAGCCACCATGACCGCAAGCCCCGCCGACGGCTCCGCTCCGAGGGGGCGCAGCAGACGGAACTTCGCGGGCTCGCGTCCCGTGATGGACGACGTGGCCCGGCTGGCCGGTGTCTCCAAGCAGACCGTCTCCCGGGTCCTCAACGACCATCCGTCGGTGCGGGCCGAGACCCGCGAGAGGGTCCTGACCGCCATGCGCACCCTCGGCTACCGCCCGAGCCGCAGCGCCCGGTCGCTGGCCAGCGGGCGGACCCGGATGCTGGGCGTGATCTCCTTCGACGCCGCCCGCTACGGGCCCGCCGCCATCCTCACCGCGATCAACACGGCGGCCCAGGAGGCCGGTTACCTGCTGAGCTCGATCGCCCTGGACACGGCCGAGCCCGACACGGTGGTCGAGGCGGTGAACCGGCTGTCGGCCGAGGGCGCGGACGGCGTGATCGCCATCGCCCCGCAGCTGTGGGTGGGCAAGGCCCTGGCGGACACCCGGCTCGACACCCCGCTGGTCGTGCTGGAGAACGGCCTGAACGCCGACACCCAGCAGGTCACCGGCGACTCCCGGACCGGCGCCCGCAAGGCCACCGAGCATCTGCTGGGCCTGGGTCACCGCACCGTGTGGCACATCGCGGGCCCGACCGGCTGGACCTCCGCCGACCACCGGCTGGGGGCCTGGCAGGCCACTCTGGAGGCGGCCGGCGCCGAGGTCCCGGACCCGCTCATCGGCGACTGGAGCGCCGGCTCCGGCTACGAGCTGGGCCGCCGCCTGGCCCGGCGCCCGGACGTCACGGCCGTGTTCGCGTCCAACGACCAGATGGCGCTCGGCCTGCTGCACGCCCTGCACGAGGCCGGCCGCTCGGTCCCCGACGACGTGAGCGTGGTCGGCTACGACGACATCCCCGAGGCCGCGCACTTCCTTCCCCCGCTGACCACCGTACGGACGGACTTCGCCGAGATCGGCACACGGTCGCTGCGCCTGCTGCTGGACCGGCTCGACGGGCCCGCCGAGCCGCCCCGCGTGGACTCACTGGTCCCGGTCGACCTCGTGATCCGCCGCAGCAGCGGCCCGGCGCCCGCAGTCTGAGGCTCCTCCCCTGGCCCGGCCCTCGGAGCGGCGGGGTGGGCGCCGGGTACGCGGTCGCATGCGGGCACCGAAGGCGCAACAGACGGGCGGACGACCCTGCTCCGTGCCGCGCTCGACGGTTCCGGTCGCCGAACGCCCTACGGGCGAGCTGAAACTCAAGGAGCCGACGTTCAGGGAACGTCGGCCGCCGAGTGTTTCACCGGGCCGCCGAACGTCCCAGTGCGGTGAGCCGGCAGCCCGTCGGCCGAGGCGGCGCCCCGTCAGCCGGTCCCGTCGCTCGCCGCCCGCTCCCAGGCCGCGTCTCGCAGCAGGCGCAGCCCGTTCAGGCCGACGAGGACCGTGGAGCCCTCGTGGCCGGCGACGCCGAGCGGCAGCGGCAGGGTGCCGACCAGGTCCCAGGTGACGAGGCCGGCGATGAACACCCCGGCGATGACGAGGTTCTGCACGACCAGCTTCCGGGCCCGGCGGGACAAGGCCACGGTGGTGGGGACGGCGGCGAGTTCGTCGCGGACGATCACCGCGTCGGCGGTCTCCAGGGCCAGGTCGGAGCCCGCCCGGCCCATGGCGACGCCGATGTGCGCGGCGGCCAGGGCGGGCGCGTCGTTGACGCCGTCCCCGACGACCATGACTTTGCGGCCCGCGTCCTCCAGCTCCTTGACCGCGGCCATCTTGTCCTGCGGCAGCAGCCCGGCGCGCACGTCCTCGATGCCGGCCTCGGCGGCCAGGTGGGCGGCGGCACGGGGGTTGTCGCCGGTGAGCAGGACCGGAGCGGTGCCGGTGAGGGTCATGAGGGCGGTGACGGTGGCGGCGGCGTCGGGGCGCAGCCGGTCCGCGATGCCGAGCATTCCGGCGGGGGTGCCGTCGACGACCACGAGGACGGCGGTCCGGCCGGACTGTTCGAGTTCCTCGGCCAGTGCGGCGACCGGGCCGGCGGCGGCGTCGTCGAGCAGGCGGGCCGGGGCGCCCACCTCGACCGTACGGCCGTCGACGACGGCCTTCACTCCGACGCCGGGCGCGGAGGAGAAGTCCTGCGCGGTGGGCAGGTCGAGGTGGCGCTCGCGTGCCGCGTCCACGACGGCGCGGGCCAGCGGGTGTTCGCTGGGGTGCTCGGCGGCCGCGGCGAGCGTCAGCAGCTCGTCCTCGGCCGGGCCGCGTCCGGGCAGCGGCCGTACGTCGGTGACGCACGGCGTGCCCTCGGTGAGCGTGCCGGTCTTGTCCAGTGCGACGGCGTCGACCTGGCCGAGGCGTTCCATCACCACGGCCGACTTCACCAGCACACCGTGCCGGCCGGCGTTGGCGATGGCCGACAGCAGGGGCGGCATGGTGGCCAGGACCACCGCGCACGGCGAGGCCACGATCATGAAGGTCATGGCGCGCAGCAGGGCCTCGGAGAACGCTTCTCCGAAGGCCAGCGGGACGCCGAACACGGCGAGCGTCGCGGCCACCATGCCCAGCGAGTAGCGCTGTTCGACCTTCTCGATGAACAGCTGGGTGGGTGCCTTGGTCTCGGACGCCTCCTCCACCATGCGGACGATCCGGGCGATCACGGAGTCGGAGGCGTCGCGTTCGACCCGGACGCGCAGCGCGCCGGTGCCGTTGAGCGTGCCCGCGAACACCTCGTCACCCGGCGCCTTGGCCGCGGGGAGCGGCTCTCCGGTGATGCTCGCCTGGTCCACCTCGCTGCTGCCGTCCAGCACGCGGCCGTCGGCTCCGACGCGTTCGCCGGGGCGTACGAGGATGGTGTCGCCGACCGTCAACTCCTCGACGGCCACGGCTTGTTCGGTGCCGTCCGGGGCGAGGCGGGTGGCCGTGGCGGGGGCGAGGTCGAGCAGGCCGCGCACCGAGTCGGCGGTGCGGGCGGTGGCGAGCGCCTCCAGGGCCCCCGAGGTCGCGAAGATGACGATCAGCAGGGCGCCGTCCATCACCTGCCCGATCGAGGCGGCGCCGAGCGCGGCGACGACCATCAGCAGATCGACGTCGAGGGTCTTGTCCTTGAGTGCCTTGAGCCCCTCCCATCCCGGTTCCCAGCCGCCCGTGGCGTAGGACAGCGCGTACAGCGGGCCCCACGTCCAGGCGGGTGCTCCGGCGAGTTGCAGCGGCAGGGCGAGCAGGAACAGCGCGGTGGCCGCGACGGCCCAGCGGACCTCCGGCAGCGCGAGGAGCCGGGTGCGCCTGCGGGGCGCGGTCCCGGAACGTGCGGGCGCGGCTTGGCCGGCCGGCGGCCGGGTGAGCGTGGAAGTCATGCCCCGCACGATACAGGAATGGATGAAGACTCATTCATGTCTTCATGCCGGAGGTTCCGGGTGACCCTTTCATGACCCCACTTCATGACTCCACGTCGGGTTCCGCGTCAGGCGCCGGCTCGCACGGCTCCCCACCGCCGCGCCCGGCGGCTGCCCACCGCCCTGCACACGAGGTAGATCGCGAAGGAGATCGTGGTGACGTACGGGCTGATGGGGACACTGCTGCCCAGGGCCAGCAGGATCCCGCCCTCGATGGCGGTCACCGCGAAGGCCACGCTCAGGACGGGCAGCAGCACCGGTGAGGCCGTGACCCGGGCCGCGGCGGCCGCGGGCGTCACGACGAGGGTGAGGACCAGCAGCGCGCCGACGATCTGGACGGACAGCGCGACCGCGAGACCGAGCACGATCATGAACGCGAACGACAGCGCGTGGACCGGCACGCCCCGCGCCTCCGCCACCTCGGGGTCGGCGCTGGCGAAGGCGAGCGGCCGCCACATGACGGCCAGCGCCACGAGCACCACGGCCGACGTGCCGAGCAGCCAGGACATCTGCGGGGTGTCGACGGCGACGATCTGCCCGGTGAGGATGCCGAACTTGTTCGCCGCCCGGCCTTTGTACAGGGCCAGGAAGAGCACGCCGAGGCCCAGGCCGAACGGCATGACGGCACCGATCACCGAGTTGCGGTCCCGGGCACGCGACCCGAGCAGGCCGATCGCCCCTGCCGCGATCAGCGACCCGACGATCGAGCCGGCCACGATGTTCACGTCCAGCAACAGCGCGCCCGAGGCACCGGCGAACGACAGCTCGCTGATCCCGTGCACCGCGAACGGCAGGTCCCGCATGATGACGAAGACCCCCACCAGACCGCCCACCAGGCCGAGCGCGGCGCCGGCGACGAGGGAGTTGCGGACCAGGGCGAGCAGTTCGCCGTAGTTGTCGAAGTTGAAGATCTGGTGCCAGATCCCCTCGGCGATGGTCATGGTCGTACTCCAGGCGGTGGTTCGGGGTGATGCGGCGGCCGGGCCACCTCGTCGGGCACGCCCACGACGGTGATCCGGTCCCGGACGCGGACCACGTCGACCCGGGTGCCGTACAGCTGCGTGAGCGCCTCGGAGGTCAGCACCTCGTCGGGTGGGCCGACCCGGAATCCGCCGCGGGCGAGGTACAGCACGCGGTCGACCAGTCCCAGTACGGGGTTGATCTCGTGGGTCACGAAGACCACGGCGGTGCCGTGGGAACGGCGGCGGGCGTCCACCAGTTCCGTCACGGCCCGCTGATGGTGCAGGTCGAGGGAGAGCAGCGGCTCGTCGCACAGCAGGATCCGCGGGTCGGTCGCCAGCGCCTGTCCGATGCGTACGCGCTGCCGCTCCCCGCCGGAGAGCAGTCCGACCGGGACGTCCGCGTATCCGGCGGCCCCGACCGAGGCGAGGATCCGCTCCACGCGGCGGTGTACGGCGCCCGTGCGCAGCCGGGGTCCGAAGCCGTGTCCGTCGATGCCGAAGCGGACCAGGTCCCGGGCGCGCAGCATCGCGTGCGTGGACAGCGTTCCCTGCTGCGGGACATAGCCGATGTGCCGGCTGCCCTTGCCGGGCGGGCCACCCAGGACCGTCAACGAACCGGCGGACAGCGGGCGCTGACCGAGCAGAGCGCGTACGAAGCTGGTCTTGCCCGATCCGTTGGGCCCGAGCACGGCCAGGAACTCACCCGGCCGCACGTCGAGATCGAGGCCCTGCCACAGCACGCGTTCGCCGTAGGAGAGGGCCGCCGCGCGCAGGCTGATCACCGCGGCGTCCGTGCCGTGATCGTCCGTGCAGTCATCGTCCGTGCGGGCGCGGGTCACGGCCGGGCGCCTCACTGGGCGAGCGCGCTCGCGAGCGCGTCGACGTTGGCGGTCATCCAGCCGAGGTAGTCCTTGCCCTTGGGCAGGGTTTCGGTCACGGGGACCACGGGGATCGCGGCGGCCTTCGCCGCCTGCTCGGCCTCCTCGGTCTGGGGGCCGGAGGTCTGCTCGTTGTAGACCAGCGCCTTGACCTTCTTGCCGGTGAACAGCGCCAGCGTGTCCCGCAAGGTCCTCGGGGAGACGTCGTCGCCTTCTTCGATGGCCTCGCTGAAGCCCGCGGGGGTGGCGTTCCTGAGCCCGGCGGCCTCGATCATGTACAGCGGGACCGGCTCGGTGATGGCCACCGCCTCACCGCCGTGGTCGGCCTTGATCCCGGCCTCCTTCCGCTCCAGCGGCTTCAGCTTCGCCTTGAAGTCCTTCGCGTTGGCGGTGAAGCCGGCGGCGTCGCCGGGGTCGGCCTTGCTCAGAGCGGCGGCGATACGGTCGGCGAGCCTGGCCACCGTGGGGAAGTCGTACCAGACATGCTCGTTGAGCTCCCCGCCCGCCGGGGCGGTCCTCCCGGAGACCTTGACCGCGTTGATCACCTCGGGGGACGCGTCGCCGCTCTTCATCATGCGGTCGACGAAGTCGTCGTAGCCGCCGCCGTTCTCGATGACGACCTTGGCCTTGGACAGCGCCAACCGGTTCTGCGTGCTGGCCTCGTAGGAGTGCGGGTCCTGGTCGGGGTCGCTGATGATCGACGTGACCCGCACCTTCTGGCCGCCTATCCGCTCGGCGATGTCGCCGTAGACGTTCGTCGAGGCCACGACCGGGACGGCGGACGCCGCGGCGGGGCCCCGCGCGGCGTCGGAGCCGCTTGTGTCCGACGAACTGCCGCAGCCGGCAAGGGAGACGAGGCAGGCGCCGGCGATCAGCGGTATGAGACGTCGGGACGAGTACGCGGGCATGGATCCCTCCGGAACGGGCGAATGGTCCGCCGAGCTCCATCCGTCCCGGCTTCGGGCTCCAAGCTAGATGAAAACGGATGTCGAAAGCGTCTCTCGGCCGTCCTCCAGGGCAACCCTTACCGAGAACTCACCTTCCGCGGTCAGGGCGCGGGGACCTCGTCCAGGAGCTGCGGGCCGTTGTTGCGGACGCTATTGACGGCGGGCGAGACGGGCCGGGCGTCCAGGTGGCCGCCCGCCGGTGGGGTGAGCAGGTCGCGCAGGTCGTCGGTGGTCTGGTGGTGGGGGTCGAGCCAGGCGTCGTAGTGGTCCGGGGTGAGCGCGAGGGGCATCCGGGGGTGGATGCGGCCGGCGGCGTCGGTGGCCTCGGTGGTGATGATCGTGCAGGTCATCAGCCAGGCGGCCGGGTCGTCGGCATCATTGATCTGCGGATCGCGCCAGTACTCGTACAGGCCGGCGAGGGCCATGACCTGTCCGTCCTCCGGGTGGATGAAGTACGGCTGCTTGCGGACCTTGCCCGACTTGGTGTCCTTGACCTCGTCCCACTCGTAGAAGCCGTCGGCCGGCAGCAGGCAGCGGCGTTTGGCGAACGCGCGGCGGAAGGCGGGCTTCTCGTGCACGCTCTCCACCCGCGCGTTGATCAGCCGGGCGCCGATCTTCGGGTCCTTCGCCCATGAGGGCACCAGCCCCCACCGCAGCGGCCGCAGCCTGCGGCGCGCGGGCTCGTCCGCCCCGGTCTCGCGCGGCGCGCGCTCCAGCACGGCGTACACCTCGTCGGTCGGCGCCACGTTCCAGCTCGGCGCCAGGGTCTCTTCCGGATGCCAGTCCGACACCCGGAACAGCTGGGCCAGGTCCTCGGGGCTGCGGGTGGAGGCATAGCGGCCGCACATAGGGCCACTGTGCCACGGCCCGGTCCGGCCCGCCGGTCCTCACCAGCCCGGTGCGTCCGTCAGCGTGCGGGGGGCCAGCAGCGCGCAGGTCTGTCCGCCGTCGGCCCGCCGCACCGCGCCCCTGAACCCGGTCGCGGCGGCGGATGCGCCCGCGCTGCGCTCGTCCTGGGCGCCGCAGCCGGTCGTCAGGGCGAGCGCGGCCACCAGAACGCCGCGCCACCCGCTGCGGATCGCCATCGCGCATCGTTTCCGCTCGCGTCGTCGTGATCCCTGGGCGTGGAGGACCAGGATCGGCGACACACCGACGGGCCGCACGGGAGCGGCACCCACATGGGTGACCGAGGCGGGGGCGAGGCGGGGTGGCCTCAGGTGCGGAGCATGCGCAGGACGGCCCGCTCGGCGAGTCCCCGCGTCGCGGGGACGCCGTCCGCGCCCTCGTCCCCGAGGTGCGGCAGCGCGTCGGCGACCGTCACGCCCTCCTCGTAGAGCTCGATCACTCGCGGGTTGATGTACGAGGCCCGGCAGACCGCCGGCGTGTTCCCGAGGTAGCCGGCCACCTCCCGCACCGCGCGGGCGATGGCACGGCGCCTGGCGGTCTCACTGCGCGCGACACGCTCCGAGACGGCCAGGGCGACGGCGGCCATGACCGTGGCGTGCCAGGTACGGAAGTCCTTGGCGGAGATCTCCCGGCCGGCCACCTCCTTGAGGTACGCGTTGACGTCGTCACCGCTCACCTCGTGCCAGGCGCGCCGCTCCCAGTAGGACAGCAGCCGGTCACCGCCGCCGCGGCGCCGCAGCAGCGCGGTCAGGGTGCGGCAGGCGGCGGGATCGGCGACGGTCCCGGCGATCTCCTTGCCGCCCTTGCCGACGTACGTGAACACGACGGCACCGGCGCGGCAGCGGGAGTGCTCGCGCAGCAGCGTGGTGAGGCCGTAGCTGCTGTTGAGTTCGGTGTAGCGGTCGCTGCCGATGCGGAAGAACCCGAGGTCGAGCAGGCGTACGGCCGTGGCGAGCACCCGTCTGCGGGTCAGCCCGCGGTCGTTCAGGTCCTGCTCGACGACGTCACGGACGGCGGGGAGTGCCTCGGCGACGCCGAGCACGTGGTCGTGTTTGGCCTCTTCCTGCTCGGCACGGAACTGTGGGTGGTAGAGGTACTGGCGGCGTCCGGCGGCGTCGGTGCCCACGGCTTGCAGGTGCCCATTGGCCCGGGTGCAGATCCACACGTCCCGCCAGGCCGGCGGAATGACCAGCCCCCGGATCCGGTCGAGTTCCCGCGGATCGCGCAGGGGTTCCCCTTCCGCGTCGAGGTAACGGAAGCCACGCCCATGGCGCCGACGCCGGTGTCCCGGCTCCGTGGGCCGACTGTGGTAGAGGCGCACCCCAACCCCCTCGCCTTTCGACGCACCGGTGGTGAGCTCTGTCCGGATACCCATGGGCGCGGACGTGAAAGCCACGGTCGCCTGCGGGTACTCGGCGGCCGTACGGCGGTGAAAGGCACCGCCTCACTCCACGGAGGGACGTTCCCATGACTCAGCATGTCCGTGACGTCATGACGGCCGACCCGCTGACCGTCGAACCGCAGACCTCGGTGCAGGCGGTGGCCCGGATGATGCGCGACGAGAACATCGGCGCCGTACTGGTCACCGAGGGCGAGCGGCTGCGCGGGCTGGTCAGCGACCGTGACCTGGTGATACGCGCGGTCGCTGAGGGCGGCGACCCGGACCGTACGACCGTGGCCCAGGCGTGCAGCGAGGACCTCGTCACGGTCGGGCCCGACGACGATCTGATCCGCGCGGTGCAGGTGATGCGCGAGCACTCCGTCCGGCGGGTACCGGTCGTCGACCAGGAGAGTCACCCGGTGGGCATCGTCTCCATCGGTGACCTCGCCATGGAACGGGACCCCGACTCGGCCCTCGGCGACATCAGCGCCGCGCGACCCAACCGGTGACGGGTCACCGCGGGCCCACCGGCCCGGAACCGAGAGGAGGGTGCGTCATGACAAGCCCTGATCCCGAGCCGACACGAACGCCGGGGCTCGAACCGGGAAGCGGGGTACCACCCGGTGAGACCCCACCCGCCGAGGCGGGCGGCACCTCCGCCATCTCCCATCCGCAGCACGAGCTGCGCAGGGGCTGGGGCCCGATGCCGCTCGTCCTGATCATGGCGGTGGTGGCGCTGGTCGCGATCGGGCTGATCGCCATGGCGGTGGCCTTGATCGTCTAGGGCCTGTTGCGAAAGCTTTCGGGCGGTGCGGCGAGAGGGAGTGCAGGAGGAGCTGGGCCGGACATCCGGTCCAGCTCCCGCGTGTCGGCGTGCTCGAGGTGCCGCCGACGCCCGACGGCGTTTCCCGCGGCGGCCTTCGGAAACTCGAACCGGACCACCAGGGGCCGGACAGAGAAACCGGACAGAGAAAGAGGATGAACCGCCGTGACCGCGGAAGCGAAGACGACGACCACCATCCGCCGACCCGAGACGGGCTGGGCCACCGCACGCCGCCTGCGCGGCCAGTGCATACGCACCTACGTGCGCGCGACCGTCGAGGGAGACGAGGCCCAGAAACGTCGGGGGGACGACTGGAACGTCGTACGAGGCGAGGACTGACACCGGAGCAAGCGGAACCACGGCTGCCGGCGGCTCTCACGGTCCGCGCGGCGTGTGGTGGAGGACGAGGAGAGCCACGTCGTCGGTGCGCTGCCAGTTGCTGCCCGCCTTTCCCACGAGGGTGTCGATGAGCCGGTCCAGGTCGTTCGTGTCCGCCTCGGCGAGGTGCTGGGCGAGAGCGTTGATCGAGTCGTCGAGGTCGACTCCGGGTGTCTCGATCAGACCGTCCGTGTAGAGGACGAGCATGAGGCCCGCCGTGAGAGGGATGTCGGTCACGGGATAGACGGCGTCGGGGTCGATGCCCAGGAGCGGCCCGGGCGGCACGTCGACGGGCCGGGTCTCATGCTCGGACAGTCGCCTGACGGGTGGTGGGTGGCCTGCGCTCGCCAGGGACACTCGGCGGGCGGCGAAGTCGACATGGACGTAGAGGCAGCTGGTGAACAGCTCGGTGCCGAGGTCGGTGAGGAGCCGGTTGGTCGCGGCGAGCACCTGGTCCGGGGAGGTGCCGAGGGCCGAGTGGGCGTGGACCGCGGTACGGACCTGTCCCATGAGGGCGGCGGCGGCCGCGTCGTGGCCCTGGACGTCGCCGATGACGGCGGCGACCGCTGTCTCACCGAGCCGGATGAGGTCGTAGAAGTCTCCGCCGATGTCCATGCCGCGGGTGGCCGGCAGATAGCGGGCGGCGACGCGGAGCCCGGGAACCGCGGGGAGGGTGCGCGGGAGCAGCGCCTGCTGGAGGCTGTGGGCGAGGTCGTGCTTGGCGTCGTAGAGGCGGGCCCGGTCGAGGGCCTGGGCGATGAGGCCGGCGAGTGAGGTCATGACCGCGCGTTCCTCGGCCGGGAAGTCATGGGGGCGGTCGTAGGAGAGGATGCAGCAGCCGACGGGCCGGCCGGAGACGATCAGCGGGAGGAAGGCCCATGCCTGCTTGCCGCTGACCAGCGAAGCGGCGGGGTAGGTGCGCCGCATCTCCTCCTGGTTGGCGAAGAACGCGGGGAGGCCGCTGCTGAGCACCTGCCCGGCCGGGGTGAAGGTGGTGTCGAGGGGCAGGCCGTCCAGACGCTCGATGATGTGCGGGGCGTAGCCGCGGTACCCGGTGATCCGCAGCCGCCCGGCGTCGGCGGTGGACAGGACCAGGGACCGGGCGCCGAAGGCGGGCATGATCTGGTCGGCGACCAGGTCGACGACGTCCTGGACGCCGACGACCTCGGTCAGCGCGGCGGCCAGGTGCGTGAGCTGGTAGAGCCGGGCCGCGCGGGACGGGGCGGCGGTGCTCTCGGCGCTGCGAGGTGCCGGTGCGGGCGGGGCCTGCCCACCGCTGGGCACGATGCGGACGCTGATGCCGCTGTCGTCGGGATAGAGGTGGAAGTCCAGCCAGTGGTCCGGCGGGCGGCACGCCGTGAAGGCGACGGGCTCGCGGGTGATCACGGCGGCGCGGTAGCGGTCCTCATAGGTGGGGTCGTCGAGCCAGCGCAGGGACTGCCACGGCAGCGTGCCCAGCAGTTGACCGGCCTCGCGGCCCAGCAGCTCGCAGGCACCGGAGTTCAGATAGGCGAAGCGTCCCTCCAGGTCCAGGGCGCAACTGCCGCCGGGCAGCCGCTCGATGAAGTCCTCGGCGGCCCTCGCCGGACCGGCGGACCGGCGCCCCAGCCCGGCGGCGATCACGCGCGGCCGGACGCCGGGAGCGGGGAGCCGTCCGTTCGCGACGGCTTCCTCGAGCAGCCGGGCCAGGCGTCGGCAGCTGGACGTGATGTTCCCCCGCTCCCGCTGGGTCATGTACGGGGGGCGGGTGGCCGGCCACATCAGCAGCAGCGTTCCCCATCGGCGGACACCGACGACCGGGGCGGCTGCCAGCGCCAGCGGGTACGGCAGTGCCATCGCGGTGCGCGGATAGGAGCGGGCCAGCTCCTCCTGGCTGCCCGCCCACACCAGCCGGTCCTCGCGCACCGCCTCCGCCACCGGCGCCGGGGCCGCCGACGAGACCCGCGCCCACGGCGCCGCGAAGTCGGCCGGCGCCCCGCACAGCACGTCCAGGAACAGCTCCCGCTCGTCCGGGGCGAGGAGGTACAGGGCCCCGATGGACGCGCCCGTCCGGCGCACCGTCTCCGCGAACGCGGCGTCCAGTGCGTCCACGTCCGTCGTCCCATCGCCCGCACTGGTCACGAGACGCCTCCGGCCTGGCAGTGGCGACTCCCGGCTCCCGGAACGTCACACGGAGAGCCTCTGCCGGGTTGCGCGGGACGGCC
Source organism: Streptomyces sp. NPDC006385 (assembly GCF_040612485.1). Lineage (NCBI taxonomy): Bacteria > Bacillati > Actinomycetota > Actinomycetes > Kitasatosporales > Streptomycetaceae > Streptomyces > Streptomyces sp. NPDC006385. Next base: position 19,850 of record NZ_JBEXQG010000017.1, read on the forward strand.
GCTCCGCTCGCGCCGGCCCACTCCTACGGCGGACGCTACGCCCCTCGGCCGAGGTCGGCACGCCCTGAAGCGGGCGTGCGGTCAAGTCGTCCGGTACGGGTACTCGCCGGGCGGCCCGTGCGCGTCGTTTTCCGCGGGGCCACCCGGGTACCCGGCGACCCTGCGCATGCGGCCGGAGGTACGACCATGGGCGAGGCGAAGGCTCCGCGGCGGGCGGACGTGATCGCGGTGACGCACGGCGCGTTCAACGTCGTGGGCGGGCTGTGGCCGCTGCTGCATCTGCGCAGCTTCGAGTGGGTCTTCGGGCCGAAGAGGGACGACTGGCTGCAGATGACGACGGGCGGACTGCTGGTCTCCGCCGGCTTGGCCCAGCTCCTGGCGGCTCCGGCCCCGGAGGGTGCGGCGCAGGCTCGCCGTATCGGCCTGGGCACCGCCCTCACCTTGCTGGCCGTCGACCTGGTCTACGTACCCAAGCGGCGGATCCGGCCCACCTACCTCCTGGACGCCGTGATGCAGACGGGGTGGATCACCGCCTGGCTGCGCGCCTCCTCCGGTCCGGGATCCGGTCCGGGTGGCACGGGCTGGGCGGGATGCGGCGGCGGCCGATGGACCCGGGGAACGCGTTGCGCGCGGGAAACGCGTTGGGCGCGGCCCGGCAAGTGATCCGTCACGGCATCGTGCTCTGGACGCCGATCAGGTCGGTCACCGCCCGGAGGCCGCCTTCGGCCAGGGCAGCGCGTTGCCGGTCCGCGCCGGTGCCGTTCTGCAGAAGCCGGTGGATCAAGGACGTGACCTGACGGGTGTCCCCCGATGCGTCCAGTGCGCGACCGACGTACCGCAGGAACTCGTACAGCACGTCGCCGGCCCTCTGCAAGCTGCCACCGGGGTCGACCAGGGTGTCGCCCAGGCCATGCCGGGCGGCGTGCCACATGGCGGCCTGCAGCAGCTCCGGGGCGCGGTCGGGCACGGGCGTCCCGGCATCCGCCTCCACCCCTGCCCGCGCCTGCGCCTGCGCCTCCGCCAGGGCGGTCTCCACCAGGGCCCGGACGCTCCCGGCGAGCATGACCGCCTCGTCCACGCCGAGCTGCACGTCCATGCAGCGCACCTCGACGGCGGAATCTTCAGCGGACAGGCGGGCGTGCCAGTACAGCTGCCCGGTGTCGGCGATCAGACCGGCGTCCAGCAGTCCCCGCACGCGCCGGTCGTAGTCCCTGGCGTCGTGGAAGGACGGAGGTACGCCGCTGACCGGCCAGCGGCTGGAGACCACGGTGCGCCAGCTCGCGAAGCCCGTGTCATGTCCGTCCCACAGGGGGGAGTTCGCCGACATGGCGGTCAGCGTCGGCAGCCAGGCCCGGATCCGGTTCAGGACCCGCACGCCCGCCTCGCGGTCCGGCACGGCGACATGCACGTGCATGCCGTTGACCAGCTGTTCCGCCACCAGTTGCGGCGCCTGCGCGACCATGGCCCGGTAACGTGCCTCGTCGGTGACGGCCACCGGACGACCGTGCCGCAGCGGTGAGGTCCCGCAGGCCGCGATCCGGCAGCCGTGTTCCTCGGCGGCCACTCCGACGGCGTGCCGCAGGCGCAGCAGATGCCCTCCGACCTCCTCAAGGGTGTCGCACACCGGCGCGGCCACTTCGACCTGCGCCTGGAGCAGTTCGTGATGGACCTCCTGGTCGGCGACCAGGGGTCCCACGCCCGCCGCGGCGCGCACCTTGCCCGCCTGTGGCACCGGCAGACCCGTCACCGGATCGAGGAGCAGGTAGACCTCTTCCACGCCGATCGTCGTCATCGACCACCTTCTGTTCCGCCCGGCTGCCGGTCCGGATCTCGGTGCGCCCGGTCGGCGCATCTCCCGCAGCGATGGTCGCCTCGGCACGGGGCGTGCTCATGGGCTGTCCGAGTGCCGCAGCCGCCACCCGGCCAAACCCTGACATAGCGGACTATGCGGTGAGTGTGCTCGGCGTGGCCGAACCCTGTCCGTCCCCGTCTCGTGCACGAGGCCCTGAGAACGGGTACTCGCGGAATCGCTTCGCCGTAAGAGACAGGGGACGAGTGATGAGCGACCGACTGAGCTCCGAGACACGGCCCCCGGGGCGGCTGCGGGGTGACGGTTCCGCCCTGCTGGGTGTCTACCTCAATGACCATCTGGCCGGTGCCACCGCCGGGACCGACCGGGCCGGCTACATGGTGCGGTCGCACGGCGACTCGGCCCTCGCCGAGGCGCTGCGGCCGATCGCCACCGAGATCGCCGAGGACCGGGCGAGCCTGATCGGCATCATGCGGCGGCTCGGCGTCCCGGTGCGGCACTACAAGGTCTACGCGGGCCGGACGGCCGAGCGGCTGGGGCGTCTCAAGAGCAACGGGCGCCTCGTACGCCGTTCTCCGCTGAGCACCTTGTGGGAGCTGGAGGGCCTGCTGCTGGGGGTCGAGGGCAAGGCCGCCGGATGGGAGACGCTCCGGCTCCTCGCCGACACCGACGAACGCATCGACCCGCGGCTGCTCGACGACCTGCTGGAACGGGCGCGGCGGCAACACGCCACCTTGGAACGGTTGCGCCGTGAGCAGGCCGTGGCGACGTTCCAGGGGACCTGATCCGGCGCGGTGACTCGGCCGCCCACGCGGGCCAGGCCGCGTCGCGAGGGCCTCCGCTCGACAGGCGGGGAGGCGGTCTCTACGGTCGTGGATCGGTGCGCTGCCAGCCCCGTCGGGCGCCCGCGTCGCGTCGTCCCGCAGCGGCGGCACAGCGAGGACACACCCGCCGGACGGCATCGGCGGCACCGCCCGACTCGGGCAGGATGTCGGCCCATTCGACGCCTGGGAACCGGGCCAGCCGCGATCGGTGCAGGGCCAGTCCGCACACGGTCTGGTTCGTCCCCGGTTCCCAGGCGTGCACTTCCCCGGCGGGCAGCCGACGCCCGTCCTCGTCGTCCCACCAGCGGCTGGAGGCCGCCACCGCACAGCGTCGTTTCCTTGCCACGCCTCCCCGGGTGCCCCTCCCGACCGGCGGCACGCACGCGCCGCGGGTCAGTACCTGCCGAGTTGGTCGGCCAGGCGGCGTGCCTGGGTGAGGAGGGTGCCGTAGGTCGCCAGGGTATCGGGGTCGTCAGGCACCGCGCGGGACAGCCGGCGCCGCAGGTCGTCCAGTGCGCGGATCAGGTCGTCGACCACGTCCCGCAACTCCTGGCCCGCCAGCTGGTCCTGCCCGTCCGAGGCGAACCGGCTGCGGGTGTAGAGCCGGATGGCGCGGGCGCTGTTGTGCAGGAACTCCGCGTACCGCTTGCTGATGTGCGGGTCCGGCCGCAGCCCGCGCCGGTCATCGTCGCATGCCTCCAGCACGGCCCTGGTGACGCCCGCGGTGTGGACGGCCACGTAGTCGAGGACAGTGACCGCGTCGTCGTAGTCCTGGCCCGGAGGCGACACGACGCGGCTGCGGCGCCGGGGGTTGACGCGCAGGCTCTCCCGGCTCCAGCCGACCGCGGCGCGGGCCTGGTCCACCAGGCGGCAAAGGCGCAGCGCACGCTGGTGCAGGGAACCGGCCGCCCGGGCATCCCACTCCTCGGCGGTCAACCGGTCCGCCACCGCGTCCAGGATCTCCTGCGCCTCGCCGGCCGCGTCCTCGAGCGCGGCACGGGTGCTGCGCAGATAGACCGGGGGCCGGACCAGCGCGTTGACCGCGATGCCGACCACCGCGCCGAAGACCGCCTCCGCGATCCGAGCCGCCGAAGCCGCGATCGTGACCGGTCCCATGGTCAGGACGAACAACGCGCCCGTGGCCGCGTAGACACCTTGGCTGCCCAGGCGTTGCCAGCTGCCCAGCAGCACGACGGCCGGCAGCACCAGGCCCATCGCCGCCATGGGGGAACCCAGCATCAGGGCGACGCCGGTGGCCACCACGGTCCCCGTGGCGATGGCCGCCAACTGCTGCAGACCGTGCGCGATCGACCGGTACACCGTCGATTCCACCAGTACGATCGCCACCCACGGCGCGACGAACGCCATCGGCGCCTTCAGCCACCAGCCGGCCACCGCCCAGGCCACGCACGCCGCCAGGGCCGCCTTGCACGACTGCATCGCCAGATCCCGCTCACGCCCCGGCTGGGTCCATGCCCGCCGAACGGTCTCGCCGACCGCCCTGCCCCAGCGCCGTGAACTCCGCGCCGCTCCTCGAATCACCCGCATGCCAAGGCAAGTGCCACCCCAGCGCCGATGAATTCCACCCGGCCCGACCGAGACCGCCCACTCGCGGGTCCTCCGTGTCCACCGTCTCCGCAGCCGCCTGGGCATCCTGATGTCCGCGGCAAGGACACCGCCCGGACCGATGGATATTCGGTCCGTTCAGGCCCAGGAACGCTGATGTCAGACAACAGTGACGAACGGGTGGGACTGGGTTTCCTCCGGGCCGGACAAGCACCGCTCCCCTCGCCTGCGGGAGGACCGGCGTCCGCGTCCGCGCACCCGCCCTGCCCGTCCCCGCACCATTGCCTCCGGCGCGCCCTGCTCAGACGCCACGCCGCCGCTGCCTGTACGGTCCTCACCTGCGCCTGCGGGGCGGCCCAGGCGTCGGGCAGGCGCAGGGACGCCCTCGCCTGGAACTCACTGGCCGCCGCCCTGGTCACCGACTTCTGTACCCGACTGGGACCCACGTGCGTGAGCGCGTGGCGCCACGCGAGCCCGGCCTCGGCCACCGCGCCCGTCAGGGCACCTCGGGTCCGCTGAACTCGCTCATCGCGTCGATGAGCCAGCGGGCCAGGTAGTCGGCGAACGACGAACGCGGGAACAGGCGGTACGTCGGCACGTCGTCGACCTGCCAGAGCAGTACGGCGACGGGGCCCACCGTGGTCGACACCGCGCGGCCGGGCCCGAAGGCCCGGGGATGCAGGTCCAGCGGGCAGCCCTTCTCCAGCACCTGCCGGGCGGACGGGCCGCTCAGCTCCACGGTGGTGCGGTTCGCGGAGACCTCCACGACCGAGCCCGAACCCCCGCCGAGCGCGTCGCGCAACTCGGCGGTCACAGCGGTCGCTTCGGCCCGCGACAGCACGAGCCACTCGTCCGGGCCCAGCCAGAGGACCGTGTGCGGGCCGGACGCGGTGGTCCGGCCGCACTGCCCGGGAAGCGGTGTCCCGAGGGTCTTCTCGATGCGGGCGGCCGCTTCGGACGCGGGGGCGACGCGCAGGTTCACCATGGTGAGGAACGGCCGTTCGGTGAGCGTGACGCCGCGGGCGCCGGTGACCGTGGCGGCGCGCATCCGGTCTTCCAGGTGCGCCAACGGGCTCACCCGTGCGTCGATCGTCGGCTCAGGCTCAGCCATCGCGCTTGGTCCCTTCGGGGTCGTAGAGGACGAAGTCGGTCACCTCGACGGGCACCAGGTCCTCGCCCACCGGGGCGAGCAGGGTCTGGCCCTTCCTCGCCCGCCCGTCGGCGACGAGGGCGAGGGCGAAGGGGCGGCCGAGGGCCGGGCTGTGGTAGCTGGAGGTGACGTGGCCGAGCATCGGAACGGGACCGGCCTCGGGGGTGATCGGCACGTCCGGCGCGACGAGCTGGGTGCCCTCGGGCAGCCGGGTCGTGCGGTCGCTCGGGAGGAGGCCGACCAGTTGCTTGCGGTCGGTGCGGGAGGTGTCGGCGCGCGAGAAGGACCGCTTGCCGATGAAGTCCTTCTGTTTCGAGACCACCCAGGACATGCCCGCGTCCTGTGGGGTGACGGTGCCGTCGGTGTCCTGGCCGATGATGATGTAGCCCTTCTCGGCCCGCAGGACGTGCATGGTCTCGGTGCCGTACGGGGTGATGCCGTACGGCCGCCCCGCCTCGTACACCTGTTCCCAGACGGCCGGGCCGTACCACGCGCAGACGTTGATCTCGTAGGCGAGTTCGCCGGAGAAGGAGATCCGGCAGATGCGGGCCGGGATGCCGGAGGCCAGCGTGGTCTCGCGGAAGGCCATGAAGGGGAACGCCTCGGCGGACAGGTCGACGTCTGGCGCGAGTTGGGCGACGACCTCGCGCGACTTCGGTCCCACGACCGCGATCGTCGCCCACTGCTCGGTCACCGAGGTGCAGTGCACGTCGAGTTCGGGCCACTCGGTCTGGAGCCACTCCTCCAGCCAGTCCAGGACCCCGGCGGCGCCGCCGGTCGTGGTGGTCATGAAGTAGCGGTTGTCGTCCAGGCGGAGCGTCACGCCGTCGTCGAAGATCATGCCGTCGGGCTTGCACATGACGCCGTAACGGGCCGTGCCGGGCTTGAGCTTCTTGAAGGCGTTGGTGTAGACGCGGTTGAGGAACTCCCCCGCGTCCGCGCCCCAGATCTCGATCTTCCCGAGGGTGGAGGCGTCCATGAACGCCACCCCCTCACGGGCCGCGCGGCACTCGCGTGCCACGGCCCTGTCCATGTCCTCACCGGGCCGGGGGTAGTACCGGGGGCGCTTCCACTGCCCGACGTCCTCGAACTCCGCGCCGTGGGCGACGTGCCGGCCGTGGAGGGAGGTCGTGCGCTCCGGATCGAACAGTTCACCGCGCTCACGACCGGCCAGGGCGGCGAAGGCCACCGGCGTGTACGGCGCCCGGTAGGCCGTGGTGCCGATCTCCCCGGGGGACGCGCCCGCGCCGAGCGCCTCGGCGATGACACCGATCGCGTTGACGCCGGACGTCTTGCCCTGGTCGTTCGCCGTGCCGAGTGAGGTGTAGCGCTTGACGTGCTCCGCTGCGCGCATGCCGGCGCCGGTGGAGCGCCAGACGTCGGCGACCGTGACATCGCGTTGGAGGTCGACGAAGTGGGTGTCCCAGGTGGCGGGTTCGCCTTCGAGGGCGGGTGTCAGCCACAGGGCGCGCACCGGGCCGGTTGCGGACCGGGCGTCGTGGCGTGATGGCACGGAAACCGGGAATCCGGCGGCCGTCGCGGCTCGCGCACCGGCCCGCGCCCCTTCGGCCCGACAACCGTCGACGTCGTACGTCCCCCGCGCCGCACCCACGACCCGCTGGTCCCTTACGGTCCCGTCGGGGACGAAGGCGACCAGGTCCTCGTCCCAGCGCAGCCGTCCCTGACGCTGGCTGTGCAGGTGCACCACCGGGCTCCAGCCCCCCGAGACGGCGAGCAGGTCGCAGTCGAACGACCGTGGTTCACCAGTGAGTTGACCGTCGTCGTCGATGGGCTGGACGGTGACCCCGCTGAGCCTGTGGTCCCCCGCCGTGTCGACCACGGCGCTGCCCGTCAGCACCGGCACCCCGGTCGCGGCGGCGACCTCGGCGGCGCGGTGGGACAGCTCCGGACGCGCGTCCACGACCGCGGCGACGTCGATGCCGGCGGCGTGGAGATCGACGACCGTGTCATAGGCGCTGTCGTTGGTCGTGCTGACCACAGCCCGCGAACCCGGCGCCACGGCATACCGGTTGAGGTACGTGCGGACGGCCGCGGCGAGCATCACGCCGGGCCGGTCGTTGCCGGCGAAGGTCAGCGGACGTTCGTGGGCGCCGGTCGCCAGCACCACCTGACGGGCCCGGATGTGCCACAGCCGCTGGCGCGAGACTCCCTCGGGAGCGGCGGTCCCCAGGTGGTCGGTGCGCCGCTGAAGGGCCAGCAGGTAGTTGTCGTCGTACGATCCGAAGGCCGTGGTGCGTCGCAGTACGACGACCTCGGGGGCGGCGTCGAGGACCGAGCGGGCCTCGGCGACCCACTGGAGGTCGGTCCGCGTGCCGGAGAGCAGTGAACCGCCGGGCTCGGGCTGGTCGTCGAGGAGGATCACCCGGGCACCGGAGCCCGCGGCAGCGGTGGCGGCCGCGAGTCCGGCGGGTCCGGCGCCGATGACCAGGACGTCGGTGTGCGCGTACTTCTTGTCGTAGACAGCGGGGTCGGGTGTCGGATCGAGCCGGCCCATACCGGAGAGCGTGGTGGCGGACAGGCCGTCGTACAGCTCCACGGTCGTGGCCGGGAGCATGCCTTCCGAGCACGAACCTTGTATCTGCAAGAGGGCGTTGGGCTCCTCGACGCCCGCGGCGACGATGCCGCGCGGGCGACCGCGGTAGAGCGAGGGCGCGACCTCGACGTGGCCGTGCGCCAGCATCGCCGAGGCGACGGTGTCTCCGGGGTGCCCGGTCAACTCCCGTCCGTCCACGGTGAACCGCAGCACGGTGCTCCGGTCGATACGGCCACCCTGCCGGAGCCGGAAGTGCTGGTCGGTCATCGGTTCCCTCCGGTCCGGGGCAGTTCCGGGCGGGGCTCGTCCAGCCGGTACGAGGTCAGCACCTCATGGGTGGCGGTGTCGCGCAGGACGTTGAACCAACGGCGGCAACCGGTGCTGTGCACCCACCGCTCGGCGAAGGGGCCCTTGGGGTTGTCGCGGTAGAAGACGTACTCGGCCCACTGCTCGTCGGTGAGGTCCGCGGGGTCGGCGGGGTGGGGGACGTGGGCCTGTCCGCCGTAGTGGTACTCGGTCTCGTCCCGAGGGCCGCACCATGGGCAGGTGATCAGCAGCACGGTGTCCTCCTCTCAGAGGCTTTCAAGGGGCTCTCAAGGGGCTTTCAGTGGGCCACGGCTGCCGCGCCGTGTTCGTCGATCAACGCGCCCGTCGTGAAGCGTTCGAGGGCGAAGGGGGCGTTCAGCGGGTGCGGCTCGCCCGTGGCGAGGGTGTGCGCGAACGTCCAGCCGGCGGCCGGGGTGGCCTTGAAACCGCCGGTGCCCCAGCCGCAGTTGACGTAGAGGTTCTCGACGGGGGTGGCGCCGATGATCGGGGAGGCGTCCGGGGTGACGTCGACGATGCCGCCCCAGGTCCGCAGCACATGCGCCCGCGCGAAGACCGGGAACAGCTCGACGGCGGCGGCCATCTGCCGCTCGATCACATGGAAGGAGCCGCGCTGCCCGTAGCCGTTGTACGCGTCGACGCCCGCGCCCATCACCAGCTCGCCCTTGTGCGCCTGGGAGACGTAGACGTGCACGTGGTTCGACATGACCACCGTCGGGTGCACCGGCTCGTGCAGCTCGGAGACGAGCGCCTGCAGCGGGTGCGACTGCACGGGCAGCCGTACGCCCGCCCGCTCGGCCAGCACGCTGCTGTGCCCGGCGGCCGCGAGGCCGACCCGCCCGGCGAGGATGCGGCCGCGGTCGGTGTCGACGCCCACCACCCGGTCGCCGTCCTTGCCGTCCTTGATGAAACCGGTGACCTCGCAGCCCTGGATCAGGTCCACGCCCAGCTCGTCGGCGCGGCGGGCCAGTGCCCAGGCGACGTGGTCGTGCTTGGCGATGCCGGCCCGCGGCTGGAAGGTGCCGCCGAGGACCGGATAGCGGGTGCGCGGCGAGACGTTGAGGATGGGGCAGACCTTGGCGACCTCGTCCGGCTCCAGCCACTGGGCGTCGACTCCGTTGAGGCGGTTGGCGTTGACGCGGCGCACGCCCTCGCGGACGTCCTGGAGGGTGTGCGCGAGGTTGAGGACGCCGCGTTGGCTGAACAGGAAGTCGTAGTCCAGCTCCTCCGCGAGCCCCTCCCACAGCTTGAGCGCGTGCTCGTAGATCGCCGCGCTCTCGTCCCAGAGGTAGTTGGAGCGGATGATCGTGGTGTTGCGGGCCATGTTGCCGCCGGCCAGCCAGCCCTTCTCCAGGACGGCGACGTTGGTGATGCCGTGGTTCTTGGCGAGGTAGTAGGCGGTGGCCAGGCCGTGGCCGCCCGCGCCGACGATGACGACGTCGTACGAGGAGCGCGGTTCGGGGTTGCGCCAGAGGAAGTCGGGGTGCTCCGGCAGCGGCTGGGCGGTCATGCCGCGTCTCCGTCCACGTGGGGCAGGTGCGGGTAGAGGGGGAAGGCGGAGGCGAGCTTCTCGACGCGGTCGCGCAGTCGGCCGTCGGCCTGTTCGCCCTTCAGAGCCTCGGCGACGATGTCGGCCACCTCCCGGAACTCCGTCTCACCGAAGCCCCGGGTGGCCAGGGCCGGGGTGCCGATCCGCAGCCCCGACGACACCATCGGCGGGCGGGGGTCGAACGGCACCGCGTTGCGGTTGACGGTGATGCCGACGCGGTGCAGCCGCTCCTCGGCCTGACGCCCGTCCAGCGCGGACTTCCGCAGATCGACGAGGACCAGGTGGACTTCGGTGCCGCCGGTCAGCACCGTGATCCCGGCCTCCGCCACGTCGTCGGCCAGCAGCCGTCCGGCGAGGATGCGGGCGCCGTGCAGGGTGCGCTGCTGACGTTCCTTGAACTCCTCCCCCGCCGCCACCTTGAAGGCCACCGCCTTCGCCGCGATGACATGCTCCAGCGGGCCGCCCTGCTGGCCCGGGAAGACCGCCGAGTCGATCTTCTTGGCCAGGTCGGCGCGGCTGAGGATGACCCCGCCGCGCGGGCCGCCGAGGGTCTTGTGGGTGGTGGTCGTGACGACGTCGGCGTACGGCACCGGGCTCGGATGGAGGCCGGCGGCCACCAGACCGGCGAAGTGCGCCATGTCCACCAGCAGATACGCGCCCACCGCGTCAGCGATCCGCCGGAACTCGGCGAAGTCCAGCCGCCGGGGGTAGGCCGACCAGCCGGCGACGATCATCTTGGGGCGGTGGGCGAGGGCGAGCTGCTCGACCTCGTCCATGTCGATGCGCAGGTCGGACTCGCGCACGTGGTACGGCACGACGTCGTACAGCCTGCCGGAGTAGTTGAGGCGCATGCCGTGGGTCAGGTGACCGCCGTGCGCCAGGTCGAGGCCGAGGATCGTGTCGCCGGGCTGGAGCAGGGCGAACATCGCGGCCGCGTTGGCCTGGGCACCGGAGTGGGGCTGCACGTTCGCGGCCTCGGCACCGAACAGCTGCTTCACCCGGGCGACGGCCAACCGCTCGACGACGTCGACGTGTTCGCAGCCGCCGTAGTAGCGGCGGCCCGGGTAGCCCTCCGCGTACTTGTTGGTCAGAACCGATCCCTGGGCTTCCATGACGGCGGCCGGGGCGAAGTTCTCCGAGGCGATCATCTCGAGGGTGGACTGCTGGCGGTGCAGCTCGGCTTCCACCGCGGTGGCGACATCCGGGTCGAGCTCGCGGAGCGGGCGGGAGAGAGATGAGGTGAACGGGCGGGAGAGGGGCGAGGTGAGCGACGGGTCCGTTGCCATCTGTGCACCATCCTGGGAGCCATCTAATGAGCAACTGATATATTAGGCTCTGCGGTACGGTATGGGAGCTCGCCGGAGAGGTCAAGGGGGCGTTCATGCAGCAGGCGGCGACCGAGCCCACCAGCGAGGAGCTGACCCTCGCCGAGCGCGCCTACCGCGCCATCCGGGACCGGCTGGTCATGCTCGAGATCCGACCGGGCGCGCCCATCAACGAGGAGCAGTTGGGGCAGTCCCTCGGCGTGGGACGGACACCGGTGCGCGAGGCGCTCAAGCGACTTCAGTACGAGCGCCTGATCACGACGTACCCGCGACGCGGCACCTTCGCCACCGACGTCAACATCACCGACCTCGCCCACATCTCCGAGGTCCGGCAGGAACTGGAGCCGCTGGCCGCCGCGCGCGCCGCACGACGCGCCACGGCCGCGGACCGGGCTGCCCTCACCGCCCTGCGGCGGGAGCTGGAGAACGCGGATTCCGGTCGGCTGGACGCCTCCGCGCTCATGCACCTGGACCTCCAGGTACACCGCGCCGTCTACGCCGCCGCGCACAACCCGTACCTGGAGGACACCCTCGTCCGCCACGACAACCTGGCGACTCGCATCTGGTGCCTGTTCATCGACCGCCTGTCCGACATGGCCGGCCATGTCGAGGAGCACGGACCGTTGATCGACGCGATCGTCGCCGGTGAGCCCGAGAAGGCGGCGCGGCTGGCCCGCAGTCACGTCGAGGGCTTCGAGCGGGCCATTCGCGAGGCCATCTGACACCGAGAGGACTCGGGGGCTCAGTGCGCGGCGCCCCGCGCGTCCTCCGGGCCCAGGCGGGGCCTGCCCGCCGGGGTGGTCCACAGGTGCGGGGCGATGTCGTCCCCGGGGCGCTGGGCGATCATGCACCGGACGCAGCGCTCGATCTTGACCCGCCACAGACGGGCCGCCTCGTCTCCGTCGCCGTCGCCGTCGTGCAACGCGTCGAGGACGGCGGCGTCCTCGTTGAGGATGGTGCCGCACGCCTCGCTGCAGTCCATGTCCAGGACCGTGACGAACATCCGCAGGCGGGCCGTGAGGCGCTCGAAGGAACCGGCGGCCCTCGGAAGGTCCGCCGTACGGGCCAGGGCGTCCTGGAACCACAGGTCGACCTCCCGGATGCGGACGTGGTCCTTGTCCCGGGCGGCCGCGCGGACCTCCGCCGGCGCCGTACGCCGATCTCGCGGCCGCCGCCTCGGCACTGCGCGTCGCCGGCTTCTGGAACTCGGGTCAGGAGTGCGGGGCAACTCGTCGGCGAGGTCCGGGGACCTGTCGTCGGGGAGCCGACTGTCGGCGAGGACGTCGAGGTCGGTCCCATGGTCTCCAAGGCCCACTTCGACCGTGTCACCGGGTACCTGGAGCGTGCGCAGAGCGAAGGCACCCCCGGTGGCGCCGGGTGACGGGGCCATCGGTGGGTCCGGCTCCTTCGTGGCCCGACCGTGCTGGTCGACGTACCCGAAGGCTCCGAAGCCGCCGTCAACTCCCACCTCATGCTGGCCTGCGAGTGACCGCCGACGACCCCCTGACCGGGCGTGCAGGTCAGCAGGGCGGGGTCAGCGCCGGTGAAGGCCCCGGCTCCGGGCGGTGGACGCCGCGCGGCCGGTAGTCCAGCCGACCCGCCACACCCGCGATGTCAGCCAACAACCAGATGATGGCAAGCCACATCTCCGTGCCCTGCAAGCCTGGTCGATGGCCGGGCCCGCCACCCTCGCCCGCCTGCCCGAAGCCGAAGCCTGCCCCGGCCTGCCAGCGATCAAGAATCCGCGGCAGCTGTTGCTCCGCCCAGGTGCGGGCTTCAGCGGCGCGGTAGTCGCTGTGCTGCCCTGCGAGCCACAACGGATGGGCCACATCGAGGACGTTGCAGGCGTTCTCACGGCCGGGTGAGAACCAGCGCGGATCGCGACTGTGGGCCAGCACCGTGTCCACCATCCGCTCCGTGTACGGCACTTGCAGACCGAACTGGGCGAACGAGCCGCGGATGAGCCGGTAGCCACCGTTGACCAGGTGCAGCCGAGCATGGGTGGTGGGTCCGGCCGCGCCCCACAGGCCGGTCGTCGGATCAGCTCGGGTGAGGAGCCAGCCGAACAGTGCCTCCAGCGTGCCTGGCGCGGCCGGGCCGTCGCGCAGCTCCGCGTTGCGGTAGGCGGCGGTCGCAAAGCAGTCCACCCAGGCACCGGCGGTCCACGCCCGCGTCCGCCACGGCAGGGCGTCCAGGCGCGCGGTGAGCTGAGCGGCCGTCAGGCGGGCGGCGACGTGGACGGGGTGGGCGAAACGCGAGCCCAGGAGCCCCAGAGCGTAGCCCACGGACAGCACGTGGTACTCGGCGGCCGGATCCTCGACCCAACCGTCGGATGACGGGGCGGGCAGCGCGCCGGGGCCGCCGTCCGGTCCGTATTCGGGGACCAGTCCGGTAGCCGGGTCCTGCAGGGACCGCAGCCGTTCGGCGTGCTCGGTCCCGGACATCTGCGGCGGGGGCGAGCCCAGCAGCAGGTCGGCGATCTCGATGGCGTCACAGTGCGCGCGCACGGTCGCCGGCGCCCCGGGCCGGTCGGTGTACCGGCCGGCCTCGGCGTTCCAGCACCGGTCGATGACGGCGGCGGCCTGCTCACGGGCCTGGTCGGCGAATCGGGCCACGGCATCCGCCAGACCCAGAGCACCTGGCGTCGTCCCGCCTGCGGACGTCCTCCCGGCGCGACGATCACGCACCGGGCGGGCAGGGTTGCCCGCCGTGACCGTCCATGGCGGGACGTCCTTGGTGACGACGGCCCCGGCGCCGATGACGCAGTGATCGCCGATCGTGACCCCGTCCAGGACGACCACGTTGGAGCCGATCCACACGTCTTCGCCGACCGTGATGCCTTTGCTGGTCAGCGGCTGACGGTGTACGGGCCGGTCGGCGGCGAAGCCGTGATTGAACCCCAGGAGGGAACTGTGTGCTCCGATGCGCACGCCGTCGCCGAGTACGACGCGGCCCCGCACCGTGGCATAGGGGTTCACGGTGCAGTCGGATCCGGTGGTCAGTTCGCCGGTCACATAGGCGTGCCCGGCGATGTAGCAGTTCGCGCCCATCTGCAAGGAGTCGGGGAAGACGCCTGCCGCCGCGGAGACGAAGCACTGCGGGCCGAACGTTGCGCCCCGGTCGGTCAGCCGCCGCTGGCGACCGGCCTGTGCCATCCGCTGCTCGGGGGTGGCACGGCGCTCGAAGTCCCAGGGACAGTAGTCGAAGTAGGAGTCGTCGAGGGGAGTTGCTGAGCTCACAGCACGGAAGTCTAGTAAGCGCTTACTGCAACGGGTGGGCTCTTTGCCGAAGGGGGACCGAACCCGGGGCCGCCGGCAATTCCTCGCCGCCAACGCCCCGGCGAAGCCCTCCGCTCCCCATACGGGAGGCAATCACGGGCATTCGCCGACCACTTGAAGATGTCGACAGCGTTGACGTCACATTACGCGGCCACTATGGTGCCGTCGGCATAGCGAACATCGTTCGGAATTACGAACAGGGTACGTGCGTACGCCACCGAAACTTCGAACTACCGCTTGACCCTTACCGGGCGGGCGAGTCGTTCGCGTCCCACCGGTCCTTCCGCCCCGCCTGAGCCGTTTCATCCGGACAAAGCATTCCGCGCCCGAGGCCGTCGTACGAGCTCGACAGCCACCGCCCCCACCGCGGCGGGCCTCGGCACCCACGTCGCCCGGATCCTGCTCTCGCCGGAGGCGTCATCGGACTTCGCACCAGGCAGAAGCACCACCCAGAGCACCGCCCAGAGCACCGCCCAGAGCACCACCGGACACCACTCGAAGCACCGCCCGAAGCACCAAGCAAGCCAACGAGCAAGCGCTTCCCGATTGCCGATTCACGGAAAGGGTGCACGATGTCCTCCTCCCTCAGCAGACGGCGCCTCCTGCAGGCCGCCGGGGCCACGGCCGCCGCCTCCGCCGCCGGATCCCTCATCGGCAGCTCCCCCGCCCAAGCGGCCGTTCCCCCCGCCCGGGCCGACTTCGGGGTCTTGGTACACCCCTTCGAACTCGGTCAGGTCCGGCTGACCGCGAGCCGGTGGCTGGACAACCAGAACCGCACACGCAACTACCTGCAGTTCGTCAACGTCGACCGACTGCTGTACAACTTCCGCGCCAACCACCGGCTGTCCACCAACGGAGCGGCCGCCACCGGCGGCTGGGACGCGCCGAACTTCCCCTTCCGCACTCATGTGCAGGGGCACTTCCTCACGGCCTGGGCGCAGTTGTACGCCGTGACCGGCGACACCGTCTGCCGGGACAAGGCGACGTACATGGTCGCGGAGCTGGCCAAGTGCCAGGCCAACAACAGGGCCGCCGGGTTCAACGCCGGCTACCTCTCCGGCTACCCCGAGTCCGACTTCACCGCCCTCGAACAGCGGACCCTGACCAACGGCAACGTGCCGTACTACACCATCCACAAGACCCTCGCCGGCCTGCTGGACGTGTGGCGCCACATCGGCAGCACACAGGCCCGTGACGTGCTGCTGGCCCTGGCGGGATGGGTCGACTGGCGCACCGGCCGGCTGAGCGGCCAGCAGATGCAGACCATGCTGGGAACGGAGTTCGGCGGAATGAACGCCGTGCTGACCGACCTCTACCAGCAGACCGGCGACGCGCGCTGGCTCACGGTCGCCCGGCGCTTCGACCACGCCGCGGTGTTCGACCCCCTGGCGTCCAACCAGGACCGGCTCAACGGACTGCACGCCAACACCCAGGTCCCGAAGTGGATCGGGGCCGCTCGGGAGTACAAGGCCACCGGCACCACCCGCTACCGGGACATCGCCACCCATGCCTGGAACATCTGCGTCACCGCGCACACCTACGCCATCGGCGGCAACAGCCAGGCGGAGCACTTCCGCGCCCCGAACGCCATCGCCGGCTACCTGAACAAGGACACGTGCGAAAGCTGCAACACGTTCAACATGCTCCTCCTCACCCGGGAGCTGTTCGCGCTGGACCCGAACCGGGTCGCGCTGTTCGACTTCTACGAGCAGGCGTGGCTGAACCAGATGATCGGCCAGCAGAACCCGGCCGACAGTCACGGCCACGTCACCTACTTCACCCCGCTCAACCCCGGGGGCCGGCGTGGGGTGGGCCCGGCGTGGGGCGGCGGCACCTGGAGCACCGACTACACCACCTTCTGGTGCTGCCAGGGCACCGGCCTGGAGATGCACACCCGGCTGATGGACTCCGTCTACTTCCACGCCGACACCACACTGACCGTGAACATGTTCGTGCCCTCGGTGCTCAACTGGTCCCAGCGCGGCATCACGGTCACGCAGACCACGTCGTTCCCGGTCGGCGACACCACGACCTTGCGCGTCACCGGCAGCGTCAGCGGAAGCTGGTCCATGCGCATCCGCATTCCGGGCTGGACCACCGGGGCCACCATCAGCGTCAACGGCGTCCAACAGAACGTCACCGCCACGCCCGGCAGTTACGCCACCCTGACCCGTTCCTGGGTCTCGGGCGACACGGTCACCGTCCGTCTGCCCATGCGGATCGTCATGCGGGCGGCCAACGACAACCCGAACGTCGCCGCGATCACCTACGGCCCGGTCGTCCTGTCCGGCAACTACGGCAACACCGCTCTCAACTCCCTGCCGTCCCTGGACACATCCTCGATCAAGCGGACCAGCACCAGCGCGCTCGCCTTCACCGCCACCGCCAACGGCTCCACCGTCAACCTGGGCCCCTTCCACGACGCGCACGGCCACAACTACACCGTCTACTGGAACCGCGGCGGCGTCGCCACCGTCCGTCTCGCCAACGCGGCCAGCGGACTCGTGCTGGGCATCCAGGACATGTCGACGGCTGATGGTGGCCGCGCTCTGCAGTGGCACGATTCCGGCACCGCCGATCACGACTGGGAAATGATCAACGACGGGGACGCGGTGCGTTTCCGCAACGCCCACAGCGCCAAGGTGCTCGGCGTCAAGGACATGTCCACGGCCGACAACGCGACTGTTCTGCAGTGGTCGGACAACGGCACCGCCGACCACAGATGGACGCTGCTCGCCCAGGGAGACGGAACGTACAAGATCCGCAACGTGCACAGCGGCAAACTGCTCGCCATCGAGAACAACTCCACCGCTGTCGGCGCCTTCGCGGTCCAGGAGTCGGACAACGGCACGGCCGACAACCGGTGGCGCATCGTGCGAGATCAGTGATGACCCGTGAGCTTCCCGGCGCCTGGATGCCAGCCCTGATGCCAGCCCGGATGTCAGCCCGGATGTCAGGAGGTGCGCGGAGTCACCAGGCCGGATTCGTAGGCGAGTACCACTAGTTGGGCGCGGTCGCGGGCGTGGAGTTTGGTCATGGCCCGGTTGATGTGGGTCTTCGCGGTCAGCGGGCTGATCACCATGCGGTCGGCGATCTGGTCGTTGGACAGGCCCTGCGCGACCAGGGTGACGGCCTCTCGTTCGCGACCGGTCAGCTCGTCAAGTCCCGTGTCGGCGACGGTGGGAAGCGGTTGGGCGGTGAGGTACCGGTTGATCAGCTTGCGGGTGATGGACGGGGCCAGCAGGGCGTCACCGCGGGCGGCGACGCGTACGGCGTGCACAAGGTCGTCCGGCACGATGTCCTTGACGAGGAATCCTGCGGCTCCGGCGCGCAGCGCGTCGAGGACGTACTCGTCCATGCCGTAGTTGGTGAGGACGACCACGTGCACCTGGGCCAGTGCCGGGTCCGCGGCGATGCGCCGGGTGGCCTCGATACCGTCGACGACCGGCATCTGGATGTCGATCAGCACGATGTCCGGCAGGTGCTGTCTGGTGAGCTCCAGGCCCTGCGCGCCGTCGGCGGCCTCGGCCACCACCTCGATGTCGTCCTCGAGGTCGAGGAGTGCGCGGAATCCGCTGCGGATGAGCGGCTGGTCGTCGACCAGCAGGACACGGATCATGAGGTCTGCTCCACGGGGAGTTCGGCCTGGACGGTGAAGCCGTGCTCGCTGCGCGGCCGCGCGCGCAGCCGGCCGCCCAGGGCTGTGACGCGTTCACGCATGCCGAGCAGTCCCAGGCCGGGCGTCGGTACCGTGTCCGGGGTGGCCTTGCCATCGTCATCGACCTGGACGGCGAGTGAGCCGGTCCGGTAGTCGATACGGACCGACGCGGTCGAGGCACCGGCGTGCCGGGCGACGTTGGTCAGTGACTCCTGCACGATCCGGTAGGCGGTCCGGCCCACCGCGGCCGGGACGTCGGGCCGTTCCCCCTCGATCGTCAGCGTCGTCTCAACTCCGGCCCTGCTCGCCTGCTCCACCAATTCCGGGATGTGGTCGAGCCCGCGGGGCGGGGTGGTGTCGTCATCGCGCAGCGCCTCCAGGGTGGCGCGCAGCTCCCGGGTCGCCTCACGTCCGGCCTCCTGGATCGCCAGCAGAGCCTCGGGGACCTGTTCGCCCCGCCTGCGGGCCACGTGGACGGCGACTTCCGACTGCACCTTGATGATCGAGATCTGGTGCGTGAGCGAATCGTGCAACTCCCGCGCGATGTGCAGCCGCTCCTCGTCCGCGCGGCGCCGCGCGGTCTCCTCCCGGGTGCGCTCGGCTTCGTCCGCCCGCTGCTCGGCCTGCCGCAGTGCCTCCCCCGCGGCGAACGCGGCGATCAGCCAGGCAGCTTCGAGGACGTGCCGGGCCTGCGTCAACGCCTCGCCGGCGGGCCCGTCGTGGAAGACCAGGGCGGTGACGTGAAGCACGGCGATCATGGTCACGGATGCCACCACCGTGAGGGCGCGGTACCCGGCCCGTACGGTGCCGTACACCGCGACCAGGTACGGGACGGAGAGCACCTCGAAGCCGGCCGCCAGGTACCCCGCCGCACACAGCCCGGTGACGGCCAGGACGGCCAGGGGGGCGCGGCGACGCGCGACCAGGGCCAGGCCGCCGACTGCCAGCAGCGCGTAGCCGAGCACGTCGGGGCCCCTGCCCGGGGGCTCCTCGGACAGCCCCGTGCCCAGCAGCAGGGCGGCCACGCCGAGGGCGATCGTCCAGTCTCGGACCCCGGCCGGGACGCCGAACCGTCCTTCATTCATGCGCGCACCCTAACCGGATGCCACCGCTCGCAAGTCCCGCTCGAGGACGAGCAGCCGACTACCGCGCCCGCGGTATGCACGCGGCGTCTGCCGCGTCCGCAGCAGGATCCTGCCGCAGCGGTGGCAGCGCAAAGTGACTGCGTGCGCGGGACGACCGGCGGTGCGGTCGGCAGACATGCTCAAGTCACAGCGGCACCTTGGAATTGCCCTACGAGAAGAACGGGGACAGGCATGAACGCAGCAGAGCTTGTGATCGCGGCTGCCGAGGGCGGAGTCATCGGCGACGGACGGACCGGGGCCAACCTGGCCCTCGGGGTAGGGCTGGTCGGCGTGGCCATCGGCTGGCTGGCCCTGGCCCGCGCCGCCGGCCGCGTCAGCACCGGCAACGCGCGCACCGGCGCCATGTCGGCGATGGCGGTGGGGCTGGTCGGCACGCTCCTCGCGGTGCTGCACCTGGCCACCTCCAGTGGTGGTCCCGGCACCGGCAACGGGCTCGTCGGCGCCATCGTGGCCGTCCCGTTGGGGCTGGCCGCCATCGTCCTCGGTCGCCGGGCACTGACCCGCTCCCGCACCGTGCCGACCGGCTGAATGACTGAACGGCTGAACGGCTGAACGGCATTCGAGGAGAGGGGTGTTGAGGACAATCAGAGGTACCCACCAGCTCGCGGCGAGCCGGCGTCCGGCAGACGTTGCTGCATCGGCAACAAACCTCGCGTGCTTCCTGCTGCCCGCTGGAGAATCGCCGGTACCGCCCTTGGCGGCAGAGACGCCGGCCCGAGTCCTGGCTCCTCGTCCGTACCGGCTCCACGCACGACGCCCCAGGAGGAACGATCCATGTCTCAGACACCCGCCGCTGACCGCGCCCACCGTCTGGTGTCCTCTCCGGCCGGTCGAACACACTTGGTGGAGCAGGGCAGCGGGCCGCTCGTCCTGCTCGTGCACGGGTTCCCCGAGTCCTGGTACTCCTGGCGTCACCAGCTGCCCGTACTGGCCGCCGCCGGCTACCGCGCGGTGGCCATCGATGTCCGCGGCTACGGACGCTCCTCCAAGCCCGATGCGGTGGACGCCTACCGGATGCTCAACCTGGTGGAGGACAACGTCGCCGTGGTGGAGGCCCTGGGCGAGCGGTCCGCGGTGATCGTCGGACACGACTGGGGCGCGACCATCGCCGCGACGTCCGCCCTCGTGCGGCCCGATGTGTTCCGCGCGGTCGGCCTGCTGAGCGTGCCCTACACACCGCCCGGCGGCCCCAGGCCCAGCGAGGTCTTCGCGCAGATGAGCGGCACCGAGGAGTTCTACGTCTCCTACTTCCAGCGGCCCGGCCGGGCCGAAGCTGAGATCGAGCCCGATGTCCGCGGCTGGCTCGCGGGGTTCTACGCCGCCCTGTCCGCCGACACCATGCCCGCACCCGGCGCCCCGGATCCGCACTTCATCAGCCGCGGCGGCATGCTGCGCGACCGCTTCCCCGCCGACGTGCTGCCTGCCTGGCTCAGCGAGCACGACCTCGATGTCTACGCCGGGGAGTTCGAACGCACCGGCATGACCGGCGCCCTCAACCGCTATCGGAACATGGACCGCGACTGGGAGGACCTGGCCGGCTTCGCCGGAGCCGCCATCACGCAGCCGTCGCTGTTCCTCGGCGGCAGCCTGGACGCCTCCACCACCTGGCTGGCCGACGCCGTCACGGCGTACCCCACGACCCTGCCCGGCCTGGCCGCCTCGCACATCCTCGACGGCTGCGGCCACTTCATCCAGCAGGAACGCCCCCTGGAGACCAACCGGCTCCTGACCGACTGGCTTCCCCAGGCCGTCTCTCCAGGTTCGGATGCCCGGCCGCTCGGTCAGTCCACCGGGTGACCGGGCGAGATGGTACGGGCGTCGTCGAGGCGCAGCAGCGGCCTGTCGTACGCCTCGTGCTCGCCCCACTCGACCGGGTCGAGGACGAAGCCGATGTGGTCACCGCCGCCGACACGCGTGATGATCCGACCGACGAACCACGCCGGCGTGTCCTGAAGGACGACGGCCCCGCCGTGCCCCTCCCGCCAGCGGACGTGACGGAACTTGTCCTCCCGGTCTCCGGTGCGTCCGCCGAACAACTCGGCCAGGGCACGCTGTTCGCGGGCCAGCAGGTGCACCGCCAGGACCTGCGCGGTCCGTGCCACCCGGAAGGTGTGGTTGACCTCCGAGAGCCACACCACGAACCGCACCGGCCGGATGGAGCACTGCGAGGCGAATCCGACCAGGCAGCCGGCCCGTTCGCCGCCCGCCGCGGCCGTGACCACACACATGTCGGGGTTCAGCCGCCCGACGAACTCGTCCATGCCCGCCATGCCCAAGCCGCTCCCCTCACCCGTGACTCCGCCTCGGCGTCACCTCACCACGGAGCGCGGGTCCATGCCATCCAGCGCGGCCCACCCACCGCCCACGGTCTCCCCATTGGGCGGCAGTCAACGACACCCCGGACCGACGATCAGATGATCGGAAAGAAGCGGCCGCTCAACCGGACGGCGTGACCGAGGACCATACGCCGAACCACTGCTCGGCGCCGTGCTCCTCGAACCGCTCCACCTCGGTGAACCCCAGCTTCGCCGCGAGGCGCATCGCACGGTCGTTGGCGGTCCGGGTGGTGAGCACCACCGGCTCGCCGGGAAGGACGTCGGCGAACCAGTCGAGTGCCGCTGCGCACGCCTCGGCGGCGTACCCGCACCCCCACGCGTCCGGCAGGAACATGTAGCCGAGCTCGGCCTCCCCGGCATCCGGACGGACGTGCCCCGGACGCTCCGCGTCACGCCGATCGAGCGTGATCATGCCGATCATCGCTCCGTCGAGTTCGCTCACGAAAAGGCCGGGGCGCCGCCCGGGCACCTCAGGCACCGCGCGTTCGAGCTCATCACGCGGTCGAGGGCCACCGATGTAGGTGCCCACCTCTGGCGATGCGAACAGCTCGATGAACGCCGCACGGTCCCGGGCCTCGGACTCGCGGAGCACGAGCCGCTCGGTCCTTATCGGGGCGGGCGGCCAGGCGACAGGTCCGAGTTCCGTCATGGCGGCAACCTATCGCACGCCCGTGAAAGGGTCGCCCTTCGACGGCCGGGCCGCACTGGATGTGCCGAGGGTGACGACTACTTTGCCGAGCCGGGGTTTTTGCGCTTGTTGGCATTGAAGCGCGCCTTCTTCTGACGATTCCCGCACGTGTTCATGTCACACCATTTACGGGTGCGACTTTGACTGGTGTCGAAGAAGGCGGCTCGGCAGGTCGGCGAGGCGCACAAGGCCAGTTTTCCGTCGCGTTCGCCTGCGAGGATGCTGATCGAGTCGGCGGCGATAACGCTCAGGGCGTCTTCTACGCAGGAAGCCGAGCCAAGTCGCCATTGCCGAGTGCTCTCGGGCGTCAGGACAGCCGCGGCCCGACCCTGAATGCTGCAGTCATTGATGACTTGGACAGCTGACGCAGGGAGAGGCTCGTGGAGCGCGGCCGCTGTCAGGGCGGCGTGAATTGATTCCCTCAGTTCCCGAGCGAGTTCGTGCTGGGCGGTGGTGCAGGACTCGACGGCGAGGCCATTCACTGCCAGCCAGTCGACGAGTCGCTGCGGCGTGGGAATGCGTTCCACAGCGTTGCCACGCCGCTCCGTCAGAGTCGCCGTGAAGCTGGTCGCCAGCACCTTGCCGAGACGGAAGTCAGGGAACCGAGCATGCATGGAACCACCTTAGCCGGTTGCACGCTGACATCGAGCCATGCTAGAACCGGCTTAGCCGGTTCATGAGAGATCCAAGCCGGTAGCCGGTTCCACGACGACCAGGAGGTCTCATGCCCAGCGACGTGCAAGCATTTGAAGCCCACGCGACTGACGCTGACCTCGACGATCTACGCGCGCGACTGGCCGCGGCACGGCTGCCGGAAGCTGAGACGGTCTATCGCGCAGCGCCCGACCCTCGCCGATGGGAACAGGGCGTTCCCCTTGCCGACCTCGTCGAGGTCGTGAACTACTGGCGCACCGGGTACAACTGGCGGTCGTTCGAAGCGCGCCTTGACCAGATCGGCCAGTTCCGCACGACCATTGACGGTCTGGGAATCCACTTCCTGCACCGCCGATCCGCACGCGCGGATGCCACTCCTCTGATCTTGACGCACGGCTGGCCAGGCAGCATCGCCGAGTTCATCGATGTAGTGGACGAGCTGGCGGATCCGAAGGATGCGGACGCGCCGGCGTTCCACGTCGTGGTCCCGTCGTTGCCAGGCTTTGGTCACAGCGACAAGCCGACCACCACCGGGTGGGGAATCGAAAAGATCGCGGCCGCGTGGGTGGAACTGATGGGACGGCTCGGCTACAGCAAGTTCGTAGCCCACGGCGGCGACTGGGGAGGTGTGATCACTACGGTCCTCGGCGGCAGGTTCCCGGCGCACGTTCTCGGCATCCACACAACGACCGCGCAGGCGCCGCAGGGGTTGACAACGGACGGGCTGACGGCGGCCGAGCGCCAATGGACCGAGGAAACCCGCGACTTCTGGGGCGGACACCGCGCGGCGTACGCGAAGCAGCAGGCGGCCCGACCGCAGACCATCGGCTACTCGCTCGTCGACTCACCAGTCGGGCTTCTCGCCTGGATCCTTGACAAGTTCGCCGAGTGGACAGATACCGAAGACAGCCCGTTCGAGACGATTTCCAGAGACCGCATTCTTGACGATGTCACCCTGTACTGGCTGACGCGGACCGGCGCATCGGCGGCCCGCATCTACTACGAAAGCCACCTCTCGCTCGACCCCCGACTTCGGGTCGATGTCCCGTCGGCAATCAGTGTGTATCCTCGCGACATCGAGAAGTGTCCGCGCGCCTGGGCACAGGAGCGGTACCGACAGATCGTCCGATGGAAGTCACCTGAAACCGGGGGACATTTCCCGTCGCTGGAGGTTCCCGAGTATTTCGTCAAGGATCTGCAAGAAGGTCTCGCGGCAGTGCTGGCCGCCAAGCGGTGAACGCGGCTGGGTCTGAGCCCGAATCCACCGCCTGCTGATCCGATGGCGCGAGCTGACGCTGTGTGAGGTAGTTCGGCGAGAGCCGCCGGTTCCGGCCAGGGATCAACCGCCGGCCTGCACCGGGTCTTCCACAGGTTCGTCTCCGATCGGGGCCCTTGGCGGCCCTCGGCCCGACCCACCCGCTGCCGAACGGAACGGTCAACTCCCCCGCACCGTTCGGCATCCGACCTGTCCCGTGGGGGATGGGGTCTCCGGCATCCCCTACGGGCCCCGAGGGGTTATCCCCCTTTGCGGCCCGGGGGGCCGCTCCATGGCCCGGCGGAGCGCCCGACGGACATGATCCATCCATGACTTCACGGCGAACAAGAATCCGGATCCTGGCTGGTGCGGCGGTCCTCGGCAGTGTGTCCGCCCTGCCGGCCCCGGTCTCGGCGGCGGCCGGCTCCCACAGTGAGCGGGCACAAGGCGGGGCCGTGGTCTCCGTCGACCAAGCGGCCGACCTCACAGCGGAGGAAGTGGACGGGGAACTCCGGGGAAAGATCGACTCGTCCCAGGTCCGTTACGGCGTGACCGCCTATCGGGTCACCTACCGCACCACTGACAGCGCGGGCGCCCCCACGACCGCGAGCCAGCTCGTCGTCCTGCCCAAGAACGGGGCGCGCCACCTGTCCACCGTCTCCTGGCTGCACGGCACCACCGTCTACCGGGGGGACGTCGCCTCGGAGAATCCGAAGTCGAACGACCGGCTCGTCGCCCTGCTGTTCGCCTCGACCGGCCGGGCCGTTTCGGCGCCCGACTACGTGGGCCTCGGCTCGGGCGAAGGCTTCCACCCCTACGGTGACCCTCGGGCCACCGTCGCGGCCTCGGTGGACGGCCTGCGCGCGGCCCGGACCTTCGCCCACCGCACCGGCCGGGAGCTGAAGCGGAAGGTTCAGGTCAGCGGGTTCTCGCAGGGCGGCCCCGCGACCATGCTGGTGGGCCGGGCACTTCAGCAGAAGGGCGCCGACCGCTACTTCAGGCTGGGGGCACTCGCCCCGGTCAGCGGCCCCTACAACCTCTCGGCCTTCGAGGCCGCCGCGGCCGACGACAAGATCGCCAAAGCCAGCATCTACCTCGCCTACTTCGCCATCGCCTGGAACAAGATGTACGGCCTTTACACATCACCCGGCGACGCCTTCCGCTCCCCCTACGACAGCAAGGTGGAGGGTCTCTTCGACGGCCATCACACCGTCGGGCAGATCGTCAGCGAAATCCCGGCGGCCTCCAAGGACCTGTTCACCGAGGACTTCCTGAACAAGATACGCCAGCCCGACGGTGTCCTGAAGGACAGGCTGCGCCCGATGGACAACACGTGCGACTGGCGGCCGAACGTACCGGTGGAGATCTTCCACGGCCGGGGCGACAAGGACATCGACTTCAGTCACGCGGCCTACTGCGCCGACCAGTTGGCGAGGAACGGCGCCGCACGCCGGCTGACCGACGTCGGCGACTACGACCACAACGCATCGGTGCGGCAAGCCCTGCCCCGGGTCATCAGGTTCTTCGACGAGTCGGCGAAGACCGACTGAAACGCGCCACGGCAACGGCAACCAGGAACTCGGCGAGGCTGGTCGAGCGGAGGGTGCACCCGACCGTGCCGTTCGTCGCCTGCCGGACACGACCCACGGCCGCACCCAGGGACACAGAGCCGTCAGAGCGGGTTGAGGCGTGCCTTGAGCAGGCAGAACTCATTGCCCTCGGGGTCGGCGAGAACGTGCCACTGCTCCTCGCCGGTCTGGCCGATGTCGGCCGGACGCGCCCCGAGCTTCAGGAGACGTTCGAGCTCGGCGTCCTGATCGCGGTCGGTGGCGTTGACGTCGATGTGCAGCCGGGACTTCCCCGGCTCCGGCTCCTCCCTGCGGCTGAGGATGATCGTCGGCTGCGGGCCGCCGAATCCTTCGCGCGGTCCGATCTCGAGCGTGCCGTCCTCTTCGCGATCGAGCACTACGAAGTCCAGGACCTCGCACCAGAACCGCGCCAACACCTCGGGGTCGCGGCAACCGAGCACGAGCTCACTGATACGACATGCCATGGACGAAACCTGCTCTCAGCGTGGGAACTACCGGGGCGGCCGCGCGCGGGGTCCTTGGACTCCGCGCAGTGGGAACACGCCCGAGACCGTACCGGGCGAGGCGAGCAGGCGCGAAGGGATTTGGGCCTCCGCCTAGAGTTGGGGTTCGGCTCCGGGGCGCGGCCACCGGCCCTTCGTCACCGGTCGACCGCGGGAAACGGGCTTGAGTCCCTTTACGGGTCCGCCTGACGTGCTGTGAGCTCTCGATGATCACGCGCGCAGGCAGCCTGGTCCGTGGCAGGATGACGGCCGTTCACCCGA
This sequence comes from Streptomyces sp. NPDC006385, assembly GCF_040612485.1. NCBI lineage: Bacteria > Bacillati > Actinomycetota > Actinomycetes > Kitasatosporales > Streptomycetaceae > Streptomyces > Streptomyces sp. NPDC006385. Next base: position 46,319 of record NZ_JBEXQG010000017.1, read on the forward strand.
AAGGCCGATGCCGCGTAGTCGTCGCGGCCGCGCAGAGCGACGAGGTCGGAGAGCTGGGACATGGTCGCCTACCACTCGTCCGCGCTGGACGGAGTCGCCGCCAACCCGGCCCTTCCCACACCGCTGCTGCTGCGACTGATCGCCTTCGACGGCGGGGGTCATGGCCCTCCCTTCCAAGCCCTCCACCGGCCGGGGCTGCCCGAGCCGGCCGTGGCGGCCGTCCTCACCCACCCGGTCCTGAACGCGCGAGTCCAGTTCGCGATGAGCGGCCAGGCGGATGCCGAGCAGCGGGCCCGGCTCGCGAACGACTCCTCGCCCAGGGTGCGGGCCGCCGTCGCATACGGACCCGAGTGGACCCACGATCACCGGACGAAGGTCCGTCCGCTGCCGGACGCCGTGTGTGCGCGTCTCCTGGAAGATCCCGAACCCTCCGTGCGGAGCGCGCTGTTGGACTCGCGCCACTTGGCGCCGTCCTTCCTCGCCTCCCTGGTCCGGCATCCTGATCCGGCCGCACGACACGCCGCCCTGCGCGTCTGGGACGAACTGACACCTGACGGGCGTACCGCGCTGCTCGACGACGCCGACCCCGAGGTACGGCGGTCTGCCGCGCTGTGCGCTTGTCCTCACGACGCGCGGCTCACGGCGGCGCTGCTCCGCGACTCCGCCGCCCTGCCCGAGGCGCTGAGCCACGGGCTTCTGCGTCGCGCGGACGCCGAGCGGTTCCTCGCCGAGGGCGTCCACCTGGTCGAACTCGCCGGTAATCCGTCCCTGCCGGCCGACCTCGTCGACCGTCTCGCCGTCCACCCCGACGACAGCGTGCGGCTCGCCGTCTCCCTCCGGCCCGAGCTGACCGAAGCCCGACGCGCCGCGATCGACTTCACAGTGGCCCCGCACGCACAGGAGCATGTGGGCTGGGTGGCGGCCGGCATCGCCGATCAGGGGGTGCTGCGCCGGGCGGCGACGTCCACCCATCCTCTGCTGCGCCGCGCCGCGGCCCGCAGCCCCCATCTGCCGCCCGATCTCCTACGGCATCTCGCCGCGGACACGGATGTCGTCGTGCGCACCAACCTGGCCGTGCATCACCCCGACACCCCGGAGGAGGTCCTGATGAGCGTGTACGCACGGCTCGGCGGGACGTTCTCCGCCTGGATGGCGACCGGCCACCCCCACTTCCCCCGGGAGGGGCTCGCCGCCCGCTTCGCGGACCATCCGGACGGGATCTACCGGCAACTGGCAGTCCGCGACCCGGCCGCCGGCCCCGACCTGATCGAACGGCTCAGCCACGACCCGGACGTCTGGACGCGCCAGGCGGCGACCCGCGACCCGCGCCTGCCGCTCCCCCGGCTCCTGGAGGCGCTCGCCCTGCCCGAGCTGGCCTCCAGCGCGGGCGCCAACCCGGCCCTTCCGGCAGGTGAGATGGCGGTGGTCATGGACGAGGCCGGCGTGCCCGCATAGCACCCCTTCCCGGTGCTGTTCAGGCAGTCCACGCGGCCCGCGCCCTGCCGGCCGGGGTCCTCACTCCCGATACGGACGGCACCGAGCCGCACCGCCAGGCCAGCCGGGCGCCCGTGCCGCTGCCCAGGAGCCTCACCGTCGCTGTCGACGACACAGGCGGAACCCCGTGGTTCAGCTACAACGAGTCCAGAGCAGACCGCACCCACACCGACCACGACGCGTCCGCCTCGCCTACGCGCCCGCCGTGGTGGCCACACCCGCGCCGGCCCTCAGCCGTGCGTCGACCGCCGCCTCGGCCTCCTCGACCGCGTCGACCATGCGGTGCGCTACACGCGCGTCGCCGACGGGCCGCACTCGATCGCGCTGACACGGGCCCGCTCGATGACCTCGACGCCCGTCTCCGCGAGCCGTTGCAGCATCGGACAGACGGTGGTGATCCCGTCACCCTCGCCGAGGTGCACGCAGTTCGTGACGAGCACCACGCGCGCGTAGCGGGGTGCGAGGGTCTGTGCGACGAGCGCGGCGTCCAGCCTTGCCTCGTAGGCACGGTCACCGTCACGCCGACCCTCGCCGCCGGCGGCAGCGCGACCAACACCGTGCCGGCCGAGGGCACCTTCCACGTGGACGCCCGCGCCACCACCCGCGCCGAACAGGACGCCCTGCACCAGCGGATGGCCGCGCTCACCCCGGTCCTGCCCGGCGCCGCGCTCACCGTCGACGGCGGTCCCAACCGCCCGCCGAGGGAGGCGAGCCAGGCCGCGCACCTGCTGGCCCTCGCGCGCGCCACCGCCGCGGACCTCGGCCTCGGGCACATCCGCGCGCTCAGCGTCGGCGGTGCGTCCGACGGCAACATCACCGCCGGGATCGGCGTTCCCACCCTCGACGGCCTCGGCGCGGTCGGCGCGCACGCGCACGCCGAGGGCGAGTACGCGATCATCGCCGAAATGCCCCGTCGATCGGCTCTCGTCGCCGGCCTCACCGCCCGACTGCTGCCGCCGGCCTGACATCACCGCGTCGACCGCAGCGGCCGCCGACCGTCGGCTCGCAGGTCACGGCTCGACAGAGCTCTGAAGATCGCCTGCACGATCCTGCTGGGCGACATGGATCTCGGCAGTCGGCGCATCACCGTCGGCGGCCGCATCCGCCCGCTTGGCGACCTCACCCGCCATGCTGTTCCGGACCGGCTCGACTACCGTCTCAGCCGGCGGTGCAGGCGTTCGGCGTCGTAGATTTGCGCGCTCATGCCCCACTGTGGTCCGTCGTAGGAGGACCGGCGAGCACCCCCGCCCCTGCAGTTGCGGTTCTTGCCTTCCGGCTTCAAGGTGCCGACTCCCATACGCGCGGTCGTGTCAGCCGCTTCTTCCTCAGCGCCGGCGCCCTCGGCTACGGCACCGGGTCACGCACTCGCCCTGATCAAGCTCGCAGCTACGAACGCTCACACGTCTGGGGGACCGTGGCCCGCAGTTCCCTCACCAGAGCGCGCATCACAGCCGACGAGGACCGGCCTGTTGACGCCGCCCCTGCCCGTACCGGCCAGCCATGCCCGCACCCTTCACCAAACGGCGGTGTCTCGTGTGTCCAGGATGTCCTTCAGAAGGCCAGGTCTTTCCACCACCACGCGATGGACGGGAGGCATCGAGGGTCCTGTTGGCTGGTGCGAGGGGTGTCCGTCCAGTGGCTGGGGGCCGTCTGGGCGGGAATGCGGGGCTGGGGAGCGGGGGCGGGGGCGGGATTGTTTCGGGTGAGGTAGCGCGGGACGTGCAGGCCCCATTCAATGTTGCCGCGAATGCCGTGTCCGAGGTCGGTGAGGTAGTGGCGCAGCGGTGCGCTGGCGCGCGGTGTGATCAGGTCGCGCAGGCGGAGGAAGCGCTCCAGCACCGCGTCGCGCAGGGCGATGGCCTCGTCGATGGCTTGTGGGAGGGAGTGGTCGTGGTGGGCCATGAGGACGCTGACGATGTTCTGTCCGGTCTGCCGGCGGCTGATCTCCCGTGCGTGGGAGTGACGGTCGTTGTCGAGCGCGGCGACCAGGATGGCCATTTCGGTCAGGGCGCAGACCGCGGGTGAGTCCATCTCGCGGTCCGGTACGTCGAGGCCGTTGGCGATCTCCAGCATGGCGTAGGTGGGCTCGCCGCCGGCTGAGTGCAGACGCATGGCGAGGTACTCGTCGAGGTCGGGCATGTGGCCCGTGGCCCGGTTGCCGATCTGCCACTGGACGCCGGTGAGCCAGGCGCGGTGGGCATGATGGAAACGGCGGTTCTGAACGGGGCCGGCGGACGCGCGGAAGAGTTCCCCGATCTCGTGCAAGGCTGCCGCGTAGGGGTCGGCGCAGTGCAGCAGGCCCGGTACCTCCAGGGCGCGCTGGACCGAGAAGGCCATGGAAGCGAACGCGGCGGGATCGGTGGCGAAGGGTCCCTCGTCGCAACGGGCGTCATCGAACGCGAAACCCCAGTAGACCCAGCACGCTGTGATCCACAGCCGTTCGAGGTCGGCGTGCGGGGCGAAACGGGAGTAGAAGTCGGCGCTGCGGGTGCCGGCGAATCGGGCGCGTTCGGCGTCGCCGCGGCACAGGCCGCTTCGGTGGACCCAGGCGAGCGCACGGCGCTCGGCCTCCTCGGCCTGGGGGTGGATGGCGGATTCGATGGGGCAGTAGAAGGGTGGGCTGTCGACAGCGGTACCGGCCACCGGATCTCCTCTCTCCCGGGGGGTGATACGCGGCCTCGTGTGACGCGGGCGGTCAGGTGGCGCGGACTACGACACGGGTCGCGATATGGCGCAGGGCGTGGATGGTCTGCGGGCTGAGCATGGTGGGGTCGAGGGTGCGCAGCGCCGTCTCGTACCGCTCACTGATCATTCCTTCGACCATGTCGCGGGCACCGGTGCGCTGGAGGATGTGCCGGACGCGCCCGGCGTCCTCGGCCTCGAGGTCCGGTCTGCCGATCAGGGCTTCGAGCGTCCGGCGCTGATGCGGCGTGGCGTGTCTCAGGGCGAGGGCCATGAGCACGGTGGCCTTGCCCGACCGGAGGTCGTCGAGGACCGGCTTGCCCGTCAGGGCGGGATCGCCGAAGACGCCGAGAAGGTCGTCGCGGAGTTGGAACGCCTCACCGAGGGGAAGCGCGTACGCCGAGCACAGTCCGAACAGCCTTCTGTCGGCGCCGGCGAGGGCGGCGCCCAGGTGCAGGGGTCTTTCGACGGTGTACTTGGCGGTCTTCAGCCGGGCGATGGCCATGGCGTGTTCGACGTCGTCGGTGGGCCGTCCGGTGGCCATGAGGTCCATGTGCTGGCCCAGGAGGACCTCGCCGCGCATGGTGTCGATCAGCGGCAGCACGGTGTCACGTTGCCGTGTGCTCAGACCGGCCGTGTTCATCAGGGCGTCGGAGCAGGTCAGAGCGAGGTCACCGAGAAGGATGGCGGCATGGATGCCGAACGCGTCGGCGTCCGGCCTGGCCCGGTGCCGGGCAGCGAAGGCCCGGTGGACGCTGGGGCGGCCCCGGCGTGTCTGACTGCCGTCGATGATGTCGTCATGGATCAGAGCGAAGGCGTGGAAGATCTCCAGGCTCGCCGCCGTACGCCACAGGGCTTCCTCACCGTCACCACCACCCGCGGCCTGCCAGCCCAGGACGCACAGCAGTGACCGGATGCGTTTGCCGGGAGCAAGGACGAAGTCCCGCAAGGACTGGGCCAGTTCGTCGCCGCATCCCCGCTGCGGCGGCACGGTGGGCGGCGGGCGGCGCAGGAAATCGGCCAGGACGGTGTCGACGCGGTCGCGGATGGCGTCGAGGTCGAGCGCCTCGGTGAGATCTGTGCTCATCGGGTTTCCTCAGTGCGGTCGGGACTGAGCGAGGTCCGGCGTCCCGGTCACCGGTCTTTGGTGTAGTGGTTCCAGAGCATGGCGGTGGCGAGCGCCAGTGACATGTCCGTCGCTGTTCTGCGCCGGCCGGTGGAGCGGTCCGTCGAGTGGGCCCCGTTGAGGGTCATGCGCATGCTCAAGTCCCGGTTCGACAGGTCCTTGGTGATTCCCCGTAGTTGCTGGGGCGCGGCAGTCCCGGCCGTGATCACCTCAAGGGCGGTACGGACGGCCTGCTGCGGGGAGAGGGACTCCTTGACCAGGTCGGTGACGATGCCGACCAGTTCCTCGGAGAAGACGTCGATGAGGGAAAGCTCCGGGCACAGGTGCCGGATGGACCCCTCGATGTTCGCGAAGGACTTGCCCAGGATGGAGACCATCGGGCTGGTACGGATGCCACGGCGCGTGGAGTGCTGCAGAACGGCGGTGAGCGTCACACCGAAGTTCAGTTCTTCCAGGGAGGCTGTCGCGATCTGCGGTACGAGCGCGGCCATGTCGCCGGCGAAAGCCGAGGTGTTCGACCACGGGGTGGCGCTGCCCATGTCGATCCAGGCCCGGGCGGTGCCGGCTCCGTCGTTCATCGCCAGATTCAGCAGCATCAGCAGGATGCTGGTGCTCATGGGCCGGTCGATGCGTCCGACCATGCCCCAGTCGATCATGGTGGCCGGGTGGCCTGGGGCTACGAAGATGTTCCCCGGGTGCGGGTCGGCGTGGAAGATGCGGTCGACGAAGTAACCGCGGTACATGAAGGCGAGGAGATCCTGCCCGATGGCCTTGCGTTCTTCGGCACTGAACGCGTCCTTGTCCGCCTCCCGGATCGGCGTTCCGGGGGCGAGGCTCTGCACCAGGACCCGTCCGGTGGCCTTGAGTACCTCGGGCACCGCGACGTACTCGAAGTCCGCTGCCGCTCGGGCGGCCTCGGTCATGTTCCGGGCTTCCATCACGAAGTCGAGCTCGGGCCGCATCGCGTCGAAGACCACGTTCAACATGGCCTCGATGTCGATGACTTCGTTGAAGCGCCAGGCCCGGCGGGACACGGAACGTGACAGGGTGCCCATGAGCTTCATGTCCGCACTGACCGTCTCGCGTACGCCGGGCCGCTGGATCTTGACCGCGACCGGTCGGCCGGACGGCAGTTCCGCCCGGTACACCTGGGCCAGGGAAGCCGTGCCCAAAGGGTGCTCGGTGTCGATGTCGCGGAATCGCCCAGCCCACCCCGGTCCCAACTCCTGCTGGAGGACCGGCTCGAAGTCACTGAAGGGGGCGGGCGACGCCTCGTCCTGGAGCTTCTCGAACTCGTCGATCATCTCAGGGGTCACGATGTCGGGCCGGGTGGCCAGCATCTGGCCGACCTTCATGTAGAAGGGCCCGAGACTCTCCAAGGCGTGGCGGATGTTGCGGGCCCGGCGTACGGCCCCCAGGTCCTCACCGCTTGCCGTCCTGCCCGAAGGCGTGACGGCCAGCGCCGCTTCCTGTCGGGCCAGACGGGCGGCCGTCCGCATCAGCAGACGTCCCCGACCCGCGCTCACCGGCCCTGCTCCCGCCCTCGGCCGTCCGCGGCTCCTGATCCGACCGCTCTCTCCGGCCGGCGCCGCGGGGGGCGGGCCGCCGGCGGATCAGCGTGCATCACGGATGCGGTCGATACGGTCGGCGAGGCGCGCCACCTCGTCCTTCAGAGCCCCGACGTCCTCCGCTCCACGTGAGCGCGGCACCGATGCTCCTCCGTCTCCCGGGTGGTCCGACCCTGCCCACCGTCTGTCCATGCGTCCCCGCAACAGCTCCAACTGGTCCTTGAGCGCCGTGAGTTCCTCCTGGTCCCCGGAGGGCTCACCGACGGAACGTGAACGCGTCCTCGCTCGGGAATCGGACGCGTAGGGCTCGCCCTCGTCCGGCCTCAGCCGGTGGTACCCGTCGTCACCACGGCGGCCGTCATAACGGGGACGGCCGTCACGACGACGACGGCGGCGGCCGTGTCGGCGGTCCCAGTCGTCGTCGCAGTCATCGTCCCAGTCCCAGTCGCAGTCGTCGTCGTAGTCGTCGTCATCCAGAGCCCGACTGACCGAGCGCCGCACACCGCATTCGAAATCCCCTGCTCTGTCCAGCGCATCGTCAACGAGGTCCTCCGTGGCACGCACGATCTTGCGCAACGCATGACTGAACGATGTACGGGAATTGCGACGGGACATGGCAAGCACCCTTTCCGGGAATTCGGCGGAAAACATGTGTACCGGCCTGACGGATGCAGGGACCCGGGATGCGCGCTACCCCTGGGAGAATGGGGAGTTTTGGGGGAGGGGCAGCTTACTGTCTTGATCCTGACCGGCGGAGGCGGGCGAAAACAACGTCTCCCTTGAATTCGCCCAATCGAGGGAGCGCTCTTTTTCGGGAGAAATGAGCGACCGGCGTGCGTCGGTCTCACGAGAGGGTGGTACAACGACCGAAGAAGGGGAACGGCGCGATGCGCCGCCAGCTCCACTTGTACATAGTATTTGATTACTGCCCGGAGGTCCGGCCTGTAGAGCACGCTCAGGGACAGTGAAAAACCGACCGGAATCAGCCGGAGACAAGCATTCATTGACAATCCAGAACGAAAAACTGTCACTTTGGGTGGCAGGGATTTGTGGTTGTGCGCCAGGGGATCAAATCAATAAATCCCCTGTGGTTATCCGCCGCCGAGGAAACTCGACTGGAGAACGGAGGACATCCAATGGCGAGGATCACCAGAATCGAGGCGCATGTCCGCACCGCTGACGTATCGCATGCCGGTACACAGGGATGGGTGTACCTGGGCATCGCCGGCCGTGAGTTCGTGCTCGACGCCGCCGGAACCGCCAGCGGCACCCGGACCGGTGACAACTGGACCTTCGTGCTCGGTGAGGACGCCAACGTCGAGAATCCCGCCTACAACGACCCGCGAAGGCCGCAGCTCGACACCGACGACCTCGACCGCTACCCCACCTACCTGAGGTTCGAGCCCGTCGGCCCCGATCCGGCGTGGTGCCTGGAACGCGTTGTCGTCAACGTCAACCCCGACACCGACCACCCCCACACCTTCGACAACCCGAACCTCACCGACTTCGGCGAGGACCGGCGCCTGTGGCTGGGCCAGGAATACGGCAAACTCCTCTACCTCAAGCGCTATGACGGCTGACAGACTTGCCGCCCGTTAGGGCGGCGCCTACGTACGCGGTCCTTGTCAGCCGGCGTCGAGCTGACTGGCGCGACACAGACCGACTGCCAACGGCCTGCTCCAGTACCCGCCTGCTCCTCGTGCTCTGGAAGAACCCGGTGACCTTGAGCGGCGGCTCGGCCGCCGAGTCACCACCGCCGGACCCGGCCTGTGCGGCCGGGGCCCGGTGGACCGACTCGACACGGACACGCAGGCACTGGCCGTCCTCAGCGAAATCAAGGCCATCTCGGGCGTGCCCAACCGTCTACTGACGTCACCGACAACTCGCTCGACGACATCATCTCGCCACCTACTCAGACATCTAGACGGTCAGGACGCCGCGTCAGCAGCGGACGGCACTCGCGGCATGAACCGGCCCGACAGCGATGAGGTCAGCCAGATCCGACAGATCCACCAGGACTGCGGCGGCATCTACGGATCGCCGATGCCTTCTCCCGCAGAGTCGTGGCCTGGGAGACCTCTGCACGCCGGACGCCGACCTGGTCCTCACCTCGCTGGAGTACGCGCCGGCCGGCCGCGAGGTCGGCCCCACACCGCGGCGGCCTGGCCGAAGAACGGGTGTGCGCCGCCACGCGCGCCAAGGGGCGTCTCCGCGCCTGCTCCGGCGAGCCTGACGGCTCAACCGGACGCGCCCGCCGCCGACTTCCGCCACCTGATGATCACCGCCTCCCACGCCGGCCGACCGCGCGTTGGACGCCGACGTGTCCTCCCTCCCCCAAGGGATCGCTCATGGATCGTCCGGCGTGTGGATCAGGTCGAGAAAGGCGTTGAGCGGTTCGATGATGTCGAGTTGCTGGTCGAGCAGCCACTGCATCTGGAGTCCGTTGAGCACGGCCTGGTAGAGGACGGCAGCGTGCTCCGGGGAGAGACCCTTGCGGAGTTGCCCTTGGGCCGCGCGTTCGCGAGCGGCCCGGGCGACGTGGGTGCGGCTGGATTCGTAGCGGTTCACGAAGTAGGCGTGGGCGGGGTGGTCCGGGCGGGAGGCGGCGGCGGCGAGTTCCAGCCACAGCCGCATCAGTTCCGGTGACTTCTGGTGGTGGAGCAGCACCTCGACGAGGTAGGGGCCCAGTGACTCCGGCCGGTCGACCTGCGCCCTGCCCTGTTGCCATTCCTCGGTGTCGCGCTGGGCGAGCACCGCGGCGAGAAGCTCCTCCTTACTGCGGAAGTGGTGCAAGAGGCCGGCGTGGGTGATTCCGGCCCGTTCGGCGATGTCGCGCAGTGTGGCGCCCGCGTAGCCGCGTTCGGCGAAGCTGTCACGCGCTGCCCGCAGGATGTCCGCCTGCCGGGCCGCTGTCTTCGCATACGGCCCGCGACTTCTTGCCTTGTCCACGATGAAGTCCCTCCTCGAAGGCAATCGCTTCCGCTCCTGACCGATGCGGCGCCCGCTGGAGAAGTCGCCTGGAGGCCCGGCCCACAAGTCAATTCTTACCATGCGGTCGGAATCCACACAGGTGAGGCCGCCGAGATGAACCCGCTGATGGCCGGTCGTCGCAGCACCTCGGCGACCGGGGCAGGTAACGGTCTTATCACGAAGCCTGTCCCTACCCTTTCACGCCCAGCCTCCGCGCCCCTACGGTCCAGCGAAACCCAACCTAGTGGTAAGTGTTGGCCGAAGCGCCACCCAAACCCCGCCGTTCCCACGCGTTCCCGTGCGACGACGAAGGCCATGGCGCCTTCCACCGTTCTTCTCCAGCACCACGTCCCCACGGACATCCCGCAGCCGAAGGAGACCGCCTCATGCGCACCCGTTTCCCGCACCTTCGACCGTGGTCGCGGGGCCTGCCCGCCACGGTCGCCGCCGCGGCTCTGCTGGCGACGACGGCATGCGACGGCCAGCCGGCCGAGGCGTCGTCGGGCACGACCTCGACGCTGTCCCTGGCCATCCTGGGCAGCCCGAACTCGTTCGATCCCACGCAGCTCAGCGAGGGCCAACAGGCCTACATATGGGAGTCGCTCTACGACACGCTGCTCCAACTGGACAACAAGGGCGAACTGCGCCCGGGCGCGGCGGAGAGCTGGAAGTACTCGGCCGACGCGCGCACGCTGACACTGAAGCTGCGCCACGGCATGACCTTCAGTTCAGGAGCACCGGTCACGTCGGCCGCGGTGAAGGCGACCCTGGACCGGACCAGGACGGCGTCCGGCCCGACCCAGGTGCAACTCGCGGCCGTCTCGACGGTCACGGCACCCGACGACCACACCGTGGTCCTCAAGCTCAAGCAGCCGGACGGTGCCTTGCTGTCCGCTCTGTCGGCCGCCGCCGGTGTCATCGGCGACCCGAAGACCATGACCTCGAAGATCGCCGCGCTCGACCCGGTCGGGTCGGGGCCCTACACCCTCGACAAGGGCACGACGGTGAACGGCTCGGTCTACGTCCTCAAGCGACGCGACGACCACTGGAACAAGAAGACCTACCCGTTCGAGACCGTGAAGATCCGGGTGATCGCCGACCACACCGCCGCCGTCAACGCGCTGAAGGCCGGCGAGATCAACGCCGGCAGCGTGGGGGCGGAGCAGGTGGGCACGCTCAAGTCGGCCGGGTTCGACGTCGAGCACGTGCGGGCGACCTCGGCGGGCACCCTGGTGCTGGCGGACCGTGCGGGCACGGTGCTGGAGCCGCTGAAGGACGTGCGGGTCCGCAAGGCGATCAACATGGCCTTCGACCGCGAGAAGATCGCCCAGCGGATCCTGCGCGGCTCCGGCGGGCCGACGGTGCAGATGTTCAACCCCAAGGGCGACGCGTACGACCCCGCCCTGGAGAAGACGTACACCCACGATCCGGCCGAGGCCAGGAAGCTGCTGGCCGAGGCGGGATACTCGAACGGGTTCTCCGTGACCATGCCGAGCCTGTTCTTCACCAAGCCCTTCGAACCGACGATCGCCCAGGCGCTGGCCGACATCGGAATCAAGGTGAAGTGGGACACGGTGCCCGCGCAGCAGAGCGTCTCGGCTCTGATGTCGAAGAAGTACCCGATGTTCTTCGTGGCGGACGGGCTGGGCCCCACCCCGATGGAGGTGCGGAACTTCTTCAGCCCGAACGGCTACCGCAATGTCTTCCACTCCACCGACCCGCGCCTCGACAAGCTGCTGAGCAAGGCCAACAGCGCGCTCGATCCTGCCGAGGCCGCGAAGGCGTACAAGGAGATCAACACCTTCGCCGTCGAGAACGCGTGGAACGCGCCCGTGTTCCAGGTCGGCACCGACTGGGTGACGAAGAAGGGCATCGCGTACCTCGGTGACGGGTCCTCGACCTTCAGCAGCATCCGCCAGTTCGGCATCGCGGACCAGGCCCCGGAGGACTCACCGTGATTCCTTACGTGCTGCGCCGGCTGGGCGCGGGCCTGGTCCTGGCCGTACTCGTCACCATGATCACGTTTCTGCTGCTGGGCACGGCCTTCGACGACGTCGCCGCGGCCCTCCTCGGCAGCGGGGCGACCGAGGAACGCGTCCAGGAGCAGCAGGCCCGGATGGGGCTCGACCGCCCGCTCGTCATCCAGTACCTCGACTGGCTGTCCCACGCGGTACGCGGCGACCTCGGCTCCTCGTACTTCACCGCCGAACCCGTCCGGTCGGCCATCGCCGCCCGGCTCGGTGTCACGCTGTCGGTGGTGCTGGCCGCTCTCCTGCTCACCGCCGTGGTCAGCGTGGTGCTGGGCGTGCTCGCGGCTTCCCGTGGCGGTGTCGTGGACCGTGTCGCCCAGGGTGCCTCGCTGGTCGGCTTCCTCGTGCCGAACCTGCTGATCGCCGTCGCCCTCGTCTACCTGCTCGCCATCGAGCTGGGCTGGTTGCCGGCCACCGGCTACACACCGCTCGCCGAGGACCCGGTGCGGTGGGCGGCGACGATCACCATCCCGGTGCTCGCCCTGATGGTCCCGGGCATCGCCAGTCTGACGGCGCAGATCCGGGGCGCCATGATCGGCGAGCTGCGCAAGGACTACGTCCGCACTCTGCGCACGCGCGGCATTCCGACCCGTTCGATCGTGCTGCGGCACGCCCTGCGCAACGCCGCGGGTCCGGCGCTCACCGTGCTGTCCCTGGAGTTCGTCCAGATGCTCGGCGGGGCCCTGGTGATCGAGAAGGTGTTCGCGCTGCCGGGTTTCGGCAGTTACGCCTTCGACGCGTCCCTGCAGGGCGACGTCCCGATCATCATGGGCATCAGCCTCTTCGGCGTGCTGCTCGTGGTGTGCGTGAACCTGGTCGTCGACCTTCTCAACGGCTGGCTCAACCCGAAGGCGAGGATCCATTGAGCAGTGCGCCGAACACGTCCGACGCGTCTCGGGTGTCGGCCGCGGCCGGCCGGCGCTCGCCCCTGCGCACCCTGCGGCGGGACCCCCAGGCCGTCGTCAGCGCGGGCATCCTGCTGGTCGTGGTTCTGCTGGGCCTGCTGACCCCGCTGCTCACCGCGCACGGTCCCGACGAGTCCTCGCTCGACGCGGTCAACGCCGGCCCCGGAACGCCCGGTTACCCGCTGGGCGGGGACAAGAGCGGGCGTGACATCTTCGCGCGGCTGCTCAACTCCATCAACACCAGCGTCGTCTCCGCCCTGATCGGTACCAGCATCGCCCTGGCCATCGGGGTCACCTTCGGCCTGATCGGCGGCTACTTCGACCGCCGCGTCCGGGGCGTCACCGAGTGGCTGTTCAGCCTCGTCATGACCTTCCCGGGGCTGCTGCTGCTCATCGTGCTGCTGCCGGTGACCAAGGGCGACTACCGGGTGACCATGATGATCTTCGGGGTGCTGCTCTCCCCCGGTGTCTACCGCCTGGTGCGCAATCTCGTCGTCGGCGTCCGCAGCGAGCTGTTCGTCGACGCGGCCCGCGTCTCCGGGCTGCCCGACCGGCGCATCCTGCGCCGGCACGTCCTCTTCGTCGTCCGCGGGCCGATCGTCATCGCCACCGCGTTCCTCGCCGGTTCGTCCATCGCGGTGCAGTCCGGGCTGGCGTTCCTAGGCATCGGGTCGAGCTCGGTGGCCAGCTTCGGCGCGATGGTCGCCGACGGCTTCACCAACCTCTACGAGGAGCCCCTCCAGTTCCTCTGGCCCAGCCTCCTGCTCGGCATCATGACCGCTTCCCTGGTGCTGCTCGGCAACGCGCTGCGGGACGCGTTGGAGGGCGGACGGCCCAAAGCCTCGCGGATCACCGCGCCCGAGCGCCGGCCGGCTGCCACGCCTGACGGCACGGCTCCGGCCGGCGGTGGCACAGCGGGACTGCTGGTCGTCGAGGACCTCGCCATCGCCTATCCGACACCGACGGGTGAGCTCAAGGAGGTCGTCAGCGGGGTCAGTCTCACGCTGGAGGCCGGCGAGACGCTCGGGCTCGTCGGCGAGTCCGGCTCCGGGAAGACCCAGACCGCGTTCGCCGCGCTCGGCGTCCTGCCCCCGGAAGCGGTCGTCACCCGGGGCTCGATCCGGCTCGACGGGCGTGAACTCCTGGGGCTGACGGAGCGTCAACTGCGCGCGATACGCGGCACGTCCCTCGCGTACGTCCCGCAGGAGCCCATGTCCAACCTCGACCCGTCGTTCACCGTGGGCGCGCAGCTCGTCGAGGGCGTCCGCGCGGCCACGGCCCTGTCGCGACGCGAGGCACGCGAGCGCGTCCTCGCCCTGCTGGGCCGCGTCGGCATCCCCGACCCGAAGCGCACCTTCGCGTCGTACCCGCACCAGATCTCCGGCGGCATGGCCCAGCGCGTGCTCATCGCGGGCGCCGTCGCGAGCCGGCCGCTGCTCCTCATCGCCGACGAGCCGACCACCGCGCTCGACGTCACCGTGCAGGCGGAGATCCTCGACCTGCTGCGCGACCTGCGGAAGGAACTCAACATGGCCGTCCTGTTGGTCACCCACAACTTCGGCGTGGTCGCCGACAGTTGTGACCGCATCGCGGTCATGCGTGAGGGCAGGGTCGTGGAGACGGGCCAGGCCCTCGATCTGTTCCGCGCGCCGGAGCACCCCTACACCCGGATGCTGCTCGACTCCATCCTCGACGACACCGCCGTGCGCACCGACGGGTCGGCGACCGACGCGTCCACGACCGAGCCCGAGGCCCCCCGGAAGAACGCGGCCCTCGAAACGGAGGCGTCATGACCACGCCCCTGCTCGACGTGGGCGACCTGCGCGTCAGCTATCCGGGTCGCGGTTTCCGCGCCCGCCCGCACGAGGTGCTGCACGGTGTGTCGCTGAGCGTGCGCGAGGGCGAGACCCTCGGGCTCGTCGGCGAGTCCGGGTCGGGCAAGACGACCATCGGACGCGCCGTGCTCGGACTGGTCAAGGCCGACGGCGGACGGATCCACTTCCACGGGCAGGACATCACCCACGCCCCGGCGAGGGTGCGCCGGATCCTCGCCCGGGACATCCAGGTGGTGTTCCAGGACCCCTACACCTCGCTGAACCCGTCCCTCACCATCGGCGACATCCTCAGTGAACCGCTGGTGGTGCAGGGGGCGAGCCCCGCCGACGCGCGCGCCCGCGTCCGGGAACTGCTCGACCAGGTGGGCCTGCCCGCGGACGCGTCCGAGCGGCTGCCTCGGGAGTTCAGCGGCGGTCAGCGCCAGCGCGTCGCGATCGCCCGTGCGCTCGCCCCGCGACCGAGGCTCATCGTCTGCGACGAACCGGTCTCCGCTCTGGACCTGTCGACCCAGGCGCGCGTGCTCGACCTGTTCGTGGACATCCAGCGCCGTACGGGAGTGGCGTACCTGTTCGTCTCGCACGACCTCACGGTCATCCGGCACGTCAGCCACCGGGTCACCGTCCTGTACCGGGGCGACATCGTCGAGACCGGCCCGGCCGACCGCGTCACCTCCACCCCCGAACACCCCTACACCCAACGGCTGCTGCTTGCCGCGCCGGTAGCCGATCCCCTCCGGCAGCGACAACGACGGGAGGAACGGCGGCGCCTGGCGGCCACGCCCACCGCCGGGCCCCGCGGCTGACCTCACCGCACCAGAAAGGGATTCCGACGATGACGCAACTCGCCCCCGGCTTCCTCTGGGGCGCGGCGACCGCGCCGCACCAGGTCGAGGGAAACAACGTCAACAGCGACTGGTGGGTACGCGAGCAGCGCGCCCCCGGGATGGAGCGCAGCGGCGACGCCTGCGACAGCTACCACCGCTACGCCGAGGACATGCGGCTGCTGGCCGACGCCGGTCTGAACGCCTACCGCTTCGGCATCGAGTGGGCGCGTGTCGAGCCGGCCGAGGGGCACGTCTCACGCGCTGAACTCGCCCACTACCGACGGATGGTCGACACGGCCGTCGGCCTGGGTCTCACCCCGGTCGTCACTCTGCACCACTTCACCCACCCGCGCTGGTTCGCCGAGGACGGCGGCTGGATGAACGACCGGGCGATCGAGCGCTTCGAGGCGTACATGCGCACGGCGGTCTCCGTCCTGGACGGCGTCGAGTGGGTCTGCACGATCAACGAGCCCAACATGCTGGCCCTGATGGTGATGATGAGTCACGCCGCGCGGACGGGCGCGGCGAAGAAGTGGACGAGCCCGACCGTCGAGGGCGCCGCCCGCCCGGTGCTTCCGGACCCGGACCCGGCGATCGGGCGCCGACTGGCCGAGGCACACCACGCCGCCCGGGACATCCTCCGGCGGCACACCGGCGCGAACGTCGGCTGGACCGTGGCCTGCCAGGCGCTCACGGCCACGCCGGGCAACGAGGTGAAACTGCGCGAGGTGCGGTACGTGCGCGAAGACCTCTACCTGGAAGCCGCACGTGACGACGACTTCATCGGCGTCCAGTCCTACTCCGGCCAGGCCGTCGACGAGAACGGCGTCGTCCCCCACCCGGTGAGCCCCGACAACACCCTGACCGGGAACGCGTACCGCCCGGACGCGCTCGGCCTCGCCGTCCGCCACGCGTGGGCGGCGACGGACCACACGCCGGTCCTCGTCACCGAGAACGGCATCGCCACCGCCGACGACGAGCGGCGCATCGCCTACACCTCCGAAGCGCTGGACCACCTCCTCCAGGCGGTCGACGAGGGCGTCGACGTGCGCGGCTACCTCCACTGGAGCGCCCTGGACAACTTCGAATGGGGGCACTGGGAGCCGACGTTCGGGCTGATCGCCGTGGACCGGGAGACGTTCGAGCGGCGGCCGAAGCCGAGCCTGAAGTGGCTGGGCGAGGCCGCGCGGCGCGGGCGGCCATGACGTCGATGTCCACCGACTCCGCCGAAGAAGCCCGCGCCGACGACACGGACGGCACCCATCCGCCCCGCACCCCCGCGGACCGCTCCGAGATGCCCGGTGCGCACATCACCCTCCTGGTGGCGGCCAACTTCGGCGTGTCGATGGCGGTCATCGTGCCGATGGCCTACTCGCTCGCCTTGCCGGTCGACCAACTGGCCCCGGGCAACGAGGCCGTCGTCGGCTACATCCTCGGCATAGCGATCGTCACCCTGTCCCAGAAACTTCCGGGCTCCCTCGGACGTGGCGCCGACGGCGATGCGCTGACCGCACCTCCGGGCGACGGCTTCACGCCCGCGAAGGCGCCCACGAAGTGACGGACATCGGCCAGTCGCCGAGGCCATGACGAACCACCACCCGCAGGAGGAACCGTATGACCACCCCTGACACCATCACCGGCCTGGTCGGCCGGCTCACCCTGGAGCAGAAGGTGGCCCAGCTCGGCGGACTCGCCCTGCCGGGCCTGCTCGCCCACGGCGCCGGAGGAATGGAACTCGCCTCCGGCCGGGTCGCGGAGCTGTGCCCGCACGGCGTGGGCCACCTGTCGCTGGGCTGGTTCCTCGCCCAGGACGGCGACAGCCTGCGCGACGCGCTCGCCGAGGTCCAGCGAGCGGTGCGCGAGGTGTCACCCTTCGGCATCGGCGGGCTGGTCCACTTCGAGGGGATCAACGGCTTCCTGCACGCTGCCGGAGAGCAGTTCCCCACGGCCTGGGCGCAGGCGGCGACCTGGGACCCGGAGCTGGTCCGGCAGGCTTCGTCGATCACCGCGGCGCACATGCGCGACCTGGGCGTCCAGCTCCTCTTCGCCCCGGTGATGGACCTCAGCAGGGACCCGCGCTGGGGACGGGTCCACGAGACGTACGGCGAGGACCCGGAGCTGGCCGCCCGATGCGCCGTCGCCTTCGTCCAGGGAATCCAGAGGGTGCGGGGCGAGAGGGCGGACACCGGGCTGCTCGCCACCGGCAAGCACTTCCTGGGCTTCGGCGCCTCCGAAGGCGGCCTCAACATGGCCACCACCCAGCTGGGGCGGCGCACCCTCGTCGACGAGTACGCCGAGCCGTTCCGCCGGGCCATCGCCGAGGCCGGGCTGTCGCTGGTCATGAACTCCTACAACGAGATCGACGGCATACCGGCGGCGGCCAACCACTGGCTGCTGACCCAACTGCTCCGCCACGAACTCGGCTTCACCGGCATGACCGTCAGCGACTACGAGTCCGTCGACATGCTGCGGACCCGCTACCGCACGGCCGCCTCCCGCGGCGCGGCGGCCGCGCAGGCGGTCGCGGCGGGCCTGGACGCCGAGCTGCCGCAGGCGCTGAACTACCCGCATCTGGTGGAGGAGGTGACCGCCGGCCGCCTGGACGAGAAGGTGATCGACCAGGCGGTGACCCGCGTCCTCACCATCAAGGCCAGGACCGGTCTCATCCCCGGCTGCGGCACTCCGCGCCCGGCGCCGCTACCGCGCCCCGACCTCAGGGCCGCCGCCGGGGTCCGTCGGTCGATCGCCGAGCGGGGCCTGGTGCTCCTGCACAACGACGGCGCCCTCCCGCTCACCGAGGGAGAGCGCCGTATCGTCGTGACCGGTCCGGCCGCCGACGAACTGCGCATCCACTTCGGGGCCTACACCTCCGTGGCCGCCGCCGAGATGCCCACCGCCATCAAGGCGGTACGCACCGGCCAGGTCCCCGGCGTCGACCCGGCGACGTTCGCCGCCACCGACATCGTCACCACCCCGCTGCCCGGACTCCAGCCCCGGTTCGAGGAGATGGCCCGCGCCCTCCACCCCGAAGCGCTCACGGTGCTGGAGGCCCTGCGGGAGTCCGACGCGAAGACCGACCACGTGCCGCTCGGTTCCTTCGCCCCGGCAGCGGACGAGCGGCTCGACGCGTCGGCGGTGAAGGCGGCGGTGTCCGGAGCCGACGTGGTCGTGGCGGTCGTCGGTGAGCGCACCGGGCGCGTCGGCGGCAACACCGCCGGGGAGGGCCGCTCCAGCGTGTCACCGTCGCTCCCGGGCGACCAGGAGGAGCTCGTCGACCTGCTGGCCGCGACCGGCAGGCCGGTGATCACCGTGGTGGTCTCCGGGCGTCCGCTGCTCCTGGAGCGGGTGACCCGTGCCTCCGCCGCCGTCCTGCTCGCCCCGCTGCTCGGCGAGGCGGCCGGCACCGCGATCGCGTCGGCCCTGCTGGGCCGGACCAACCCCAGCGGCAAGCTGCCCGCCACGTTCCCCCGCCACCTCGGCCAGCTCCCCGCCTACCACGGCCACCGGCACGGCAGCGGCTACGACCACCCGACCGGCGACACCTACACCTACGGGGACCTGGCCGACCCGAGCCCGCTGTTCGCCTTCGGGCACGGTCTGTCGTACACGGCCTTCGATGTGTCGTACGGCGGTGAGGCGGATGTGCGCGACGGAGTGCTTCGGGCTCCGGTCAGGGTCTCCAACACCGGTGCGACGGAGGGCGAGACGGTCGTGCAGCTGTACGCCCGGGACGAGTACGCGAGCGTCGTGCGCCCGGTGCGCCGGCTGCTGGAGTTCCGGCGCGTGGCCCTGGCCGCCGGGGAGTCGACGGATCTCGTCCTTCAGGCTCCGATCGAGCGGCTGTCCTACACGCTGCCCGACGGCCGGCGCGGCTGCGAGGCGGGCGACGTGACGGTGATGGCGGGGCTGAGCAGCGACGACATCCGGTGCAGCACGACCGTCCACGTCCCTGAAGTGCCCGGAGTGCCCAGCGCCGTCGACACCCCGCAGTGAACAGACACTTGAGGAGATCCCGCATGCTGAAACCGCGACCCACCGCCACCCGCGAACTGGTGAACCTCGACGGCCTGTGGCGGTTCGCCGTAGGCGAGTCCGCCGGGGCGCGGCCCTGGACCGGGCCCCTGGACACGACTCTGGAAGCCGCGGTGCCGGCCAGCTACAACGACCTGTTCACCGACAGCGCCATCCGCGACCACGTCGGCTGGGTCTGGTACCAGCGGTCGGTACGCGTACCGCGCGGCTGGTCCGGCGAGCGCGTGCTGCTCCGGCTCGACGCCGCCACCCATGAGGGCAAGGTGTACGTCGACGACGAACTGGTGGCGCACCACGTCGGCGGCTACACGCCGTTCGAGGCGGACATCACCGAACACGTCCGTCCGGGCGGCGAGTTCCGGCTCACCGTCGGCGTCGGCAACGAGCTCACCAACGTCACGATCCCGCCCGGCACGATCACCGGGACCCCGGACGGACGGCGGCAGCAGAAGTACCTGCACGACTTCTACAACTACGCCGGCCTGGCCCGCTCGGTGTGGCTCCACAGTGTCCCGGACGTGCACATCGACGACATCACGATCGTGACCGGGCTCGACGGAGCCACCGGCACGGTCGACTACTCGGTCGACACCAGCGCGTCCGCGCCCGTCCGCGTACGCGTGCTGGACGCCACCGGCGCACAGGTCGCGGCGGCCGACGGGGCGAACGGCACCCTGCGGGTCGACGACGTGACCCCGTGGCGGCCGGGCGCGGCCTACCTCTACGACCTCGTCGTGGAGGTGCTCGACGCCGCCGGTGAGGCGGTGGTCGACACCTACACCCAGCCGTTCGGGGTGCGCACGGTCGAGATACGGGGCCGGGAGTTCCTCATCAACGGCGAGCCGTTCTACTTCACCGGCTTCGGCAAGCACGAGGACACCCCCGTACGCGGCAAGGGCCACGACAACGCCTACCTGGTGCACGACTTCCAGTTGATGCGGTGGATCGGCGCCAACTCCTTCCGCACCTCGCACTACCCCTACGCCGAGGAGGTGCTGGAGTTCGCCGACCGGCACGGCATCGTCGTCATCGACGAGACGGCCGCCGTCGGCCTGAACCTGGCCGTCGAGGGCGGACTGGCCGGCCGCCCGCACAGGCCCACCTACTCGCAGGAGACGTTCAACGACGACACCCGCGCCGCACACGCCCAGGCGATCCGGGAGCTGATCGACCGCGACAAGAACCACCCCAGCGTGGTGATGTGGTGCATCGCCAACGAGCCGTCCTCCCACGAGGACGGCGCCCGCGAGCACTTCGAGCCGCTCGTCGAACTCACCCGCAAGCTGGATCCGACCCGGCCCGTCAGCTACGCGGCCGTCATGTTCGCCACCTTCAAGAACGACCGCATCGCCGACCTCTTCGACATCGTCTGCCTGAACCGCTACTACGGCTGGTATGTCGCCACCGGCGACCTCGCCACCGCCGAGACCTACATGGACGCCGAACTGCGCGGCTGGGCCGAGAAGTTCGACAAGCCGATCCTCATGAGCGAATACGGAGCCGACGCCCTGCCCGGCCTGCACTCGGTGTGGGACATGCCCTGGACGGAGGAGTACCAGCTCGCCTACCTCCAGGCCAACCACCGTGCCTTCGACCGCTGTGCGGCCGTCGTCGGCGAACATGTCTGGAACTTCGCCGACTTCCAGACCTCCAACGGCATCCACCGCGTCGACGGCAACCGCAAGGGTGTCTTCACCCGCGACCGCCGCCCCAAGAACGCCGCACACGCGCTACGTGCCCGCTGGACCCCGCTCGCCGGCCGCAAACCGTCGGCCGGGGACACGGTCGAGAGCCTGGGGGACCACAAGTGACAGCGACGGCCGACGAGAACTTCCGCGCGCCGTACGTCGACGTGGACGAGTGGCGCGACACTCCGGTACGGCACCGCTACGTACACGGTGGCTTCGCGGACCACGCCACCCGGTTCTCCCTCTACTTCCCCCCACCCGAGCACTACGAGGGCCGGTTCTTCCAGCACGTCACACCGGTGCCCGGCAGCGAGCACCAGGCCCAGGCGGCCCGCGGCCAGGAGGACCGGATCGGCTTCGCCGTCTCCAGCCGCGCCTACTTCGTGGAGACCAACGGAGGCGGTGCGTCCGGTCAGCCCGGCACGCCGGCCGACCCGACGATCGCTGCCTACCGCGCGAACGCGGCCGCGGCGGAGTACTCGCGTGTCGTGGCCCAGGAGGTCTACGGCCGCCCGCACCGCCCGTACGGCTATGTCTACGGCGGCAGCGGCGGCGCCTTCCGCACCATCGCCGCGGCCGAGAACACCGAGGGGGTGTGGGACGGCTTCGTCCCCTACGTTCCCGGCAGCCCGGTGGCGATGCCCAGCGTCTTCACCGTGCGGATGCACGCCCTGCGCGTCCTGCGGGACAGGTTCGACCGCATCGTCGACGCGCTCGAACCCGGCGGCAGCGGCGACCCGTACGCAGGTCTCGACGAGGAGGAGCGTGCGGCGCTCACCGAGGTGACGCGCATGGGTTTCCCGCCCCGGGCCTGGTTCGGCCACCGCACCATGGGCATGCACGCGTTCAGCGCGCTCTACCCCGGCCTCGTGGCCCTCGATCCGGGGTACTTCGCGGACTTCTGGCGCGAGCCCGGTCACCTCGGTGCCGACCCTTCGTCCTCCGTGCACCGCGACCGTGTCCGCCTGAGCTGCGAAGTGATCGCCCCGATCACCCGCCGTGAAAGCGTCGGGCTGGGGCTCGTCGCCGACGGCGCGGCTGATGCCCCCGGCGGTGTGGACCACGCGTTCGAGGGGCCGAAGGCCGGCGAGGACGACGTGGTCGCCGTCCGGCTGTCGGTACGAGTGCCCCAGCACGTCCTGGGAGCGGTCCTCACGGCCCGCGGCGGAGAAGCCGCCGGTGCCTCCGTCGTCCTCAAGGAGGTCCGCGGCGACCTCGCGATCTTCGCCGAACAGGACGACGGCCGCGCCCTCCGTCACCTGCGGCCGGGCGATCCCGTCGAGGTCGACAACAGCGGCTTCCTCGCCGCGCAGACGTACCACCGCCATCAGGTCCCGTCCGCCGAGTTCACCGTCTGGGACCAGTTCCGCGGCCCCGACGGAGCGCCGCTCCACCCCCAGCGCCCCGTCCTCGCCGGGCCGCTGTTCGCCGCCGGGGCCGGCGGGAGCCTGCAGAGCGGGCGCGTCTCCGGCAAGATGATCACGGTCGCCTGCCTGCTCGACCGCGAGGCGTTCCCCTGGCAGGCGGACTGGTACCGGTCCAAGGTCCGCGAGCACCTCGGCGACGCGGCCGACGACCACTTCCGCCTCTGGTACGTCGACAACGCCCTGCACGGCGACGAAGAACGCCAGGAAGACCCCACCCGCACCGTGAGCTACCTCGGCGTCCTCCATCAGGCGCTGCGCGACCTGAGCGCGTGGGTCGAGGCCGGCACACCCCCGGCGGCCTCCTCCGTCTACTCGGTCCGCGAGGGTCAGGTGCGCGTGCCCGAGCATGCGCGCGACCGCCTGGGCGTCCAGCCCGTCGTCCACCTGACAGCGAACGGCGCCGCCCTGGCCGAGGTGCCGGCCGGCGAGCCGGTCGTCCTGCGGGCCAGCGCCGAAGTGCCGCCTGGTGCGGGCGAGTTGGTCGCCCTCGCGTGGGATCTCGACGGAGACGGCACATTCCCGGTGCGTGAACGGATCGAACCGGCCCGGCGGGTCTCGGTCGAACAACGCCATGTGTTCGACGTACCGGGCACCCACTTCGTCACCGTACGGGCTTCCGCACAACGCGAGGGCGACCCGGCGACACCGTTCGCCCGCCTGGACAACCTCGCCCGGGTACGCGTCGTCGTCCGCTGAGCTACGGCGTCCATCCCTCACGGAGTCGCGCCCCACGACGAGGTACCCCGTCCTGCGTTCGGATGGCGCTTCCCCCGGCCCGGCATCGTGGCTGTCGGGCCGGGGCGCTCCGATCCGGATCGCTCAGTCCTGGGTGGCCGCCGCCAGCGCGGCCTGCGCTTTCCTGCGGTAGGCGGTGAGCTTGTCCGCCGGGGCGACGATCTGGTGGCTGCGGGACTTCACGGACACGTCGTGGCCCTCGGCGGCCTCGCGCAGGGCGCCCACCGTGGCCTGCTCGCGCGGGAGGTGCGCGAACGGGTCGAAGGAGTACCAGCGCATCGCGTTCTCGTGGGTCATCTTGTTGATCTCGTCGTCCGGCACGTCGTTCGAGGTGAGGACGTCGTGCAGCTCCTCGGGGGCGTTGGGCCACATGGAGTCGCTGTGCGGGTAGTCGGCCTCCCAGCAGATGTTGTCGACGCCTATCTCGTGGCGCAGCCTCACCCCGATCGGGTCGGAGATGAAGCAGGTGAGGAAGTGCTCGCGGAACACCTCGGACGGCAGCTTCCCGCCGAAGTCCTGGAGGGTCCAGGTGGCGTGCATGTCGTAGGTGCGGTCGAGGCGTTCGAGGAAGTACGGGATCCAGCCGGTGCCGCCCTCCGACAGCGCGATCCTTATGTCGGGGTACTCCTTGAGCACGCGGGACCACATCAGGTCGGCGGCGGCCTGGACGAGGTTGATCGGCTGGAGGGTGATCATCACGTCGGGCGGGGCGTCGGCGGCGGTGATGGCGAGGCGGCCGGAGGAGCCGATGTGCAGGTTCATCACCGTGCCGCAGTCGGTCAGCGCCCGCCATACCGGGTCCCAGTAGTCGGAGTGGAAGCTGGGGTAGCCGAGCGGGACCGGGTTCTCGGGGAAGGTCAGCGAGTGGCAGCCCTTCTCGGCGACCCGCCTGATCTCCTGGGCGCACAACTCGGCGTCCCAGATCGCCGGGAGTGCCATCGGGATGAAGCGGCCGGGGTGGGCCCCGCACCATTCGTCGATGTGCCAGTCGTTGTAGGCGCGGACCAGGGCGAGCGAGAAGTCGGAGTCCTCGGTGGCGAACATGCGCGCGGAGAAGCCGGGAAAGGAAGGGAAGTTCATCTGGGCGAGGACCCCGCCCGCGTTCATGTCGGCGACCCGTTCGTCGACGTCGTAGCAGCCGGGCCTGATCTCGTCCAGGCCCTGCGGCTCCATGCCGTACTCCTCCTTGGGGCGGCCGGCGACCGCGTTGAGCGCGGCGTTGCCGACGCTGTTGTCCCGGAACTGCCACACGTCGCTGCCGTCCTCGCGGTGGACCAGGCGCGGGGCGTCCTTCTTGTACCGCTCCGGCAGATGGTGGGCGAAGAGGTCGGGCGGCTCGATGATGTGGTCGTCGACGCTGATCAGGATCATGTCGTCGCGGTGCATGCGGCTCCTTGGGGCTTGGGCGGGAATCAGTCCGAAGCGGGCAGCGCCCTGGGCGCCTTGACGGTCAACGGCTCTCCGCCGTAGGTGAGGTGACCGGCGCCGGAGGCGGTGCAGAGGAGTTCGAGGGTGTCGGCGGCGTCCACGTACCGCTTGCCGATGAGGGTGCCCGGCGCCTCGCCGGACGGGGGCGGGGCGGGGGCGTCGGCCGCGGGGATCATCGGGCTGCCGCCGCACTCGATGGGGCCGGCCGCCTGCTGCGGGGCCCGGACGACGATCACGCGGGTGGTGCTGGTGGCGGAGGCGAGCTGGTCACCGGGGCGCGGGATCGGTGCGGGGGACGACGCCATTGCGCGGTTCTCCTTCGGGTGCGGGTGCGGGTGCGGGTCCGGGTGCCGGTGCCGGTGCCGGTGCGGTGAGCTTCTCCCCCAGCCGGTCCAGGTCGTACGACTGGCGGGCGAGCCAGAAGCGCAGGAAGCCGGTGAGCGAGTAACGCAGGAACAGCGCGCCGCCCACGACCGCCGCGGCGATCCCGCCCAGGCCGACGGCCAGGGCGTCGCCCTGGGCGAGGGAGTTGTCGGTGGCGTGGGCGAGCGGGAAGGCGAGGGCGCCGAGTACCAGGCCCGCGGCCATGAGCAGCCCGCCGAGGCGCAGCCACAGGGCGGTGCGGGCGGCGGCGGGGTCGGGGATCTTCAGCTCGGCGAGCTCGCGGACGAACCGGTCCGCGCGCGTCTCGGGGGCAGAGGTCATGTCGGGCTCCCCAGGTAGTAGGAGGAGAGTTCGGCGTGCAGGGAGCTGTCGGGGTGCCCCTGCCACCGGATCCGGCCGCGGACGAGGACGGCGGCGTGGTCGGCGAGCTTCAGTACGGCGGTGGCGAACTGCTCGACCACCAGTACCGCGACGCCCTGCCGGGCGATCTCGGCGACGTGCTCGTACAGTCCGGCGACGACCAGCGGGGCGAGCCCCATCGACAGTTCGTCCAGCAGCAGGACGGCGGGGTCGGTGGCCAGGCCCCGGGCGAGGGCGAGCATCTGCTGCTCGCCGCCGGAGAGGGTGCCCGCCGCCTGGGCGCGCCGGGTGCCGAGGGCGGGGAAGCGGGCGTAGGCGGTCTCCTCGATCTCCTCCCGGGCGCGGCCGGTGAAGGTCATCATCTGGAGGTTGTCGCGCACGGAGAGGTTGGGGAACACGCCGCGGCCCTCGGGGATGAGGCAGACGCCGGCGCGGGCGAGGTCGCCGGGCGGCATGCCGGTGGCGTCCCGGCCGCCTAGCAGCAGCCGGCCGCCGGTGGGCGGGTGCACGCCGGCGGCGACCTTGAGGGTGGTGGTCTTGCCGGCCCCGTTGGGGCCGAGGAGGGCGACCACCTGGCCTGCCCGGACCGCGAGGTCGATGCCGTGCAGGACGGTGATGCCGCCGTGGGCGGCGCGGATGCCGGACAGTTCCAGCAGCCTGGCGGTCATGGTCGTTCCTCCCCCAGGTAGGCCGCGAGGACCGTCTCGTCGTGCCGGATCCGGGCGGGCGGGCCGCAGGCGACGACCTTGCCGAGGTCGAGGACGTACACCTCGTCGCAGACGGTCATCACCAGGCTCATGTCGTGCTCGACGAGCAGGACCGCGGTGCCGTCGGCGGCGAGCGAGCGCAGCAGGACCGCGAACCGTTCGGTCTCCTCGGGGTCCTGTCCGGCGGCGGGCTCGTCGAGGAGCAGGACGCGCGGGCGGAGGACGAGGGCGCGGCCGACCTCGACGAGCCGGGCGAGGCCGGTGGGCAGGGCGTCGGCGGGGTCGTCGGCGACGTCCGTCAGGCCGGTTCTCGCCAGCACCTCGTCCGCCGTACGGTCCGCATGGCGTCGCTCGGGGCCGAGTTCGGCGGCGACGAGGAGGTTGTCGCGCACGGAGAGGCGGCCGAAGAGTTCCAGGTGTTGGAAGGTGCGGGACATCCCGCGGCGGGCGCGGCGGGCGGGGCCTTCGCGGGTGATGTCCCGGCCGTCGAGCCGGATCCGCCCGGTCTGCGGGCGGCGCAGTCCGCAGACCACGTCGAACAGGGTGCTCTTGCCCGCCCCGTTGGGTCCGATGAGGCCGGTGACGCGGCCCGCCTCGGCGGCCAGCGAGACCCGGTCGAGGGCGCGGCGCCCGCCGAAGGCGACGGTCACGTCCTCAGCGTGCAGCAGTGGCACGGGTCAGCACCTCCCCGTCCTCGGGCCGCCAGGGGCGGCGCACTCCCCACCACTCCAACGGGACGTCGGCGGGCGGCTGTTGCCGTGCGGTGGCGCGGGCCCGTAGGACGAGCGCCGCGCCGACGGCCGCGGCGAGGAGCAGCCGGCCGTCCGCCGCGCCGAGCGCCGCGAGCAGCCAGCACACGGCGAGGACGCCGAGCAGCGCGGGCAGCGGCGTCCGGTCCCGGGCGAGCGGCGCCCATTCGGCGCGCAGCCGCGTGAGCACGCCGCTCGGGCTGTGCGCGAGGCCCATTCCGGCGAGCGCGACGAGGAGCGCGGTCAGGTCATGGGCCCAGGTGCCGAGTCCGTCCAGCAGCTGGGCCGGTACGACGAAGGCGATGCCGGTGAACAGGCCGGCGCCGACCGTGCCGAGCCCGCCGATGACCGCGACCAGGAAGACGGGCAGCCCGGCGATGAGGTTGAACTGCTCGGCGGTGACGGTCTGCAGCTGCATGCCGTACAGGGCGCCGCCCAGTCCCGCGATTCCGGCCGAGAGCGCGAAGACGGCGGCCTTGGTGGCGAGCAGGCGCCCGCCGAGGGTGGCGTAGGCGGCCTCGCTGTCGCGCAGGGCGATCAGCCGGCGGCCGAACCGGCCCCGGCGCAGGGCGGCCACGCCGAGTGAGGCGAGGGCGAGGCAGACGGCGGCGAGGAGGAGCAGTTGGGCCGGTGAGGTGAGGTGCAGTCCGAACAGGTCGGGTCCGGTGACGGACACCGAGCCCTGGTCGAACAGGGTGATGCGCACGCCGAGCACGTCGAAGGCGGGCAGGGTGAAGATCCACCGGTCGAGGACGACGGCGAACGCGGCGGTGCCCAGGGCGAGGTAGATCCCGGACAGGCGCAGCGCGGGCAGCGCGATCAGCGCGCCGACGGCCGCCGCCAGCAGTACGGCGACGGGCAGCGCCCACAGCTCGCCGTGCGCGCCGAGGTGGCCCCAGACCACCGCGCCGATCCCAGCGATGGACAGTTGGCACAGCGAGATCTGCCCGGCGTATCCGGCGAGGGGGACGTACGACAGGGCGACGACGCCGAGCGAGAAGATCGTGCCGTACGAGATGACCGCGTCCTCGGTCAGCACGGTCACCAGGACCAGCGCGAACACCAGGACGCAGCCCGCGAAGATCGCGCTGCCGCGCACGGTCGGCAGGGGCACGCGCACCAGGGTGCGGTCGCGGCCGCGCAGCCGCCGGTGCGGGAAGGCCAGCAGGGCGAGGACGAGCAGCAGAGCGGGTGCGGCCAGCCGCAGGCCGGGCAGGTAGTCGTTCTGCGGCAGGTAGCCGGCGAGGTAGGCCTCCAGCAGGCCGACGACGACCGCGCCGAGGAAGGTGAGCGGCAGGCTGCGCAGCCGGCCGAAGACGGCGGCGGTGTAGGCGCTGACGATGAGCAGGGACAACTGCTGGGCGTCGAGCGCGACGGTGGGGGCGATGAGGATGCCGCCGACGGCGGCGAGTTGGATGCCGAGCACCCAGGCCAGCCGCCCGGCGCGCAGCGGGTCGGCGCCCGTCAGTCCGGCGAGCGCCCGGTCGTCGACCGAGGCGCGCATCTCCGTGCCGGCGCGGGTGCGGTGGAGCAGGAACCACAGCGCGGCGGCGATCGCGAGGGCCACCGCCACGGTGAGCGCCTGGTGCCAGGTGACGGCCGCCGGGCCGAGGCGGATCGCGGGCCGGTCGGCCAGGAACGGGGCGAGCGGGCGCGGTGTGTTGGGGTCCCACACCCAGCGGGCGAGCGCGATGCACCCGGTGAGCAGGGCCACGGTCATCACCAGGCGTTCGGCCTCGCCGAGCGCCTGCACGGGACGTATCAGCACGCGTTCCACGAACAGCCCGAAGGCGGGGGCGAGGACGAGCAGGACGACGGCGAGGGCGAGCGGCACGGGCAGGCCCCAGCCGACGGCGAGCTGCCAGTGGGCGAAGGCGGCGAGCATCCCGGCCGCGCCGTGGGCGAAGTTGAACACGCCGGCCGTGGTGTGGGTGAGTACCAGGCCGCTGCCGATCACGGCGTAGATGGCGGCGGTGCTCAAACCCACCACCGTGAAGGCCAGGAACTGATCCATGCTGTGGAAATTATCTTCTCGCTATTGGAGAAGCAAGCATCCGTACAACATACTCAAGACGGAGAACGAGATTCTCAAACGAGAGGACGGCGCTTCCTTGAGTGACACCGACGACGTGGTGGAGATCGAGCAGCTCCTGGCCCGTTACGCGGTCGCCATGACCCGCGGTGACGTGGACCGGGTACTCGCCGTCTTCACCCCGGACGGCAGCTACAGCGCCTTCGGCGACACCTACCCGCTCGACGAGTTCCCGGCGCTGATCGCCGCCGCCCCCAAGGGCCTCTTCCTCGTCGGCACGCCCGCGATCGAGCTGGCCGGGGACATCGCCACGGGAACCCAGCCGCTCTGCTTCGTCGAGCACTCCGAGCACGAGACGCGCATCGGCTACTACAACGACACCTACGCCCGCACCCCGGACGGCTGGCGGCTGCGTACCCGGGCCATGACCTTCATCCGTCGCAGCGGCGCCCACGACTCGGGGCGCCCGCACGCGTTCCAGCGCACCCGTTCATGAGGACCGACGAGTTCCGGCAGAGCCTGCGCGCCTGGCTGGACACCCACGACCTGGCCCCGGAGCGGCACGGCCACGGCCTCGATGCACAGGTCGCGCAACTGGCCCGGGTGCGAAGAGTGTTGTGGGAGGCGGGCTGGATGCGGCACGGGTGGCCGCGCGAGGTCGGCGGGCTCGGCGGGCCGAGCGTGCTGCGGGCGGTGCTCGGCGAGGAGGTCGCCGGTCGCGATCTGGCGGAGCCCGGTATCTGGTCGATGGTCGAGGTCCTCGTCCCCACCTTGATCGACTACGCGCCGCCCGCGCTCGCCGCCGAGATGGTGCCGCGGCTGCTGGGCGGCCGGGAGCAGTGGTGCCAGGGCTTCTCCGAGCCCGGCTCGGGCAGCGACCTGGCGTCCCTGTCCACGCGCGCGGTGCGCGACGGTGACACCTGGGTGGTGACCGGCCAGAAGGTGTGGACGAGCCTCGCCCAGTACGCGGCGCGCTGTGTCCTGCTGGCCCGCACCGGCGGCCCCGGGCACGACGGCATCAGCGCCTTCTTCGTCGACATGGACTCCCCCGGCATCACCGTACGGCCGCTGCGCACGATGCACGGCGTCGACGAGTTCGCCGAGGTGTTCCTCGACGACGTACGCGTGCCCGCCGAGCGCCTGCTGGGCGCCCCGGGCGACGGCTGGCGGCTGGCCATGGACCTGCTGCCGCACGAGCGGTCCACCTGCTTCTGGCACCGCGTCGCCCACCTCTACAGCCGCCTCGACCGCCTCCTGGCCCACGGCTGCGAGCCCGACGCCGACGCGCTCGGCGCCGCCTGGCTCGACCTGCACACCGTGCGCTGCCGCTCGGCCGCCACCCAACGGACCCTGGCGCGCGGTGGGCGGCTCGGCCCGGAGGCCTCCGTCGACAAGATCCTCCTCGCCACCGCCGAACAGCGGCTGTTCGACACCGCGCGGGACCTGCTGCCGGGGGCGGTGGAGCTGTCGGAGGACGGCGCGTGGCGCACGGAGTACCTCTACTCGCGGGCCGCGACCATCTACGGCGGCACCGCCGAGATCCAGCGCAACATCGTCGCCCGCCGACTGCTGGGCCTCGGGAAGGAGTGAGGCGAGGTGGACACCACCGAACGCGAACTGCTGGAAGAGGCGCTGCGCAAGACGATGACGACGAGCGCGCCGGGCCGCGAACTCGACGTCGCGCTGGCGGACCTGGGCTGGCCGGAGATGCTGACGCAGGAGCCGGACACCGCTGTCCCGCTGGTCTTCCGGCTGCTCGGGGAGACGGGCGCGCACGCCCCGGTCCTCAATGACGTGCTGCTGCACGCGGCCGGGCGGCCGGTCGGGGGCACGGTCGCGCTGCCGTACGCGGGCGGCTCGTGGGTGGAGTGGGGGCGGGACGAGACGTCGTCCGGCAGTCCCCTGGACAGCGGGCTGCCGCTCGGGCGCGTCGGACCGGGTGAGGCTGTCGCCCTGGCCGCGGGGCGCCGGGCGCTCGGCTGGTGGCTCCTCGGCACCGGACACGCCATGCTGGCGCTCGCCCGCCGACACGTCCTGGACCGGCACCAGTTCGGGCGCCCGCTCGCCTCCTTCCAGGCGCTGCGGCACCGGCTCGCCGAGACGTGCGTGGCCCTGGAGGGAGCCGAGGCGGTCCTCCGAGCCTCCATGGACGACACCGACGACACCGGCGCGCTGCTCGCGAAGGCGGCTGCCGGCCGGGCCGCGCTCACGGCCGCCCGCCACTGCCAGCAGGCGCTCGGCGGCATCGGCTTCACCGCCGAGCACGATCTGCACCGGCACGTCAAGCGGGCCCTGGTGCTGGACGGGCTGCTCGGTTCGGCCCGTCAACTGACCCGCGAGGCGGGCGCACTGCTCCTGCGCGAGGGGCGAGCGCCGCGTCTCGTCGACCTGTGAGGGAGGACGCGTGACCGCGGACCTCTGGAACGACCTGCTCGACTGCCTCGACCTCACGCCCCTCGGCGCGGGCACCTATGAGGGCCGCTCCCAGCGGCTGGAGTACCGCCGGCTGTTCGGCGGCCAGTTCCTCGCCCAGTTCGCCCGGGCCGCCGCTCTCGCCGCCCCCGGCAAGGATCTCAAGTCGCTGCACACGCAGTTCCTGCGCGAGGGCCGCACCGGGGAGCCGGTCCGCTACGAGACCGACGTGCCGCAGCAGGGCCGCACTTTCGCGACCGTACGCCTCACCGCCCGCCAGGAGCAGGGGGTCGTCGCGGTCGCGAGCGCGAGCCTGCACGTGTGGGAGGGGGGACCCGACCGGCAGACGGCGGACCCCGTCCCGGCGGTGCCCGGTCCGGAGCGCACCCTCGAACTCGGCCTGCTGCCCTGGGAGTCGAGAGCGGCGAGCGACCTGGACACCGAGAAGTCGGAGCCGCCCGCCCACGAGCTGTGGACCCGGATCCCGCAGGTGCACCGAGCCCTCGCACCGGCCCTGCTGGCGTACGCCACCGACCTCACGCCGATCGGGACCGCGCTGCGGCCCGTGGAGGGCGTCACGCAGGCGGACGCGGGCCGGGCGTTCACCTCGGCCGTCACCGCGCACACCGTGTGGTTCCACCGCCCGCTCGACACCGGTGACTGGCTGCTGCTGCGCCAGCACAGTCCCCTCGCCGTGCACGGGCGGTGCTTCGGGCGCGGGGACGTGCTGAACCGGGAGGGGGCGTTGGTGGCGTCGTACGCGCAGGAGGCGTTGCTGCGGTTCGCGTGACGACGTGCCCGCACCCCTGTCAGGGTGCGGGCACCTCCAGTACCAGGGCGGAGCCCATCCCGCCTCCGGCGCACATGGACGCCACCCCGACGCCTCCGCCTCTGCGGCGCAGTTCGTGAACGAGGGTGACGATCATGCGGGCGCCCGTGGCGGCCACCGGATGTCCGAGGGAGCAGCCGCTGCCGTTGACGTTCACCGTCTCCGGATCGAGGCCGAGGCGGCGGATCGCCGTGACGGGTACCGACGCGAACGCCTCGTTGATCTCGAACAGGTCCACGTCGGACACCGCCATCCCCGCCCGCTGGAGCGCCTTGGGGATGGCGTGCACCGGCGTGAGCCCGGTCTCGGCCGGGTCCAGCGCGACCGACGCCCATGAGCGGACCGTGGCGAGCGCGGGCAGTCCCAGCCGCTCGTCCGCCACCGCCACGGCCGCCGCCGCGTCGTTCGCCCCGCAGGCGTTGCCCGCGGTGATGGAGAAGCCCTCGATCTCCGGGTGGAGCGGCTTGAGGGCAGCGAGCTTCTCCGCACTGGTGTCGCGGCGCGGGTGCTCGTCGGCCTCGAAGGGCCCGTGCGGGGTGTCGACGGGCACGGTCTCGGCCTTGAAGCGGCCCTCGTCGAGGGCGCGCACGGCGTTGCGGTGCGAGCGCAGGGCCCACGCGTCCATCTCCTCCCGGCTGATCCCGGCCCGCACGGCCGTGTTCCAGCCGACGGTGATCGACATGTCGAGGTTGGGCGCGTCGGGGCGGTCCGGGTGGCTCGGCGGCACCCACTTCCCGGCTCCGCCGAAGGACAGCCTGGGCGCGGTGGACGCGGAGTTGACGCCGCCGGCGAGCACGAGCCGGTCCATGCCGGCCCGGACCGAGGCGGCGGCGGTCTGCACGGCGGACAGCCCTGCCGCGCAGTGCCGGTTCAGGGCGAGTCCGGGTACCTGCGGCAGTCCGGCGGTCAGCGCGGCGTGGCGGGCGACGACTCCGCCGCCGTAGTGCGACTCGGCGAGCACCACGTCGTCGACGAGCCCGGGGTCCAAGCCCTCCGCGACGGCCGTGACGACGCGGTCGGCCAGGTCGTACGCGGTCGTGTCCCGCAGGCTGCCCTTGAAGGCGGTGCCGATCGGGGTGCGCAGGGCGGCGACGAGCACGGCTTCAGACATCGGCGGCCTCTTCCGGTTCGGCGGCTTGGAGTCCGGCTTCTTCGAGTTCGGCTTCTTCGAGTTCGGCGACGAGGGTGCGGCGCAGGAGCTTTCCGGTGGGGGTGCGGGGCAGTTCGGGGCGGAAGACGACGGAGTCCGGGGTCTTGGAGGAGCGCAGGCGCTCCTTGGCGAAGGAGCGGATCTCCTCCGGGTCGCCCGACCCGACCAGGACGGCGACCAGGCGCTGGCCCCACTCCGGGTCGGGCAGCCCGAGGACGGCCGCTTCCCGCACGCCCGGGTGCCGGAGCAGGACGTCCTCGATCTCGGCGGGGGCGATGTTCTCGCCGCCCCGGATGATGGTGTCGTCCGCGCGGCCCTCGATGTACAGGTAGCCGTCGCCGTCGAGCCGTCCCCGGTCGCGGGTGGCGAACCAGCCGCCCGCGTCCAGTCCCCCGGCGCCCTCGTACTCGCCGGAGATCTGTTCCCCCCGTACGAAGACCAGCCCCGTCGCGCCCGGGTCGAGCACCTTGCCGTCCTCGTCCCGGATCTCCACCTCGACGCCCGGCAGCGGCCGTCCCACCGAGCCGAGCCGCCCCCGCACCGCCGGATCGGCGGAGGCCACCGCCCGCCAGTGGTCGTCGGGGCCGAGCACGCAGAGGGAGGAGGAGGTCTCGGTGAGCCCGTAGGCGCCCACGAAACCGGTCTCCGGGAACTGGCGGAGCGCCCGCTCCACGACTGGGCGCGGGCAGCGCGCGCCACCGTAGGCGAGGCTGCGCAGGGTCGGCGCGTCGGCCCTGCCGTCGCCGATCTCGGTGGTGAGCCGGGCGAGCATCGTCGGTACGACCATGGCGTGGGTGATGCTCTCCCGCCGCACCGTCGCCAGCCAGTCCGCCGGGTCGAAGGCGGGCTGGTAGACGACACGGCGGCCCGCGTAGAGGTTCGTCAGCAGGTTCATCAACCCGGCGACGTGGTACGGCGGAAGCGCCACCAGGCTCGCGTCGCTCGCCTCCGCCGAGCCGAAGTCCTGGGTGTTGAAGACGTAGGCGAGCAGGTGGCGGTGGCGCAGCAGGGCCGCCTTGGGGGCGGCGGTGGTGCCGCTGGTGTACAGGACGACGGCGGTGGCGTCGCGGTCGTCCGGGGTGGCCTGCCGCTCGGCTTCGCCGGGCGGGGCGAGGAGCGCGTCCAGATCGTCCGGGTGCAGCACCTCGGCGCCGGGGTGCCGGTCGATCAGCGAGGCCAACTGGACCTCGCCGAGGCGGTAGTTGAGGGGAACGAAGGGCACGCCGGCCAGGGCCGCGCCGAACAGGGCGACGGGGTGGGCGAGGTGGTTCGGGCCCAGGAACAGGACCGCGGAGCGGTCACGGAAGCGGTCGGCCGCGTGGCGCGCGAGGCGCTGGAGCTCGGCCGCGGAGAGCGAGCGCCCGCCCTCGGTGACGGCCGGCCGGTCCCCGGCGGAGGCGGCCATTTCCAGGATCACGGCTATATTCATGAGAACGTCATTCTCCTACACTCAGATCTAGACTCGCAAGAGAGGGGAATGACGGTGCGCATCGAAGGTTCCGCGGCCCTGGTGGTCGGCGGCGCGGGCGGGCTGGGCGAGGCGACGGTACGGCGGCTGCACGCGGCGGGCGCCCGGGTCGTGGTCGCCGACCTCGCCGACGACAAGGGCAAGGCGCTGGAGGCGGAACTGGGCGTGCGGTACGTCCGCACCGACGCCACCGACGAGGGCTCGGTCACGGCGGCGGTCGAGGAGGCCGAGGGCGCGGGCGAGTTCCGTGTCGCGGTGGACTGCCACGGCGGACCGGCGAGCGGTGGACGGCTCGTCGGCAAGGACGGCTCGCCCCTGGACCTCGCCGGATTCCGCACCACCGTCGACATCTATCTGACCGGCGTCTTCAACGTCGTACGCCTGGCCGCGGCGGCCATCGCCCGCACCGCGCCCGCCGGCGAGGACGGCGGTCGGGGCGTGATCGTCACGACCTCGTCCATCGCGGCGTACGAAGGGCAGGTCGGACAGCTGCCGTACGCCGCCGCGAAGGGCGGGGTGAGCGCGATGACGCTGGTCGCCGCTCGCGATCTGTCCCCGCTGGGCATCCGCGTCGTGTCCGTCGCGCCCGGCACGGTCCTCACACCCGCGTACGGGAAGGCCGCGGACCAGCTGGAGGCCTACTGGGGGCCCCAGATACCGCACCCGCGGCGGATGGGACGGCCGGAGGAGTACGCCGCGCTCGTCCAGCACCTCTGCGAGAACGACTACCTCAACGGTGAAGTGGTCCGCCTGGACGGAGCGTTGAGGTTCCCACCGAAGTAGCCCCCCGATCCCCGCACCCCCCACACACACACCAGGAGGCACACCTTGCTTACGAGAAGCCGAGGCCGAACTTGGCGTGTCCTTGTCATCCTTGCGTCCCTGTTGTCGGTGAGCACCTTCCTGCGGCCCGCGCAGGCCGCCTCGACGGACCCCCCTGCGCCGGCCGCCGAGCGGATCCGGGTACGGCACCTGCCGCTTCCCCCGACCGCGCCCTCGGAGAAGGCAGGTTCCTGTACCCCGGCGGTGAACCCGAACCACACGGGCTGCATCTCCGCCGACTGGGCGGACGCCCTCCAGGGCGGCGGCTACCTCCCGGACGGCCGTACGGTCACCGCGCTCGTGACCTTCGCCGGTGCCCCGGCCGCGCCCGACCCGGCGAGCGTCTACAGCGGCCAACAGCTGGTCCTGGTCCGCACGGACGGGACCCGCTTCCCGAACGGTGACGCGTGGAAGTGCCTGACCTGTGGCACGCCCGCCGCCAACAAGCAGGGCATAAACCCGTACACGAGCTACCCGCAGCCCTTCGCGGACGGCAGGCGCGTCCTGTACGGGTCGAACATCCTCGACTGCGGCCCGTACAAGCTCGCCTCGGCCGCCTGCACTCCGGCCCGCGTCCACATCTACCCGATCCGCTGGAACACGAAGACGGACGGTTCGGGCCCGGGCGGCCCGCTCCGCGAACTGCGCCTCCACCCCGACCAGGTGCACATCGGCTTCAACAGCACCTCGGTCACGGCCGGACGCCTCGACCAGTACGGCTACTTCGCCCGCCTGCGCTTCAACCCCGCCCCGGCGACGGGCACTCCGCGGACTCCCCGCTACGACCTGGAGAAGGTCACCCTCCTCTTCGACCCCTCCGTGACCGAGCAGCCGGTGCATGCCGATCCCGGCAACCCGTCGAAGCTCGTGTACGACTCCTCGGTGCCGTCCGTCGGCGAGCTGCGCGGCTTCACCAAGGACGGCAAGGAGGTCATCTACGTCGGGCATCCGGCCGAGTCGTCCAACATGGATCTGTTCGCCGCCGATCTCACCACCGGTCAGGTCCGCCGGATGACGGCCCACCCCGAGTACACGGATCCGGTGGACTCCTCGCCGGACGACCGGTGGATCGTGGCGCTCGACACCCGCGGCTCCGACCGGTCGATGTTCGTCTCCGGCATGACCGGCATCCCGCCGATCACCGACCTGGTGACCACGTCCGCGGTCTCCTCCGTGCGCAACAACGGGCAACGCCGCTTCTTCCAGCCGTACCTGATCGACCGGTACGGCGACCGCGGCTCCTACCAGGGCCAGCAGCTGAACGCGGGCGACACCTCGCCGGGCGGGATCGGCGACCCGAACTGGAACGCGGGCGCCGACCCGCGCTGGTCGCCGGACGGTACGGCCATCACGTACTGGCAGCGGCTGGTCTCCGCGCCTTCCTGCGGCGGCGCCAACCCGCTGCCGTGCCCGCAGTCCACGGAGCCGGGCGGGCGGCGCACCCGGCTGATGGTCGCGGACCTGGTGGACCGGAAGCCGGTGCGCACGCGCCCGGTGAAGCCGGTGTCCGACGAGGTGCCGTGGGGCACGCCGTACACCGCGGGCGACCCGGCTCCGCAGCGGCCGTACCCCGCACAGGGCACCTACTCCCTGCGCGGGAGGGCGTCCGGCAGCGCGACGGTGGACATCGTGTGGGACGACGCGAAGACCGCCGTGAAGACGGTGTCGGTGCGCTACCAGCGGTACTCGGACGACGGCAGGACCTTCCTCAACGGCTCTGAGCGCGTCACGCGCACCGTCAGCAGCACCACCCTGAACACCGTCGACTGGTACTCGGACCTGACGCGGACCACGCGGAGCGGGAAAGTCCTGGCCACCAAGAAGACCGGTGCCGACGGTTTCCATCTGACGATCGACCTCTGGGAGACGGTCTTCCAGGCGACCGGCACGCTCACCACCACGGTCGGCGGACGGACGTACACCCAGCCGGCGAACGGGACCTGAGCTGGTCTGGTAGGAGCCTCCGGTGCCGCCGTACACATAGCCCCTGCAGGACGAGAACGAAGGTGAACCTCTTGTCGATGCCCTAGAAATGGCCCGACACGACGTGATGCGGCACCGGCGTGGTCAGGTCCTTCTCGCTGTCGATCACCGGGCGGTCGTACGGCGGGTCCGCGCGCCGCGGCGGGGCGGCCGACGCGCTCGTGCTCGCGTGCGACGACGCTCCGAGCACGACCGCGGTGCCCGCCGCCGCGTTCCGGGCGAAACGACGTCTCGACCACGTTCCGCGCATCGCCGTCCTGTTCAGGCGGATGAGGGAAGACCGTTCAGGTCATGTCGCCGTGCTCCCCGAGGCGCGGCGGCGGCCCGTACGCCGGCTCGTGCCCGGTGACACGGAACGGGCTGCCGACCAGTCGGTGACCGCCCGCCTCCACCACCGCGTCGGGCGCCTCGGCGAGGGCCTCGGGCAGGGTGCGTACGGCCGCCGCGGGCACCCGCAGCGGGCGCAGGCGGGCCTCCCAGCCGGTCGCCGTGTCCGCGGCGAGCGCCTCCGTCACGGCCGCGACGACCTCGTCGCGGTGAGCCGCGCGCTCGGCCATCGTGGCGTGGCCCTCGATGCCGGCCTCGGCGGCGAAGGAGCGCCAGAAGCCGTCGTGGGTGATGAACAGGGCCAGGTGGCCGTCGGCGGTGGGGAACAGCTGGGCGGGGACGTAGTAGGCGTGCGCGCCGCCGAGCCGGCGTGGGGCCCTGCCGTCGTTGAGCCAGGTGGCGGCGTGGTAGTTGAGCTGGGAGAGCATCACGTCCCGCAGCGAGACCTCGATCTGTCCGCCGCGCCCGGAGAACACCTGCGCGAGCAGACCGAGGGCGGCGGCGAGGCCCGCCGAGTTGTCGGCCGAGGAGTAGCCGGGCAGCAGGGGCGGGCCGTCGGGGTGGCCGGTGAGGGCGGCGACGCCGGTGGCGGCCTGGACGACGTAGTCGAAGGCGGGCTCGTCGCCGGCGGCCATGCCCCAGCCGGTGAGGGCCACGCACACCAGGCGTTCGTTCCACGGCTTCAGCGCCTCGTAGGTGAGGCCGAAGCGGTGGATGGCGGACGGTTTGAGGTTGACCAGGAGGGCGTCCGCGTCCCGCACCAGCTCGTGCAGGCGGTCCTGTCCGGCCGGGGCGGACAGGTCGAGGCGGACCGAGCGCTTGCCCCGGTTGAGGCTGGCGAAGTAGGCGTCGGAGACCTGGCGGGAGAGGTCGCCGCCGGGCGGCTCCACCTTGGTGACCCGCGCGCCGAGGTCGGCGAGCAGCATCGTGGCGTACGGCCCGGCCAGGATGTGGCCGACCTCCAGCACACGCAGCCCCGCGAGGGGGCCCGGCCCGGTCACCGGAATTCCGCGGCGATCGCCGCGACCGCGTCCCGGGTGCGCAGCTTGGAGGCGACGAGTTCGTCGCGTCCGGTGCCGATCGGCAGCAGGCGGACGGACAGGTCGGTGACGCCCGCGTCCGCGAACCGCTTGAAGCGGGCCGCGATGGCCGCCTCGTCGCCGGCCGCGCACAGGTCGCCGACGTCGCGTGCGTCGCCGTACTCCAGCAGGCGCTGGTAGTTGGGGGAGACCTCGGCCTCGCCGAGGATGCGGTTGGCGCGTTCGCGGGCCGCGTCCACCTCGTGCGGGGCGCACAGGCACACCGGGATGCCCGCGACGATCCGGGGTGCCGGACGGCCGGCCGCCTGCGCCGCCTTGGTGATCGTCGGCACGACGTGCTCGGCCACCGACCGCTCGTCCGCCATCCACAGCACGGTCCCGCCCGTCAGCTCCCCGGCGATCCGCAGCATCACCGGGCCGAGGGCGGCCAGCAGGACGGGCAGCGGGGAGACCGGGGTCAGGGTGAGCGGGTTGTGGACGCGGAAGACGTCGTTCTCCACGTCCACCGAACTCGCCCCGCTCAGCGCCTTGTTGAGCACGTCCAGGTAGGCGCGGCTGTACGCGGCGGGTTTCTCGTACGGGATGCCGAGCATGTCGCGCACGATCCAGTGGTGGGAGGCGCCGACGCCGAGCGCGAGCCGCCCGTCCGCCGCCGCGTGCGCGGACATGGCCTGGCGGGCGAGCGCGATCGGGTGCTGGGCGTGCACGGGGACGACCGCGGTGCCCAGCTCGATGCGGGAGGTGGCCCGGCCCATCAGGGTGACGGCGGTCAGGGCGTCGAAGTCCGTGGGTACCTGCGGCACCCACACCGTGTCGAACCCGGCCTCCTCGGCCCACCGGGCGTCGTCGGCCATGCGTGTCGCCTTGTGCGCGGCATCGCCCCGTTCGGGGCCGCTCATCACTCCGACTCGCATGTCATTCCTCCAGGGCGGTCAGGGCGCGGATGTCCGCGACGATGGCGTCCAGCGGTGTACCCGTCGGGAACACGGCGGCGGCTCCGGCCTCGCGCAGCCGTGCCACGTCGCCGGCCGGGATGGTGCCGCCGACGACGACGGGGATGTCGTCGGCGCCGGCGGCGCGCAGGGCCTGGAGTGTCCGGCGGGTGAGGGCCAGATGCGCGCCGGAGAGGATGGACAGGCCGACCAGGGCCACGTCCTCCTGGACGGCGGTGGCGGCGATGTCGTCCACGCGCCGCCGGATGCCGGTGAAGACGACCTCGAACCCGGCGTCCCGCAGTCCGCGGGCTACCAGTTTGGCGCCCCGGTCGTGCCCGTCGAGCCCGGGCTTGGCGACGAGTACGCGGACCGGCGCGGTCATCAGAACACCACCGGCTGCCGGAACTCGCCCCACACCTCGCGCAGGGCGCCGGCCGTCTCGCCGACCGTGCAGTAGGCGTTGGCGCAGGCGATGAGGGGCTCCATCAGGTTGGTGTCTCCTTCGGCGGCGCGTCGCAGGTCGGCGAGGCGGGCGCGGACAGCGGCGGCGCCGCGCTCGGCCTTGACCCGCGCGAGCCGCTTGAGCTGCCGTTCGCGGCCCTCCGCATCGAGTTCGTAGGTGGCGAGGCCGGGCGGGGGCTCGTCGGCGGTGAACCGGTTGACGCCGACGACCGGCCGCTCACCGGAGTCGGTCTCCTGGTGCAGCCGCCACGCCTCGTCGGCGATGAGCCCCTGCAGATAGCCGTCCTCGATGCAGCGGACCATGCCGCCGTGCGCCTCCAGGTCGGCCATGATCTCCACGATGCGTTCCTCGGTGGCGTCGGTGAGCGCCTCCACGAAGTAGGAGCCGCCCAGCGGGTCGGCGACCCGGGCCACGCCCGTCTCGTGCGCGAGGATCTGCTGGGTGCGCAGGGCGAGGGTGGCGGACTCCTCGCTGGGCAGCGCGAACGGCTCGTCCCAGGCGGCGGTGAACATCGACTGCACCCCGCCCAGCACGGACGCGAGCGCCTCGTAGGCCACGCGCACGGTGTTGTTGCGGGCCTGCGGCGCGTACAGCGAGGCCCCGCCGGCCACGCACCCGAAGCGGAACATGCACGCCCGGTCGGTCCGCGCGCCGAAGCGTTCGCGCACGAGGGTGGCCCAACGCCTGCGGCCCGCACGGTACTTGGCGACCTCCTCGAAGAAATCGCCGTGCGTGTAGAAGAAGAAGGAGATCTGCGGGGCGAACTCGTCGATGGTCATCCGGCCGCGTTCGAGGACGGTCTCGCAGTACGTCACCCCGTCGGCGAGCGTGAACGCCATCTCCTGTACGGCGTTGGCGCCCGCGTCCCGGAAGTGCGCCCCGGCGACGGAGATCGCGTTGAAGCGGGGCACCTCGGCCGCGCAGAACTCGATGGTGTCCGCGATGAGCCGCAGCGACGGCTCGGGCGGCCAGATCCAGGTGCCGCGCGAGGCGTACTCCTTGAGGATGTCGTTCTGGATGGTGCCGGTGAGCTTGGCGCGCGGGATGCCGCGTCTCTCGGCGGCGGCGACGTAGAAGGCGAGCAGGATCGCCGCCGTGCCGTTGATGGTGAAGCTGGTGCTGATCCGGTCCAGCGGGATCGTGTCGAAGAGGATCTCGGCGTCGGCGAGGGTGTCGAGCGCGACGCCGACGCGGCCGACCTCGTCGGCGTACTCCGGGTCGTCGGAGTCGTACCCGCACTGGGTGGGCAGGTCCAGCGCCACCGACAGGCCGGTGCCGCCCTGGTCGAGGAGGTAGCGGTAGCGGCGGTTGGACTCCTCGGGGGTGCCGAAGCCGGAGTACTGGCGCAGGGTCCAGGTGCGGCCCCGGTAACCGGTGGGGTAGTTGCCGCGTGTGAAGGGGAAGGTGCCGGGGGCGGGCGGTTCGGTGCGGCGGTCGGGCGGGCCGTAGACCGGCTTGAGGGGGATTCCGGAGGCGGTGCGGGCGTCGTCGGTCATGACAGTTGGTCCTTCATCACCTTGCCGGTGGCGTTCAGCGGCAGCTCGGAGCGGAACTCGACGTACCGGGGCACCTTGAACCCGGCCATCCGCTCCTTCGCCCAGGCGATCAGCTCCGCCTCCGTGACCCGGCCGCGCGGGACGACGTACGCCTTGCCGACCTGTCCCATCCGCGCGTCGGCCACTCCGATCACGGCGGCCTGGGCGACAGCCGGGTGCTTGAGCAGGAAGCCCTCGATCTCGGCTGGGTAGGCGTTGAAGCCGCCGACGATGAACATGTCCTTCTTGCGTCCGACGATCCTCAACCGCCCTTCGTCGTCCAGTTCCCCCAGGTCGCCGGTGCGCAGCCAGCCGTCCTCGTCGATGGCTTCCGCGGTGGCCTTCTGATCGTCGAGATAGCCGCGCATGACGGAGTAGCCGCGCACCAGCACCTCCTTGTCGTCGGCGACGCTCACCTCGAAGCCCTCGCAGGGCCGGCCGACGGTGGTGGCGACGGCCTCGTACGGGTCGTCCGGGCGGGAGGCGGTGACGGTGCCGGCCTCGGTGAGGCCGTAGCCCGTCATGAGGTGGCTGAAGGGCAGTTCGGTGGTGATGCGGCGGACCAGCTCGACCTGGATGTCGGCCGCGCCGGTCACCGCGACCCGCAGGGAGGACAGGTCCCGGCCGCCGCCCGCCTCCAGCAGCGCGTGGTAGAGGGTCGGCGGGCCGGGCAGGACCGTCACGCGTTCCCGCTCCACCAGTTCCAGGACCCGGTCCACGTCGAAGACGGCGACGGGAAGCACCGCCGCGCCGCGGATCAGCGAGGCGACGAGTCCGGCCTTGTAGCCGAAGATGTGGAAGAACGGGTTGACGATCAGATACCGGTCGCCCTGCCGGAGCCCCGCGAGCTCGCACCACTCGGCGTACAGGCGCAGAGTCTGGCCGTGGGTGGTCATCACGCCCTTGGGGCGGCCCGTCGTGCCGGACGTGAAGATGATGTCGGCCAGGTCGTCCTCGCCGGCCTTCCGCTCCAGCGGCTCGCCCGAGGCGAGGAACCCGTCCTTCTTGAGGTCGATGACGGGCACGCCGGGCGGGCCGGTGAACTCCCGGTCCAGGAAGCCGTTCTGGACGCAGAGCGCCTTCGCGCCACTGCGTACGACGATGTCGTGCGCCTCCTCGTCACGGAACCGCGTGTTCACCGGAACGAGCACGCCGCCCGCCGTGAGCAGCCCGAACGCGGCGACGATCCACTCGGCCGAGTTGGGCGCCCACACCGCGACCCGGTCGCCCGGCCCGACGCCCGCCGCGGCGAACGCCCCCGCGGTCCGCCGGACCCGGTCGGCCAGGTCGGCGAAGGTCAGCCGCAGGTCGCCGTCGACCACGGCCTCCGCGTCCCCGAACCGGTCGGCGGCGCTCCGCACCAGCTCGGGGATGGTCCGGGCGCCGGTCATGCGTCGATCAGCCGGGCCAGGTTGCCGCCCATGACCTTGGCCTTGTCCTCCTCGCTGAGCTTCACGAGGTGGTCGACGTAGGTGATGGGGTCGGCGAGGCCCTCGGGGTGCGGGTAGTCGGAGCCGAACAGGACGCGCTCGATGCCGATCATGTCGCCGAGCTGGGCCATGTCCTCCTCCCAGAACGGGCTGATGTGGATGTTCCGCTTGAAGACCTGGACCGGGTCCTCCTGGAACTCGTGCGGCATCTTCTTGTACACGTCGGCGAGCCGGTTCAGCACCGGCTCCACCCAGGAGGCGCCGTTCTCGATGACGGCGACCTTCAGCTCGGGGAAGCGGGACAGCGCGCCGTGGCAGATCAGCGAGGACACCGCGTCCTCGATCGGCCGCCACTCGTTGACCTGCCGGAACGCGTTCGGCTTGAACGGCAGGAACTCGCGCCTGTTGCCCTCCCAGTCGTTGGCGTAGTTCGCGTAGCCGCTGTCGGAGGAGTGGAAGGCGACCAGGACGCCGGTCTCGACGACCCGCTTCCAGAACGGGTCGAACTCCGGCAGGGCGAAGGAGCGGGTGCCGCCGAAACCGGGCACGGGCGCGGGGCGGACCAGAATGGCCCGCGCTCCGCGCTCCACGACCCGGTTCAGCTCCTCGATCGCCTTCTCGACGATCGGCAGGGTGATGACGGGGACGGTGAAGATGCGGTCCTTGTAGGCGAAGCCCCAGGTCTCGTGCAG
This sequence comes from Streptomyces sp. NPDC006385, assembly GCF_040612485.1. Classification (NCBI taxonomy): domain Bacteria; kingdom Bacillati; phylum Actinomycetota; class Actinomycetes; order Kitasatosporales; family Streptomycetaceae; genus Streptomyces; species Streptomyces sp. NPDC006385. Next base: position 90,381 of record NZ_JBEXQG010000017.1, read on the forward strand.
CCACTCGTTGAGGGCGTGGATGACCGCGTGGATCAGCTCCGGGTCGTCCTTCATGCGCTCCTCGATGAGGCTCGCCAGCGTCGGGAACATCAGGCTGCGCTGGATGCCGAGTTCGTCCATCAGCGCAAGGCGCGGGGCCGGTTCGCGGAAGGCGGGGACGGAGCGCATCGGTTCGCCGAAGATCTCCCGGCGGGTCTTGCCGTTGGGGTTGCCGACCTTGAAGTACTCCTCCATGGCGCCGGGGCGGGCCACCACGTCGAAGGTCGGGTTCGGGATGTACTCGCTGATCTGCCCGCGGATCGCGATCTTGGTACGGCCGCGGACGTTCACGTACTCGATGGCCCCGTCGTACTCCTTCGGGAGGTATCTGGTGAGCGCTTCCTGGGTCTCGTAGAGGTGGTTGTCCGCGTCGAACAGCGGATACGCGAGTGCGCGAGAGGGCATGAGATCCTCCTTCACCGATTGGGAGAATCGTATTCTCAGTTGGAGGGAGTGGCAATGCGACCGCGGAGGACGAACTTCTTGACCTTGCCGCTCGGGGTGCGCGGGAAGTCGTCGACCGCGTGCACCTGCTCCGGCCATTTCTGCCGGGCCAGTCCCGCCCGTTCGAGGTGCAGCCGCATCTCCGCCAGGACCGGGACGGTCCAGCCGGGCAGCATGCGCAGTACGGCCGCGGCGCGCTCGCCCAGGCGCGGGTCCGGCACGCCGACCACGGCCGCCTCCGCCACTCCGGGCAGGGAGAGCAGGACCTCCTCCACCTCCAGGGCACTGATGTTCTCGCCGCCGCGGATGATGACGTCGGCCTTGCGGTCGGTGATGGTCAGCCAGCCGTCGGCGTCCAGGGCGCCGATGTCGCCGGTGCGGTACCAGCCGTCGGCGTCGAAGACGGCCGCGGTGAGGTCCGGGTCGGTGTACCCGAGGCACAGGTCGGGGCCGCGGGTGAGGATCTCACCGTCCTCGGCGAGTCTCACCTCGACGCCGGGCAGCGGGAGTCCGTCGGTGTGCAGGCGCTTGGCGGCGGGGCCGTCGTAGGGGGTGCAGGTGACCGAGGGGTGCTCGGTGGAACCGTAGGCGCGGAAGACGGTGATGCCGAGGGACTCCAGCCGTGTCGTCACGGCGGAGGGCACGGCCGCGCCGCCCAGGCCGGCGTACTTCAGGTGCGCCATGTGCTCGGGCGTGCAGTCGGGGTGGTCGAGCAGGCTCGTCATGTAGTAGGTCGCCCCGCCGCCCACGGTCAGGCCCTCGGAGCGCATGAGCGCGAGGGCCCGGGCGGGGTTCCAGGTGTCGCCGAGGTTGACCGGGGAGCCGTCGAGCACCGGGATGAGGAAGGCGTTCACCATGCCGATGAAGTGGCCGATCGGCGCGACGGTGAACTGCCGTCCCCGGTCCGGCGGATAGCTCGCCGCCAGCTGGCGGGTCTCGTAGCCGAGGGTCTGGTGGCTGTGCACCACGCCCTTGGGGTCGCGGGTGGTGCCGGAGGTGAAGGCGATCAGGGCGGGCGCCGCGGGGTCGGCCGGGAGCACGCCGGGCATCGGCTCGTCGGCGAGCAGCGCGTCGAAGTCGCGGCCGACGACGCCGACGACGGGCACGTCGGCACACAGGTCGGCCTGGAACTCCGTCCGGCCGAAGCGCTCGGCGGCGAAGAACGTCTTGGGGCGTGCGGCCCGGAGGATGTAGCGGACCTCTTTGGGCCCGTAGAAGTGGACGACCGGGACGACGACGGCGCCGAGGAAGGCCGAGGCCCAGAACACGGCGGCCGCCTCCATCCAGTTGGGCAGTTGCATGACCACCACGTCACCGGGCCCGACCCCGCGCGCCCGGAGGCCGGCGGCCAGCCGCCGCGCCACCCGCTCCACCTCGGCGAAGGTCCCCGACCAGGGCCGCACCTCGGAGTGCACGCGGAACTCCACGCCTCCCGCCCTGCTCAGCCCGTTCGCCAGCATCTCGCCGAGGGTCTCGCGGGTCCACCAGCCCTCGGCCTCGTAGCGCGCGGCCAGTTCGGGCGGAAGCGGCCGCAGGGCTCCGGGGGGAATGGTCGACATGTCGGAGGCTCCTCCCCGCCGTTGGAGAATTGCACTCTCCCATAGAGAGAAGGTAAGTTCCATGCATGGCACGGGACCACGGCTTCCATCCGGTACGGATCATTCGGATCGTCGACGAGACGCCGGACACGCGCACCTTCGCCCTCGACGTGCGGTTCCCCTATCGGGCCGGGCAGTTCCTGACCTTCAAGGTGTCCGGGACGCTGCGCAGCTACTCGATGTCGTCCTCGCCCGACACCGACAGCGAGGTGTGCGTGACGGTGAAGCGGGTGCCGGGCGGGCTGGTCTCCGGCTGGATGCACGATCGGCTGCGGCCGGGCGACACCCTCCAGGCCACCCGGCCGAGCGGTTCCTTCTGCCTGCGTGCGGACGCGGCGGACCGGCCACTGGTGGCGTACGCCGGAGGAAGCGGGATCACGCCAGTGTTCTCGCTGGTCAAGAGCACTCTGGCGACGACGTCGCGCACCGTCCGGCTGCTGACAGCACATCAGAGCGCGAGCTCGGCCATCTTCCGCGAGGCGCTGGACGCGCTCGCCGCACGCCATCCCGGCCGGCTCGACGTACGCCATCACCTCGACGACCGGGACGGACTGGTCACCGCGGACGAGATACGGGCCCTCGCCGACGCGCAGGCGGACTTCTACGTCTGCGGCCCTGAGCCGTTCATGGCACTGGTGGAGAACACGCTGGTCGCACACGGGGTGGCACCGGAACAGATCCTCGTCGAGCGGTTCACGCCGGCGCCGCCCGAGGAGGCACCCGCCGCACCCGCCGCAGGCACCGTCACCGTCGAGCTGCGCGGCGATCGCCGTACCGTGCCGCAGCGCTCGGGCGAGACGCTGCTGCAGAGCGCCCGCCGGGCCGGCTTCACCCCGCCCTTCTCCTGCGAGTCCGGGGACTGCGCCACGTGCATGGCACGGCTGACGAACGGCGAGGCCAAGATGCGGGTGAACAACGCGCTCGAACCCGACGAGGTCACCGAGGGCTGGGTGCTCACCTGCCAGGCCGAGCCCACCACACCCGACGTGACCGTGGTGTACGACGACTGACGAAGGGCCCGTACATGGTTGAGCTGGAGCTTCAGGACGGCCTGGCCGTCGTCACCATCGACCGCCCGCACGCCCGCAACGCCATCGACCCGGCGACCATGGGCGAGCTGGAGAAGGCCCTGGACGCCGCCGAGGGCGCGACGGCGCTGGCCCTGACCGGGGCGGGCGAGAAGGCGTTCGTCTCCGGCGGGGACCTCAAGGAGCTGGCGCGGCTGCGGACCGAGCGGGAGGCGTCCGACATGGCGCTGCGGATGCGGGCGCTGTGCGACCGGATCGCCGCCTTCCCCGGCCCGGTACTGGCCGCGCTCAACGGGCACGCGCTGGGCGGCGGGGCGGAGGTCGCGGTCGCCGCGGACATCCGCGTCGCCGCCGAGGACATCCGTATCGGCTTCAACCAGACGAAGCTGGCCATCGTGCCCGCCTGGGGCGGGGCCGAGCGGCTGGCCCGGCTGGTGGGGCCCGGGCGGGCGCTGCTGCTGGCCGGCACCGGCCGGGTGCTCGACGCCCGGGAGGCCGAGCGGGTGGGTCTGGTGGACCTGGTGCTGCCCCGCGCCGGGTTCCGGGACGGCTGGCGCGAGGTGGCCCGCGGCCTCGCCACCGCGCAGGCCCGCGAGATCAAGCACCTCACCACCGGGACCCGCGCGCCCCGCGAGGCCGCCGCGGCCTTCGCCCGGCTGTGGGTGTCCGAGGACCACTGGCAGGCGGCGGAGAAGGTGATGTCCCGTGGCAAGTGAAGTACGCGTCGAGGAAGGCCCGTTCGGGCCGGAGGTCCTCCCGGACGACGGCGCCGTGGAGCAGACGGTGCTGTACCTGCACGGAGACCCGCGGCTCGCGGGCACCCCGCAGGACGTCCTGCCGACCGCCCGCGAACTGACCCGGCTCACCGGGCACGCGGTCGTCTGCGCCCGTTACCGCCCGCGCTTCCCCGAGGCGCTCGACGACGTGTACGCCGCCTGGGAGCACTGCCACGGCCGGGGCCCGGTGGCCGTGGCCGGCAAGCGCCTCGGCGGTGCCCTGGCCGCCGGCCTGCTGCTGCGCCTGCGCGACGAGGACGCGGCACCGCCCTCCTGCGCGGTGCTGTGCTCACCGGTGCTGGACTTCACGCTGGACGCGCCGAGCCTGCTGCTCAACGCGGCCGCCGACCGCACGGTGGACGCCGAGACCCTGCGGATCCGGGCGGCGGCGTACGCGGGAACCGTCTCACGCGGTCACCCGCTGCTCAGCCCGCTGCACGGCAACCTGCACGGTCTGCCTCCGCTCCAGCTCCACGCGGCCGGTACGGAGGTACTGCTGGACGACACGCTGTCCTTCGCGACGCGGGCGGCGCACTCGGGCGTGGCGGTGGACGCGCGGATCTACGAGGACGCGTCGGCTCAGGGGCTCAGGCAGTTGGCGGCGATGGCGGAGTTCCTGCGCGCCTGGTGCCCGAGCGAGCTGGCGGGGTCCCCTCGGGGATGACCTCCCCTGCCCGCCCTCACGAACAGCGGACGCCCCCCGGTCGGGGGGCGTCGGCGTATCAGGATCCCGTCACGCATCAGGATCCAGAGGTGTCGTCCCGGTACACCTGCCCGCCCTTCATCACGAAGCACACCCGCTCGGTGACCGACAGGTCCGCGAGCGGATCACCGGGCACGGCGATGATGTCCGCGAGCAGCCCGGCCCGCAGCCGGCCCCGGTCGTCGGCGTCGATCAGCTCGGCGGCGACGGTGGTCGCGGCGCGCAGCGCCTGGAGCGGCCGCATGCCCCGGTCGACGAGGGCGAGCAGTTCCAGGGCCCCCTTGCCGTGCGGGATGGCGGGGGCGTCGGTGCCGAGGGCGACCTTGACGCCGCGCCGGATCGCCCGGGACGTGGACTCGCGGGCGCGCGGGAAGACGTCGGCGGCCTTGGCCTTCAGGGCGGGGTCGGCGTGCCGCGTGTTCATGCCCTCGGTCAGATACGTGGTGGCGACCAGGAAGGTGCCGCGCTCCACCATCAGGTCGAGGGTCGCGTCGCTCGCGAGGAAGCCGTGCTCGATGCAGTCGATGCCGGCCTCCACGGCGGCCCGGATCGCCGAGTCCCCCATGCAGTGCGCGGCGACCTTCACCCCCGCCCGGTGCGCCTCGTCGACGACGGCCCGCAGCTCCTCGTCGGAGTACTGCTGCGCGCCCGCCGGGCCGGTGTGCGACATGACCCCGTTGGAGGCGCACACCTTGATGACCCGGGCCCCGTACTTGATCTGGTACCGGACCGCCTTGCGCACCTCCGGCACGCCGTTGGCGATGCCCTCCTCCACGGTGAGGGGCAGCACCCCGGGGGCGAGCGCCTGGAACATGGTCGGGTCGAGGTGTCCGCCGGTCGGCGCGATCGCGTGCCCGGCGGGCACCACCCGCGGCCCCTCGACCCACCCGAGGTCGATCGCCTTCTTCAGGGCGACGTCCAGCAGCACTCCCCCGGTCTGCACGAACAGGCCGAGGTTGCGTACGGTCGTGTAGCCGCGCCGGAGCGTGCGCCGCGCGTTGGCGGCCGCGCGCAGGGTGCGTACGGCGGGGTCCTCCTGGACCGGGATCAGCGGGCTGCGGTGGTCGGGGCCGCCGAGGAAGAGGTTGACCTCCATGTCCATCAGGCCCGGCAGCAGGGTGACGTCCCCGAGGTCGCGCACGACCGTGCCCTCGGGGAGCCGGGCGGGCCGGCCCACCTCGGCGATGTGCTCGCCTTCCACCAACACCTCGGCGGGTTCGACGAGTTCGCCCTTGTCGATGTCGAGCAGCCGCGCCGCGCGCAGCAGTGTCGGGGGATGCGCCCCCATCACACGGCCGGTTCGACGACGGCGTCGATGCTGGAGGGGCCGCTGTCGGGCACGCGCGGCTGGCCCCATGCCTCCACCGGGAAGGCGACGGTCACCAGCGCGCAGAACGCCCACAGCAGGTGCTTGTCCTCGTCGCCGATGTCGTCGAGGCTGACCTTCTCCAGATACGCGGTGCCCTTCTCCAGCAGCGGGAACGCCACGTCGTAGAACGCCTGCAACTCCTCCATGGTGGAGGCGACGCGCTTGGCGTAGCGGGCCCGCTCGCCCTGGAGCGCCCAGTCCGCGAACGGTTCGAGCGCGGCGAACTCGGCGGGAAACACGTTGGCCATGTCGGAGACCTCCCTGTCAGGACGCGGTGGTCGGCTGCTGCGTGTGATCGGCCACGTACTGCCGTGCGGTCTGGTGCAGATGGCGCAGCAGGACCTCCTGGTCGCAGAGCGGGAACTCGTCCAGCGTGCGCGTTTCGAGCATGGTCTGGGTGGCCTCCAGGGTGTTGCCGTCCTGCAGGCCGTACTCCTTGAACGAGACCACCGCGAGTTCCTGCTGGAGACGCTGGAAGGCGTTCTCCGGCGGCACGAAGTACGCGGTGCCCTCGAAGATGTGGGTGTTGTACGACGTCGGCCAGTAGTGGTACGTCAGCACCCAGTTCGGCCGCCAGATCAGCAGCATGAAGTTGGGGAAGAAGACGAAGGTGTCCATGCCCCAGACGCTGCTGCGCGTGGGGTTGATCGCGGGCGGCAGCTCCTCGGTGGTCAGGCCGATGTCGGGGGCCTCCCAGGGGCCGAACAGGCCGCTGCGCAGGGCTCGTTCGATCGGTTTGACCATGGCCCGCTCCTTCGGCGGAGCGATGCCGCCCCAGGACGAGACCATGCTGTGCGGGCCGTCGACGTCGTACGCCAGCGCCTCGTAGCCGTACTTCTTGATCTTGGCGGCCTCTTCGGCCACGTACTGGCCCGAGTGCAGGATCGGGGCGTGGTAGAACTCGGCGAACGCGTCGATGAACAGCTTCCAGTTGCTGCCGATCACGGCGCGGTACTTGTGCACCCGGGTCAGCTTGTGGAAGGGGTAGCCCTCGATGCCCTGCGCGAACCGGCCGAGGTAGTCGCGCAGCGGGGTGGTGTTGTCCGGGTCGAGGTTGACGAAGACGAACCCCTCCCACACCTCGGTCTGCACCGGGAGCAGCCCGTACTTCGACTTGTCGACGCCGAAGAACTCCGACTCCTGCTGGACGAAGGTGAGCTTGCCCTCCAGGTCGTAGCGCCAGGCGTGGTACTTGCAGGTGAAGGCGCGGCAGGTGCCCTTGGTCTCCTCGCGCGGGTAGTCGTCCCACACGAGCTTGTTGCCGCGGTGCCGGCACACGTTGTGGAAGGCGCGCACCTCGCCGTCGGTCCCGCGGACGACGACGACCGAGGCGCGGGCCGCGTCCAGCTCCTTGGTGAAGTAGCTGCCCTTCCTGGGCAGTTGCTCGACGCGCCCGACATTCAGCCAGGTCCGGCGGAAGATGGCGTCTCGTTCGAGCTCGTAGAAGTCCGGCGAGATGGAGTCCGCGTAGGAGACCGGCTCCGTGTCGATCTTGAAGTGCTCGGTCCAACTGCCCTCGGGCGGCTTCGGGAAGTGCGCCATGGATCGGAACCTCCGGTCGTTTGACACCACCCACGATAACAGTGGTCTCAATTGAGGAGAACAGCATTTCCGCAAAGTGCACAACGAGCGTCACGCAGGGCGCGGGGTGGCGTACGACGCCGCCGGTCCGTACACCGCTGGGTGCCCGTTGGGCACCGGGTCCGCGGGACGTGGCGCGGGCCGCGGACGTCGTGGTGCTCAGCCTGCCCGACGGGACGGTGTGCGGGCAGGTGGTGCGGGAGCTGGCGGGCGCCCGCGGGCGGCGGGTGACGCACGTCGTGGACACCTCGACGGTGGGCGTGGCGGCGGCGCGGCGGCGGTCGCCGCGGTCACGGAGGCGGTGTGGGAGGCCTTCTCCACCGAGGAGCCGGGCGCGGACTTCACCCGGATCTACCCCTTCGTCGAGGGCAGGTGAGCCTCGGGGGTGCGGTCCGTGCCCAGCAGCGCGGACAGCGCGTCCCGTACGACCTCCGGATAGCGGCCCGCGTCCTGGTCCACGAGCCACATCGGGTGGAGACCCTCGATGAGGGCGAGGACGGCTGTCGCCGCGGTCCGCGGGCTCAGGCCGCTCGGCAGCCGCTCCCCGTAGCGCTCGGTCAGGAGCCCGGTGAGGTGCTCCTGAAGGGACCGGCAGCGGTCCCTGACGTATCCGGCGGCCGGTTCCTGGCCGGTGACCGCCTCGGCCACGACCACGCTGTACACCGTGGCGAGTGAGGGATGGTCCTGCTCGAAGGCGACGGCTTCGGCGAAGTCTCCGGCCCAGTCCTCGCCGGCCTTCCGACCGGCCAGATGCTCCCGGTTGAGCTGTTCGCGGTAGTTCAGGACCTCCAGCAGCAACTGCTTCTTGCTGGGGAAGTAGTGCAGCACGCCCTGCCGGGTGAGACCGGCGCGCTCCGCTACCGCGTCGATCGAGGTGCCCCGGAAACCACGCTCGGCGAAGACGTCGAGCGCCGCCTGAAGGATCTCCTCACGCCGTGCCGACGCCACGTCGCGCCCCTTCCGCCGTTGGACAGGTGCCCGCACACAGTACGTACGGCCGCCGGGGCAGGGCGAGGGGGGCGTACGGATTTCCCGCCGAGAGGTCACAGCCCCATGGCGTCCAGGGTGGCGCGGGCGGCCTTCCGGACCGGCCCCGGGTCCCGGACGCCCGCCGCGTCGGCGCTCTCCGCGATCCCCGCCAGCAGCCGTACGTCCTTGGCCAGCAGTCCGCCCGCGTGGGCGGCGATGCGGTCCAGGGTGCCGCCGGCGTCGGCGACCCGCTCCAGCGCGAAGCTGTGCGCGCTGCCGCGCGGCAGGATCCGGCCCAGTCCGGCCCGGTCCAGGCCGAGTGCCGCACCCAGCGCGAGGGCGTCGGCGGCGAGCCCCAACTGGGCGGTGAACAGGACGTTGTTGAGGAGTTTGGCGGTCTGCCCGGCGCCGGTGGCGCCGAGGTGGACGACCGGGTCGCCGTAGGCGGCGAACACCGGGCGGCAGTAGGCGAAGACCTGGGGGTCGCCGCCCACCATGACGAGCAGGGACCCCTGTTCGGCGGCTCGCCCTCCCCCGCTGACCGGCGCGTCGAGCACCGGGACCCGCTTGACGCGGGCGTGCTCCTCGAGACGGCGGCAGGTGTCGGGGTGGACGGTGGAGTGCACCACGACCACACCGCCCCGGCGCAGACCGGCCAGGACGCCGTCCCGTCCGTACGCGACCTGTTCGACGTCGGCGTCGTCGACCACGCACAGGCACACCACGTCGCAGGCGGCGGCCAGTTCGGCCGGCGAGCCGGCCGCCTTGGCGGCGGTGCCGGCGAACGGGGCGAGTGAGGCACGCCGCCGGGCCCACAGGGTGGTGTCGAAGCCCGCCTCGACGATCCGCCGCGCCATGGGTGCGCCTTGGCTGCCCAGTCCGATGAAGCCCACGCGCACGCGGACCGCCTCCTCAGGTCGTCCTCCGCGGGCGCCAGAACGCGGCGAGCAGTCCGGCCGTCGCCACCGCCCCCACGCCGAGCACCACACCGGCGCCCGCCCATCCGGTCACCGCGATGTCCGCGGCCGTGTCCAGCGCGTACCTCCCTGGCCCCCAGGCGCCGAGCGCCAGCGCGAGCACGCCCAGGACGAGGACGTACTCGTAGCCCTCCCTGAACACGAAGAAGCCGTTGGGGCGGTGCGCGAGCAGTCCGGCGACCAGCATCACCGAGAGGACGGCGGCGCAGGCCAGCGGAGTGAACAGCCCGGCCACGAGCAGGGCGCCCGCACCGAGTTCGGTCAGCACGCTCAGCCATGCCTGCAGCCGCGGCCGGGTCAGGCCGAGGCCCGCGAACCAGCCCGCGGTGCCGGTGATGCCGCCACCGCCGCGCCAGTGGTTCCAGCCGTGCGCCGCCATGACCGCGCCGAGCACGAGCCGTACGGCCAGCAGGCCGGCGTCCGCCGCTTCACCCATCCTGGCCGCCCTTCTCGGTGGGCAGGGCCCGCACGCCGAGCGCGCACTCCTCGACGAAGGCCAGCACGTGCAGGTGGTAGGCGAGGGCGGTGCGGCCCACGCTGGTGTTGTGGCCGCCGCCCGCCTGCTCGTGCAGCACCACACGGGGCGAACCGGTGAACATCGACGCGACGTCGGCCAGTCCGTCCGGGCCGTTCGCCCACACCTGCTCGTACTCGCCCAGGGTGATGTGCACCGGCACCGGGACGCGCGCCGCGAGCCGGGCGAACTCCTCCTGCCAGCCCTCCCGGCTCCCCTCGTACGCGGGCGAGGCGGCGCCGATCCGCCGACCGCCGTGCACGTCGGGCGGGTAGGCGTGCGGCGGGTCCCACAGGGTCCGGCGCAGGCTCGGCCGGGGGCGGGCGGGATCGCGCCGCCACTCCTCCATCGCGTGCAGCGCGTTCGGGTGGTGGACGCGGCCCATCCCGGCCAGCTCCACGCCCAGCAGTCGCGCACCGCGCGGGTCGCTCGCCATCCGCACGGTCAGCTCGCAGCCCGCCGAGTGGGCCCACAGGAACGTGCCGACACCGCGCTCGCGCCCGTCGAGCAGCGCTTCGACGGCCTCGTACGCGAAGTCGGTGCGCTGCTCGGGCGTGCGCAACCGGTCCTCGTACCCGGCCGAACCGCCGTAGCCGGGGCGGTCCAGGGCGAGGACGGTGAAGCCCGCCGCGGCGGCGGTACGCAGGAGGGACAGCCTCGGGTGGCCCGGGTGGTCGAAGTAGGCGGAGGTGGTGGCGCCGCCGTGCAGGGCGACGATCACGGCCTGCGGGCGGGACGCCTCGGCGAGCAGGGCGGAGGCGGGGATGCCGCGTACGTCGGCCTCCTGCCGGCGTACCGCGGCGTCGAGTTCGGGTTCCAGAGAGGTCATTCGTCCGTCCTGAGCAGGAGTACGCCGCTGGGGGTGAGCCCGCCGCTGGAGACCACCGCGGTGCGCGCGCCGGCCACCTGGCGTGCTCCGGCCTCGCCGCGCAGCTGGAGCACGGCCTCGTGCAGCAGGCCCATGCCGTGGGTGCGGCCGTGCGAGAGCTGACCGCCGTGCGGGTTGAGCGGCAGTGTCCCGTCGCGGGCGATGTTCTTGCCGCCGTCCAGGAAGTCGCGGGCCTCGCCGATGCCGCAGAAGCCGAGCGCCTCGATCCAGGACAGGCAGTTGAAGGTGAAGCCGTCGTAGAGCAGCGCCACGTCCACGTCGCCGGGGCGCAGATCGGTGCGGGTCCACAGGTGGGCGGCCTGGCCGAGGACCTGCGGTTCGTGGGTGAGGGATGCCTGGTCCCACTCCGGGCGCTCCACGACGCGCGTACCGACGGCCTCGACGCGCACCGGCCGCTTCGGCAGGTCGGGGGCCGTCTCGGCGGCGGAGACGACGACGGCCACCGAGGCGTCGCACGGCACGTCGCAGTCGTACAGGCCGAAGGGGGTGGTGACGGTGCGCGCCGCGAGGTAGTCGTCCAGGGTGAGCGGGTCCCGGTAGACCGCGTCCGGGTGGAGGGCGGCGTTCGCGCGCTGGTTGAGGGCGATCCGGCCGAGGGTCTCGCGGGTGGTGCCGTAGCGGTGCATGTGCCGCTGGGCGTTCATCGCCAGCATGATCGCGGGTGAGACGGCGCCGAACGGCTTGAACCAGCCGTCGGGGCCCGCGGGCCGCGGCATAGGGATCTTTCCCTGCCGTACGAGTTCGGCGTACGTCGCCTCCCAGACCGTACGGAAGCACAGCACGTGCCGGGCCAGGCCGCCCGCGACGGCGAGCATCGCGGCGATCACCGAGCCGCCGGGTCCGAAGGTCTCCGCCGCGCCGTTGTGCCAGACCGGGCGGATGCCGAGCGCCGATTCCAGCGCGGTCACCCCGCCCTCGGCGAAACCGCCGTACGCGCCGCCGCCCGGGTAGGTGGACAGGCCGTCGATGTCGTCGAGGGTGAGTCCGGCGTCGGCGACTGCCTTCTCGCAGGCCTCGACGGTGAGTTCGAGGGGCGGGACCATGAGGCGGCGGCCGATGCGGGAGGCTCCGGCGCCGGTGATGACCGCTCGCTCCTCGAACCTGCGCGAGGGGGCGGCCGTGGTCGTCCGCACGGGCTCGTCCGCGGGAAGCGGGGCCGCGGGCGGTTGTTCGGCGCACGGGCGGAACAGTGGCAGCCATGCCTCGCCCGCCTGCTCGAACACCGCCTCCATGCGCATGCCGAGCCTCAGGTCCTCCGGCGCGCAGCCGACGGCGTTCGTCGTCAGCCGCACCCTGGGGTCCTCCTCGATCGCCACCTGGGCGACGACGAAGGGGGTGGGCAGGCCGGGGAACGGGAAGCGGTGGTTGACGGTGAAGCCGATCAGGGTGGCCCGGCCGGACACCTCACGGATCTGCGTGTCGTGCCCCCGGCAGTGGCGGCAGACCGGCCGGGGCGGGTGGATCAGTGCGCGGCAGCTCGCGCAGGCCTGGAAGCGGAGCCGTCCGTCGCGGCCGGACGTCCAGAAGAACTCGGTCTCCTGGGTGGTCCGCGGCTGCGGACGGACGGCTGCCGGCGTACTGCTCAACGGATCTTCGCCTCCGCCTTGCGGACGGTGACGGGGGCGGCCAGGCCCTGTTCGTCGCAGGCTTCCTGAAGCGTCACGAGGGTCTCCTCCAGTCCCGGCCCCAGGCGGCGGCCGGGGGTGAAGCCGGCCGGCAGGTGGCGCATGCCCTGGATGACGCCGATGGTCTCGTAGTGGACGGTGCCCTCGGGATCGCAGACGAAGTCCGGGATGCGGTCGAGGACTTGGACGAGCATCCGCTTGAAGACCGTGCGGGCCACGTTGGAGCCGATGCAGCGGTGGATGCCGAGACCGAAGGCGGTGTGCCGGTTGCCGCCGCGGGTGAGATCGACGCGGTCGGGGTCGGGGAAGACGGACGGGTCGCGGTTGGCCATGGCCCAGGACAGCCACACCCGGTCGCCCTCCTTGAACTCGACGCCGGCGATCTCGCAGTCCTCCGCGACGGTACGGCCGTCCCCGGGCGCCGGCGTGAAGTAGCGCAGGAACTCCTCGGTGGCCGGGTCGAGCAGGCTGTCGCGCTCGCGGCTGATGCGCTCGCGCTCCTCGGGGTGCTCGGAGAGCCACTCCAGGGAGTGCGCGGTGAGCGCCGTGGTGGTGTCGAAGCCGCCGCCGATGAGCAGCGCGAGGGCACCGACCAGGTCGGCCTCGGGCGGGGTTGCTCCGTCGATCTCCATGCGGACGAGGGCGTCCACGAGGCCGGGACGCGGATGGGCGCGGACGTCCTGGAGGGTGGCGGCGATGTCCTGGAGCATCGCCATGTGCGCCTCCACCACGCGGGCCATCTCCGGTGAGTTCGGCGGGGTGTAGACGCCCGCGTGGGCGGGCTCGTTGTACAGCTCCCACTTCTTCAGCGGGATGCCCATCATGGCGAGGGTGAGGACGGCCGGGACGATGTTGGCGAGGTCGTCGACGAAGTCGATCCGGCCGCTCTCGATCCGCTCGTCGAGGCAGGCGCGGGCGACCTCGTCGATGAACGGGATCCACCGCTTGACGGCCGCCGGGGAGAGGTAGGGGTTGAGGGCGGTGCGGTAGGCGCGCTGCTCGGGCGGGTCCATCTCCAGGAAGCCGCCGCGCAGGCCCTTGCCGCGGGGCGGCGCGGGGATGCTGATGCCCTGGTAGCCGCGGCGCTCGCCGTGCACGTCGTGGTCGTTGGAGAGTTTGTCGCCGGCCCGGGCGAAGGCGAGCAGTTCGCGGTTGCCGGCGGCCACCCAGTGCCCGCCGTAGGTGTCGGTCCAGGCGAGCGGGCAGCCCGCGTGGAACTCGCGGGTCTGCTCCTCGAACCGGTGCCGGTACTCGGGGGCGTGTCGGTCGAAGTGGACGCGGGGCTGCTTGCGGGCCCCGTCGTCCGTGCTGTCCGGTGTGGTCATGGTTGCCTTCCTCTCGGTCTGCCGCGCCCGCTCAGATCACGCTGATGGCGCGTTCGGGGCAGGACCGGACGGCTTCGACCACCGCGTCCTGCTGAGCCTGCGGGACTTCCTCGGTGATCGGCGAGGAGTGCCCGTCGATCTCGCTCAGTTCGAAGACCTCCGGGGCGCGCATGGCGCACAGGGTGTGGCCCTGGCAGCGCTCGGGGTCGACGCGTACCTTCACGTGCTTCAACTTCCCTTCGGGTCAGGTCCGGGCATCAGGTGAGATCGGACATGGACTTGCCGACGTCGGCCAGGGTGACCGGCTTTCCGTAGTCGCCCTTGTACTTGTAGGCGGGGGCGTCGCAGCGGAAGGAGCCGTTGTCCGGCTCGAAGTCGGCGGGCCGCCAGCCCTCGGCGGTCGCCTCGACGACGCAGTAGCACGTGGGCGGCTCCTTGGAGGTGAGGTCGAACGGGGCCTGCAGACCTCCCGCGGTCCACTCCTGGTGCTTCATCGCGTTGTCGTGGACGCAGGTGCGGGTGAGGGTGGCGCAGTCGCGGGCGGAGACGGCGAAGATCAGCCAGGCGGAGAAGGCGCGCAGGACCGGGTACGTGACCTCCTTGCCCGGCGCGTACTTCTCGAACAGGTCGATCACCTGCTGGGTGGCGGAGTTGTCCGCCGCGCTCTCCAGCGGGGCGGTGGCGAACAGTTCGGCGTAGTTGTGCTGCCTGGCCAGGGCCGGTCCCGCCAGCTTCGGGAAGGCGGATCCGTAGGCGTTGCTGTTGGCGTCGATCCAGTCGGGCGCGTAGCCGATGTTGGTCAGGGCCTGCTCCAGCTTGGCGAGGCTCGCGAAGTCACCCAGGAAGACCAGGCCCCTGACTCCGTCCTTCTTGATCGACTGTGCGTACGGGGTCCAGTCCGAGACGCCGGCCGACGGGTACAGATCGCTGTAGGAGACCTTGCCGCCGAGACCGGCGACGGCCTCCTTGAACTGGGCGGCCATGCCCTTGGTGACGGGGGCGTCACCCGCGATGACGCCGACCTTCTGTGCCGAGTCGGGGTACTTGTCCTTCAGCAGCCAGGTGTAGAAGCCGGAGTACTGGAAGTACCCGGCGACCGGGCCGGCCGCGAGCACCTGGAGGTCGGAGCCGATGGCGCCGGCCTGGCTGGACTGGGCGGGGAAGTTCGGCAGGAGGCAGTTCAGGCGGTCCTTGACGCCCAGGCTGTCGAGTGCGGCACCGCCGCCGACCAGTGCGAAGTCCGCCTTGCAGGCTTCCAGGGTGCGCTGTCGGACCTCCATGAGCTTCGCGTCCCGCGTCACGGGGACGATCTCGCGGCCGTTGATGCCGCCCGCGTCGTTGCACCAGGAGGTGAACACCTCGGCGGCGTCGACGAATTCGGACTTCTTGCTGAAGCCCATGTCGGTCATGACGCCGACCTGGACCCTCTCGCCGGTGACGCCCCGCACGGTCGAGGGCTTGGCGGTGCCCGGCCCGCACACGTCCTTCAGCGTGCCGAAGTCCGACGTGGTCCCGGTCTCCTCGGCGGCGGGGCTCGCCTTCCGTGCGGTGTCGCTCTCGTCGTCGGAGCGGGTGGAACAGCCGGCGAGCAGCACCGCGACCGCGGTGACCGTGCCGATCAGCAGTCTGCGCAAGGTGCCTCCTCGGGGAGCTCGGACGCCGTCGTCCGAGGGAGACTTCAGTGGTGCGGGTCAGGTGACCGCGCCGCTCGCCTTGAGGGCGAGGATGCGGTCCCAGTCGTAGCCGAGTTCGGTGAGGATCTCCTCGGTGTGCGCGGCGAACTCGGGAGCGGGTTCGAGGCGGGTGTCGTCGACGTCGAACTGGACGGGGCTGGCGACCAGTTCGAGCTCGCCGGCGTCGCCGATGTAGCCGTTGGCCCGCACCTGGGCGTCGGCGGCGGCCTGCAGGGTGTCCTGGACCGGCGCCCAGGGGCCGTCCAGGGCGGCGAGGCGCCGCGACCATTCGGCGAGGGTGCGGCCCGCGATGATCTCGCGGAGGGTCTTCACCGCCTCGTCGGTGTGCGCGGCGATGGACTCCGCGGTGGCGAAGCGCGGGTCGTCGGCGAGCTCCGGGTGGCCGAGGCAGTGGCACACGTTCGCCCAGAACTTCGCCGGCTGGAGCATGACGAAGGAGACGTACCGGTCGTCGGCCGTGCGGTAGAGGCCGGAGAGCGGGTTGGTGGGTGAGCCGTGGCCGCTCGGGGCCACGCCCTCCCACGGCCGCTCCAGGCGCAGGGACACTCCGATGGCGTGGCCCATCGCCCACAGGCCGCTGCCGAGCAGGGAGACGTCCACCACGGACGTCTCGCCGGTGCGTTCGCGGCGCAGCAGCGCGGCCGCGATGCCGCCGGCGAGGTTGGTGCCGGAGATGGTGTCGCCGTAGGCGGGGCCGGGCGGGCTGATCAGGCCCTCGGTGCCGGGCGGGGTGATGCTGGCGGCCGTGCCGGCGCGGGCCCAGAAGGCGGTCATGTCGTAGCCGCCCTTGCCGGCCTCGGGGCCGCGTGGGCCGAGCGCGGTGCCGCGGGCGTAGACGATGCGCGGGTTGACGGCGCGGATGTCGTCGACGTCGATGCCGAAGCGGGCGCGGGCGGCGGGCAGGAAGCTGGTGAGGAACACGTCCGCGTCCTTCGCCAGTTCGTGCAGCACCTCACGGCCCTCGGGGGTCGCCATGTCGAGGCCGAGGGAGCGCTTGCCGCGGTTGGCGTGGGCGACGTTCGGGTTGGGGTCGCCCTCCACCCTGAACGTGCCGGTCCGGCGCAGCCCGCGCTGCGGGTCGCCGTTGACCGCGTGCTCCACCTTGACCACGTCGGCGCCCCAGTC
The DNA here is from genome assembly GCF_040612485.1 of Streptomyces sp. NPDC006385. Lineage (NCBI taxonomy): Bacteria > Bacillati > Actinomycetota > Actinomycetes > Kitasatosporales > Streptomycetaceae > Streptomyces > Streptomyces sp. NPDC006385. Next base: position 107,037 of record NZ_JBEXQG010000017.1, read on the forward strand.
GGCGAGCACGGCTCCGGCCGAGGGCACGAAGCCGTACATGGCGACCTCCAGGACGCGGATCCCCTCCAGCGGCCTCACGGCTGCTCCTGGGGCACGACCACGCGCGCGAACGCCTTCTCCTCCAGGAACTCCTCGAATCCGGCGCGGCCGCTCTCCCGGCCGATGCCGGACTGCTTGTAGCCGCCGAACGGCACGTCCGGCGCGAAGTAGTTGCCGCCGTTGATGGAGAACGTGCCGGTGCGGACGCGGCGGGCGATCCGGATCGCGCGGTCCTCGTCGGCGCTGTGCACCGCTCCGGACAGCCCGTACTTCGAGTGGTTGGCGATGCGTACGGCGTCGTCCTCGTCGTCGAAGGGGATCACCGCGAGGACGGGTCCGAAGACCTCCTCCTGGGCGATCTCGCTGTCGGGGTCGACGTGCGCGAGGAGGGTGGGCTCGTAGAAGAACCCCGGGTCGACGGGCTTGCCGCCGCGCACCAGGGTCGCCCCCGCCTCGACGGCGCGGCGCACCATGCCGTCGACCTTGTCGCGCTGCTGCTCGCTGATGAGCGGGCCCATGGCGGTCTTCGGGTCGGTGGGGTCGCCGACGCGGACGCGTTCCATGCCGGCGGCGACCAACTGCACGATCCGGTCGTGGTGTTGGCGGGGGACGAGGAGGCGGGAGGTGAGGGCGCAGCCCTGGCCTGAGTGGGAGCAGATGGTGAAGGCGGCGAACATGGCGGCCTGGGTGAAGTCCGCGTCCTCCAGCACGATCATGGCGGACTTGCCGCCGAGTTCGAGGAAGACCCGCTTCACGCTGCCGGCCGCGGCGGCCATGATGCGGCGGCCGGTCGTGGTGGCTCCGGTGAAGGTGACCGCGTCGACGTCGGGGTGGGTGGTGAGGACCTCGCCGGTCTCGGCGCGCGAGGAGCTGAGGATGTTGACGACGCCGGGCGGGATGTCGGTGTGCCCGGCGATGAGTTCGCCGAGCGCGAGGGTGGTGAGCGGGGTCTGCGGGGCGCCCTTGAGGACGACCGTGCAGCCGGCGGCGAGCGCGGGGGCGAGCTTGGCGAGGGCGAGCTGGTTGGGGAAGTTGTACGGCAGGATCGCGGCGACGACGCCGACGGCCTCCTTCTCCACCCAGCGGTGGTGGCGCCGACCGCGCGACTCGGTCTCGCCGAGGTCCTCGGTGAACTCGTAGGTCTCCAGCAGGTCGGCGTAGTACTTCACGATGCCGATCGGCTCGTCGAGCTGCAGGCCGTGGGTGAGCTGGCGGGGTGCGCCGACCTCGGCGATGGTCAGCTCGCGCAGGTCCTCGCGGTGCTCGTCGAGGGCGGCGTGCAGCTGGCGCAGGCAGCGCAGCCGCAGCTCCCTGTTGGTGGACCAGTCGGTGGTGTCGAAGGCGCGGCGGGCGGCGGCGACCGCCGTCTCGGCGTCGGTCTGCGTCGCGTCGGGAGCGTGGCCGAGGAGTTCGCCGGTGGCCGGGTTGTACGAGGCGAAGGTGGCGGCGGCGGCGGTGAGTTCGCCGTCGACGAGCTGGGACTTCACGACCGGCGCGCTCACAGCCTCACCACCGATCCGCCGTCGACGGCGACGACCTGGCCGGTGATCCAGGCGGCGTCGTCGGAGAGCAGGAACAGCAGGGCGCCCGCCTGGTCGGCTGGGGTGCCCATGCGCTTGAGGGCGAAGGACCCCACCATGGCCGAGCGGACCTCCTCGGGGATGATGCTGCGGGCCGCCTCGGTGTCCGTCGGACCGGGCGCGATCGCGTTGACGCGGATGCCGCGGCCGCCGAGCTCGGCGGCGAGGGATGCCGTGAGGTGGTTGATGCCGGCTTTGGCGAGCCCGTAGAAGGCGGTGGCCTGCCAGGCGGCGGTGGACGACTGGTTGACGATGGCCGCGCCCTCCTTGAGGTGCGGCAGAGCGGCGCGCGTGACGTACAGCGCACCCAGCAGGTTCACCTTCAGGAACCGGTCGAGGTAGTCGTAGTCGACGGTGACGAGGCCCTCACGGCGCATGCCGTGGAAGATCGCCGCGTTGTTGACCAGGTAGTCGATCCGACCGAACTCACGGATCGCGGTGTCGACGAGTGCCTGCGCCGAGGCCGGGTCGGCGACGTCGACCTTCACGAACAGCGCGTCGCCGATCTCCTTGGCGACCCGCTGCCCCTGCTCCTCGTTCAGTTCCGCGACCACGACCCGCGCGCCCTCGGCGGCCAGCGCCTTGGCATAGCCCTCACCGATGCCCTGTCCGGCCCCGGTGACGATGGCCACCTTGTCCTTGAACCGCATACCAGCCTCCTCGCTCGACTGTTCGGAAACTACATTCTCCATTTGCGTGAATCAAGGATCCAGACAGGAGAACATGATGCTCTACCCTTCCCTGGCACGCCGGGCGAGAATACCGTTCTCGCATACGGAAGAGGTGTTTCCATGATCGAATCGAAGGCCCTGAGTCCCTCTCTCGGGGTGGAGTTCACCGGCGTCACCGACCCGCTCGACGACTCCTTCGTCCAGCGCTGTGTCGAGGCCCTCAAGTGGCGGGGCGTGCTCCTGGTGCGCGGGCTGCACCTCGACGACAAGCAGCAGATCGCCTTCAGCCGCCGGCTCGGCGCGGTGGTCTCGCTGCGCGGCCGGGAGATCTTCCCCATCTCCGTCAATCCGGCCCTGAGCGACAGCGCCAAGTACATCAAGGGGGCGTTCTTCTGGCACCTCGACGGCACCAGCGACGATGTGCCGGTCAAGGCCACCACGCTGACCGCCCGGCACGTCGCCATGACGGGCGGCGGCACCGAGTTCGCCAGCACCTACGCGGCGTACGAGAACCTGCCGGAGAAGGAGCGCGAGCGCTACCAGAACCTGCGCGTGGTGCACAGCTTCGAGGCCGCGCAGCGGCTGGTGAACCCCGACCCCGGCGAGAAGGAACTCGCGGCCTGGCGCACCCAGCCCGCCCACGAGATGTCCCTGGTGTGGCACCGCCGGGACGGCCGCCGCTCCCTGGTCACCGGCACCACCGCCGACCACGTCGTCGGCATGGGCCGCGACGACAGCCGGGCGCTGCTGGACGAGCTGCTGGACTGGACGACCCAGGAGCGGTTCCGCTACGCCCACGACTGGGAGGTCGGCGACCTGGTGGTCTGGGACAACACCGGCATCCTGCACCGGGCCCTGCCCTACGACGAGAACTCCGAGCGGCTGCTGCACCGCACCACCGTCGTCGGAGACGAGGCGTTCGCATGAGCGCCGCGTCGAAACGGACGGCGGTCGTGACCGGCGGCGCCTCCGGCATCGGACGGGCGATCGCCGGCCGGCTCGCCGCCGACGGCCTGAACGTCGCCGTGTTCGACCTCGCCCCTGTCGAGGAGGGCTACGGCCTCAGCGTCGACGTCACCGACCGCGGCCAGGTCGACAAGGCGATGGACGCGGTGCGCGAGCGCCTCGGGCCGGTCGCCGTGCTGGTCAACGCGGCCGGCCGGGACGGCTTCACCCGCTTCGGCAAGCTGTCCTTCGAGGACTGGCAGCGGGTCGTCGACATCAACCTCAACGGCGTCTTCCACTGCGTGCAGTCGGCGCTGCCGGACATGTGGGAGGGCCGCTGGGGCCGGATCGTCAACATCTCCTCCTCCAGCACACACGCCGGCCAGCCGTTCATGGCGCACTACGTCGCCGCCAAGTCCGCGGTGAACGGGCTGACCAAGTCCCTCGCGCTGGAACTCGGCCCGCGGGGCATCACGGTCAACGCGATCCCGCCCGGTTTCATCGACACCCCGATGCTGCGCGCCGCCGAGCGGAAGGAGCAGCTCGGGGGCACCATCGAGGACCACATCGCCCGCACACCGGTGCGCCGGGTCGGCCACCCGGAGGACATCGCCGCGACCTGCTCGTTCCTGGTCTCGGAGGAGGCCGGCTACATCACCGGCCAGATCATCGGCGTGAACGGGGGCCGCAACACATGACGAGGCTGCCCCCGGTGCCGTACGAGGAGTGGGACGCCGAGGCGCTGCGGCCGCTGACGGGCGGGCGGAGGGTGCCCCCGTCGAACGCCCTGGGCCTGCTCGTGCGCCATCCGGCTCTCGCCAGGGCGTTCCTGACCTTCAACACGCATCTGCTGGCGCGCAACACGTTGCCGGAGAAGACGCGCGAGCTGGCGATCCTGCGGGTGGCGTGGCGGCGCCGGTGCCGGTACGAGTGGGCGCAGCATGTGCTGATCGGCCGGCGGGTGGGGGTGACCGAGGAGGAGCTGGCACAGGTGCGGGCGGGCACCGGCACCCTGGTGAACCGTGCCGTCGACGAGCTGGACAGCGACTTCGGGCTCTCCGACGCGACGTACGACGAGCTGGCGAAGGAGCTGGACGAACGGCAGTTGCTGGACTTCGTGTTCACCGTCGGCGCGTATGGGACGCTGGCGATGGCGTTCAACACCTTCGGTCTTGAGCTGGATCCCGGGCTCGACGACGGAGGGTTCTAGCAGACGGACAGACGGACAAGCGGGAAGCCCGCGCCCGATTCCGGCGCGGGCTCAGCCCTGCTTCAGGCGGGACTTCATCTCGTCGAGGCGGGTCAGGATCGGGAAGCCGTCCACGCTCAGCGCGTTGCCGTGGCCCGTCTGGTGGATGTCGAAGACGGCCTGGAGGGCGGCGTAGAAGCCCTGGACGTCGAGGGTCTGGTTGACGGCGCGCTTGGCCTGGCGCAGCCCGAAGGGCGGCATTCGCGCGATCCGCGCCGCCAACTCGTGGGCGTGGTCGTGGAGTTCGTCCAGGGGGACGACCTTGTTGACCATGCCGACCTGTTCGGCCTCGCGCGCGGTCAGCGGCCGGCCGGTGAAGAGGATCTCCTTGGCCTTGCGCGGGCCGAGCTCCCAGGTGTGCCCGTGGTACTCGACCCCGCCGATGCCCATGTGCACCACCGGATCGGAGAACTCGGCGTTCTCCGCGGCCACGATCAGATCGCACGGCCAGCACAGCATCAGCCCCGCGGCGATGCACTTTCCCTGGACGGCCGCGATGGTGGGCTTGGGGATGTTGCGCCACTTCAGCGAGTACTCCAGGTAGCGGCGCGTCTCGGCGTCGTAGATCCACTCCAGGGTGATCTCGCCGGGGCCGGGCCAGCGGTCCTTCAGGTCGTGTCCGGCGGAGAAGTGCCGGCCGTTCGCCTTCAGCACGACCACCCGCACCTCCTCGTCCCGCGCGGCCCGGGTCCAGGCCGCGTCCAGGTCGTCGAGGAGGGCCATGGTCTGGGCGTTGGCGGCCTCGGGACGGTTGAGGGTGACAGTGGCGATGCCGTCCTTCGCCTCGTACAGGATCTGGTCCATGGCTCTCCCTACCTGGGCAGGCCGAGGAGGCGCTCGGCGATGATGTTCCGCTGGATCTCGCTGGTGCCGCCGGCGATCGTGCCGGCGAAGCTGCGCGCGTACCGCTCGAACCAGCTGGAGATGAAGTCCTCGTTGTTCATGTGGTGGTACGGCCCGGTGCGGGCCGGATGCGGCAGCGCCTCGGCACCGTGGGCCTCCAGCGCGTGCAGGGAGGCGTTCTGGACCGCCTCGGAGCCGAGCAGCTTGAGCACGGAGATCTCGGCGGGGTCGCGGTCCGGGCCGAGTTGCCGGTAGCCGAGGAGCCGCAACGCCTGGAGGTCCATGAGGAGGGTGGCGTACCACTCCTGGCCGGCGCCGACGTCGGCCGCGTCCTGCGCCAGGTCCTCCAGGCGTTCGGCGTACGACAGCCACAGCAGGGTGCGTTCGTGGCCGAGGGAGCCGTTCGCGACGCGCCAGCCCTCGCCCTGCGGGCCGAGCAGGTTCTCGCGCGGCACCCGTACGTCGGTGAAGAACACCTCGTTGAAGTCGAGGTCGCCCTCGGCGGCGATCGATCCGAAGGGGCGGCGGACGACGCCCTCGGCGTCCGTGGGGATCAGCAGGGCGCTGATGCCCTGGTGCTTGGGCGCGTCGGGGTCGGTGCGGACGAAGGTGAGCAGCACGTCGGCGTCGTGGGCGCCCGAGGTCCAGATCTTCTGGCCGTTGACCACGAAACCGTCTTCGACGGGCACGGCCCGGGTGCGCAGGGAGGCCAGGTCGGAGCCGGCGTCGGGTTCGCTCATGCCGAGTGCCGCGGTGATCTCCGCGCGCAGGATCGGCACGGCCCAGCGGCGTTTCTGCTCCTCGGTGCCGAAGGTGAGCAGGGAGGCGGCGATGATGCCGAGGCCCTGCGGGTTGAAGCTGTGGTAGATGCGGCGGCGGGCCAGTTCCTCCAGGTGGGCGAGCTGCTGGGGCAGGGTGGCGTCGCGGCCGCCGTACTCGGGTGGCCGGCCGGGCAGCAGCCAGCCCGCGTCGAAGAGGGTGCGCTGCCAGCGGCGTGCCCAGCCGGGCACGTGGGCGCTGGAGCGGGAGCGCTCGCGGGCCTCGGCCTCGGCGGGCAGGTGAGTGTCGAGGAAGGCGGAGAACCGCGCGCGGAACTCCGCCACCTCGGGGTCGTCGGCGAGCTTCATGAGACCAGGAGGGCCTTCCTGTGGTCGGAGGCGGTGCCGAGGAGCAGGTCGCAGGCCTGGGCCCGCTTCAGGTGGTACTGCAGCTCGTTCTCCCAGGTGAAGCCCATGGCGCCGAACAGCTGCAGCCCGTGCCGGAACACGGTCCGCTGGCACTCCCCCGCCGCCGCCTTGGCCATGTGCGCGGCGCGGGTGCGGCGCGGGTCGTCCTCGGCGACGGTCAGGGCGGAGAAGTGGGTGAGGGCGCGGGCGCGCTCGATGGCCACGTGCATGTCGGCGGCCTTGTGCTTGACGGCCTGGAAGGAGCCGAGCGGCCGGCCGAACTGCACCCGCTGCTTCACATGCGCGAGGACCAGGTCGAGGATGCGGCGGCAGGCGCCGACGGCGGTGGCCGCGAGCCCCGTCAGGGCCAGGTCGGGCACGCCTGCGACGAGTCCACCGGCGCTGACGTGGGCGATGTGGAGGTGCGGATCCAGGACGGGAACCCGTTCGGCGGCCAGGTCGGCACCTCGTACGACGGTGACGCCGTCCGGCGTGAGCAGGGCGACCTCGTCGGCGCGGTCGGCGTCGAGGACGTAACGGCCGGTGCCGTCGAAGACGGCGGTGCCGCTGCCCTCGGGGAGGCGGCCGGTGAGCGGGGCGAACCAGGTGGCGGTGGCCAGGAACGGCGTCGGGTCGGCGGCGTACCCCAACTCCTCCAGAATGAGGGCGAGTTCCAGCGGAGGGGCCTCCAGCCAGCCGAGCTTCAGATAGGTCTCCCACTGCCGGTCCTCGGGCCGGGCGCGCACCTTGGCGACGGTCTCGCGCACCGTGCGCCGCAGCATGCGCTGCTCCTCGTCGAGCTCGAACTCCACGTCCGGCCTCCGCTCTCCCGCCGTACCGGTGGCACCTCATGCGGCAACACGCCGGGCGAGAATAACATTCTCGCCAGAGAGAAGTAAGAGTCTCGTTTCGGATGGAGCGCGACTCGGTAGGGGCAGCGCCCTCTCTTTTCACATGAGTGGAGTACCGTTCTACTCATGAATGCCGCCCCCGCAGAACCGATCGAGAGCCCCGAGCCCGCCTGGCGGCAGCGAGCCGTCGAGCGGTCCACCCGCGCCGCCAAGCTGCGCGCCGAGCAACGCGTGCAGCGCTTCCTGGACGCCGCGCAGGAGCTGATCGCCGACAAGGGCACCACGGACTTCACGGTGCAGGAGGTCGTGGAGCGCTCACGGCAGTCGCTGCGCAGCTTCTACCAGCACTTCGACGGCAAACACGAGCTGCTGCTCGCCCTCTTCGAGGACGCGCTGTCGAAGTCGGCCGCCGAGATCCGGGAGAAGTCGGCCGCGGGGCGGGATCCGCTGGAGCGGCTCAGGATCGCGGTCGACCTGCTGTACGACTCCTCCAAGCCCCGCGAGGGCCGGCAGTCGCCGCTCTTCACCGACTTCGCAGTCCAGTTGCTGGTCAGCCATCCGGACCAGGTGGCGACCGCCCACCTGCCGCTGCTCGCCTTCTTCACGGAGCTGGTGGAGGAGGCGGTCGAGGCCGGTCAGGCGGTCGCCCCGAAGCCGCGCCGCACCGCGTCCCTGATCATGCAGACGGCGATGTTCACGGCCCGGGCTCCCGCGGCTCCGGTCGGCGCCCACCCCTCGCCGATCAGCGCGGAGGAGGTCTGGGACTTCTGCCTGGGCGGCATCACCGGGGCGGGCCCGACGACCGGCACCGGCACCAAGAAGGCAACCCCGGGGCGCGCGGCGGCCAAGAAGACAACCACCAAGAAGGCGGCGGCGAAGAAGACTTCCGCCAAGAAGACGACGACCGCCAAGACCTGATCCGACGGTCCCCTGGCTTCCCGAAGGGCTCGCACCCACCGTGCGGGCCCTTCTCGCGTGCTCACGCATCCCCGGCCAACTGCCCGCGTTCCCCGAGTGGTTGACGAAGCTTTCGGTCTGACCTTTGATATGTTTCACACATCAGCATCCGGCAGAGGGGTTCCCCGCCGTGGACTTCGAGCTGACCGAGGACCAGGAGACGATCCGCAAGGCGGTGGCCGGCCTCCTACGCGACTTCGACGACCGGTACTGGATGGAAAAGGACCGCGACCACGCGTTCCCCGAGGAGTTCTACGCCGCCGTCGCGGGCGGGGGCTGGCTGGGAATCACCATCCCGGAAGCCTACGGCGGCCATGGCCTCGGCATCACCGAGGCCACCCTCCTGCTGGAGGAGGTGGCACGCTCGGGCGGCGGCATGAACGCCGCCAGCGCGATCCACCTGTCGATCTTCGGCATGCACCCGGTCGTGGTGCACGGCTCCGAGGAGCTCAAGCGCCGCACACTGCCCCGGATCGCGGACGGTGACCTGCACGTCTGCTTCGGCGTGACGGAACCCGGCGCCGGACTGGACACGACGAGCATCACGACGTACGCCCGCCGGGACGGCGACCACTATGTCGTCAGCGGCCGCAAGGTGTGGATCTCCAAGGCGATGGAGTCGGAGAAGATCCTGCTGCTCACGCGCACGTCGAGGCGCGACGAGGTCGAGAAGCCGACGGACGGCATGACCCTGTTCCTGACCGACCTGGACCGCGACCGGGTGGACATCCGCCCGATCCCCAAGATGGGACGCAACGCCGTCACCTCGAACGAGCTGTTCATCGACGAACTGCGCGTCCCCGTCGAGGACCGCGTCGGTGCGGAGGGCCAGGGGTTCCGCCACCTGCTCGACGGCCTGAATCCCGAGCGGATGCTGATCGCCGCCGAGGCACTCGGCATCGGCCGGGTGGCCCTGGAGCGGGCGGTCCGCTACGGCCGCGACCGTGAGGTGTTCGGCCGCCCGATCGGCATGAACCAGGGCATCCAGTTCCCCCTCGCCGACTCGCTCGCCCGCCTCGACGCGGCGGAGCTGGTGCTGCGCAAGGCGACCTGGCTCTACGACCACGGCCGTCCGTGCGGGCGCGAGGCGAACACCGCCAAGTACCTGTGCGCGGACGCCGGGTTCACCGCCGCCGACCGGGCGCTGCAGACGCACGGCGGCATGGGCTACTCCGAGGAGTACGCCGTCGCCCGCTTCTTCCGCGAGGCACGGCTGATGCGGATCGCGCCGGTCAGTCAGGAGATGGTCCTGAACTACCTGGGATCGCACACGCTGGGACTACCGAGGAGCTACTGATGACCGACCGTACGGGGCTGTTCGACCTGACGGGGCGCTCGGCGCTGGTGACCGGGGCCGCCGGCGGCATCGGTTCGGCCGTCGCCGGGGCGCTGGCCCGCGCCGGAGCCGCGGTGCTCGTCACCGACGTGGACGAGGAGGCGGCCGCGGCCGTCGCCGGGAAGCTGTCCGCCGCGGGCCTGAGCGCCGGCAGCGCCGCCCTCGACGTACGGGACCGGGCGGCCGCCGACGGGGCGGTGGCGCGTGCGGCGGCACTCGCCGACGGGACCCTGCACATCCTGGTCAACAACGCCGGGGTCACCGCCCCCGCCATGTTCGAGAAGCTTGGGGAGGAGTCCTTCCGGCGGCTGGTCGACATCCATGTGATGGGCGCCTTCCACTGCACCCAGGCCGCGCTGCCGTTCCTCGCGACGGACGGCACCGGGCGCGTCGTCAACGTCACGTCCTCGGCCGGTATCACCGGCACCCTCGGCCAGGTGGACTACTCCGCGGCCAAGGCGGGCATCATCGGCCTCACCAAGTCGCTCGCCCGGGAGCTGGCCAGGAAGCGCATCCTGGTCAACGCCCTGGCGCCGCTGGCCGCCACGACGATGACCGAGACCATCCGTACCGACCCGAAGTTCGCGGACCGGATGCTCGCCCGCATCCCGCTGGGCCGGTGGGCCGAGCCGGAGGAGGTCGCCGGGGCGTTCGTGTTCCTCGCGTCGGACGCGGCCTCCTTCGTCACCGGGCAGGTGCTGCCGGTGGACGGGGGCATGGTCATGTGACAGCGGCTCGACCCGGTGTGTTGAGTGGTTCAGCCAATGTGTTGAATGGTTCAGCCAAAACGGACGTACGACGAGAGGGCCGAACCCGTGACCGGCGCCGAACCCACCTCCCCCTCCCCGCGCTTCGGGACACTCACCGTCCCCAAGGCGTCGGACGTGCTGGCCGCCGAGGTGCGTGAGCGGATCCTGTCCGGGGAGTTCAGCGAGGGCACGGCGCTGCCGCCGGAGCGGCAACTGGTGGAGCAGACGGGGCTGAGCCGCGCGACCGTACGGGAGGCGCTGCGCGTCCTGGAGGTCGAGCGGCTCGTCGAGATCCGGCCCGGGCGCGGCGGCGGGGCCTTCGTGCACCGGCCGGGGCGTGAATCCCTCGCGAACACCGTGCAGTTGGTCATCCGGGGGCAGCAGATCCGGCTGGAGGCACTGCACGAGACCCGGGAGGCGATCGAGCCGGCCTGCGCCGCACTCGCCGCCCGGCGCCGCACCGAGCAGGACCTGGCGGACCTGGACGCCGCCCACACGGAGCTGACCGAGGCCGGCGAGGACGTCCAGCGGTTCCTGCGGGCCAACATCCGCTGGCACAGCGCCGTGGCGAAGGCGGGTGACAACGAACTGCTCATCGGGTTCCTGAGCGCGCTCTCCGAGTCGATCTACGCGGCCACGAACCTGGAGCACTTCACGGACGCCCGGATCCGCGCAGTCGTCGCCCGTGCGCACGCGCGGATCACCGAGGCGATCCGGGCGGGCGACGCCGCGGCGGCCCAGCGTCGGATGAGCCGCCATGTGTGCGGGTTCGCACAGGTCGCCGCCGAGGTGGACCGGCGGGAACGGGTGGAACTGGCGGAGGCGGACGACTGACCGCACGCCCAGGAGAATTCGATTCTCCGATTCCTGCAACACCATTGACACTTTCGGTCTGACCTTTAATACCATCGGCGGCATGAGCGACGTGAGCCCCGTCCTGACCGTGGCCGCCGACGGAGACGTCCGTGTCGTCACACTGAACCGGCCTGATCGGCTCAACGGTGTCTCGGCGGATCTCCACCGCCGGTTGTCGGAGGTGTGGCGGGAGCTCGCGGACGACACGAAGGCACGCGCGGTCGTGCTCACCGGGGCGGGCCGGGCCTTCAGCGCGGGCGGCGACTTCGACCATCTGCGCCGGCACCACCACGACCCGGAGCTGCGGGAGCGGTCGATCCGGCTCGACCGGACCATCCAGACCGAGATGATCCGCTTTCCGCTCCCGGTGGTCGCGGCGGTCAACGGCCCGGCGGTCGGGCTCGGTTGCAGCCTCGCCCTGGGCTGCGACCTGGTCCTGATGGCCGAGGACGCCTACCTCGCCGACCCCCATGTGTCGGTCGGCCTGGTCGCGGGCGACGGCGGAGTGACCCTGTGGCCCCTGCTGACGAGCCTGTTGCGGGTGAAGGAGTACCTGTTCACCGGGGACCGCATCCCAGCGGCGACAGCGGTCGAACTGGGCCTGGCCAACCGGATGGTCCCCGCCGCGGACCTGATACCCGAGGCACTCGCGCTGGCCCACCGGCTCGCCGCCCAGCCCGCGGAGGCGCTGCGGGCCACCAAGGCGGCCCTGGCCGCGGTGGTCGAGCAGGTCTCGCGCGGCGGTATGGAGGCGGCGCTGCTGGCCGAGCGGTCCACGATGACGGACCCGGACCACATCCGCATCGTCGAGGACCTCGCCGCCCGCGCGCACCGCCGCCCGGCCGCCCCCGAGGAGGGCTGATCGTGGAGCGCGAGGAGTTCGCCCTGGTCCGCGAGATGCTGCGGTCGTTCGCGACCCGGTACCGGACGGGCTCGGCCGACGAGGTCACGTCGCGGACGCGTACGGCCGCGCAGGAGGCGCTCGACGAACTGGGGTTGGCGGAACTGCGCCGCGCCTCCCCGCCGGCCGCCACCGTGCAGGAGTGCGCGCTGCTCGCCGAGGAGCACGGCAGGCAGCCACTGACCACGTCCCTGCTCGGCACCGCCCTGCTCGCTCCGGAGTTGCTGCGGCTGCTCGGGGAAGCGTCTCGGAGTTCGCGGCCCACCATCGCCCTCGCCCGAGACCTGCGCTTCCCCGGACCGCACGCGTCGATGCTCGTCGCCTGGGACTGCGAGGGAGCCGACTGCGCCCTGTCCGCCGACACCGCAGGGACCGTGCGCCGGGTCGAGCTGGGCCCGTCGGCACCGACAGCGGACCTGGTGCGCGGTGTGCGGGCGGCCTCCGGCGCCGGTGAGGTCGTCGGACGGCTCACGCCCGAGGCGCAGCAGCGCTGGCAGGCGTACGCGCTGGTCGTCGTGGCCGCCGAACTCGTCGGCGCGGCGCGCTCGTTCGTCGGGCTGAGCGTGGACTACGCCCGCGAGCGCCGCCAGTACGGCCGGCAGATCGGCTCCTTCCAGGCCGTCCAGCACCTGCTCGCCGACGCGACGGTCCTGGTGGATGCCTGCACCAGCGCCACCCGGTACGCCGCCTGGTGCCTGGACCACGAGCCGCCGGACCGGGCGCTCACGGCGGCCCGCGTGGCCAAGGCCGAGGTGAACACCTCGGCGGTCGAGGCGGTGTACGCGGGCATGCAGGTGTTCGGCGGCATCGCCCAGACCTGGGAGCACGTCGCCCATCTCTACCTGCGCAGGGTCCTTGTGGGCGCCCGGCTGCTGGCGACCACGGCCGACCTGCTGCCCGCGCTGGCGGCCGTACCGGAGCCGGACGCGGTGACCGACGTGACCGGCCTGGAGGCGACGCGATGACCGACGGCCCCCTGGACTTCGGCGATCCGGCGGACCTGGATCGCCTGCGCCGCGACTTCCGCGCCTGGCTGGCCGAGCACCCGCTGCCCGAGCGGGACCCGGACGAGCCGGTCCCCGTCTTCCTGCACCGCTGGCACCGCCTGCTGCACTCCGGCGGCTGGGTGGGCCTCGACGTGCCCGAGGAGTACGGCGGACGCGGACTCACGGCCCTCCACCAGGTCGCGATCAGCGACGAGCTGGGCACGCGCGGCGTGCCCGGCGTCCCACGCATCGGCTATCTCGCCCACGCCCTGCTGGAGTTCGGCTCCGAGGAGCAGCGCCGCCGCCTGCTGCCCCGCATGCTCCGCGGCGACGACGTGTGGTGCCAGGGCTTCAGCGAACCGGGCGCCGGCTCGGACCTCGCAGGCATGAGCACGTACGCCCACAGGGACGGCGGCCACTACACCGTCAACGGGCAGAAACTGTGGACCAGTTACGCCCAGTACTCCGACCTGTGCCTGCTGCTGGCCCGCACCGACCGCACGGCCGCCGACCCGCACGCCGCGATCTCGGCGTTCGTCCTGCCGCTCGACCGGCCGGGAGTGACCGTACGGCCGCTGCGGGCGGCGAACGGCGACGACGAGTTCTGCGAGCTGTTCCTCGACGACGTACGCCTGCGGGAGTCCGAGCGCGTCGGCGCCGAGGGCGACGGCTGGCCCCTGGCGATGACGACGGTGTCGTACGAGCGCAACGCGCTCGACACCGGACACCTGTCGAAGTACGGACTGCTGATCGAGCGGCTGCGGCGCGTCGCACACGAGCGGCGCGAGACGCTCGCCGACGGGCTGCTGTCGGAGGTCGGGCGGTGCGTCGTCGACTACGAGGTCCTCGTCGCCCACGCCCGCCGCCGTACCGCCGAGCGGCTCGCCGGGCGGGCCGCCGGGCCCGAGTCGTCGGTCGACAAGCTGCTGATGACGCGGGCCGAGCAGCGGCTGTACGAGACGGCGCTGAAGGTGTTCCCCGAGGAGCTGTACGGGGAGGGCGGCGAGATCTTCGGCGACTACCTCTACTCCAGGGCCGCGTCCGTGTACGGCGGGACGTCCCAGATCCAGCGGAACATCATCGCCAAGCGGCTGCTGCGCCTGCCGGCCGACCGCCGCGCCTGAACGGAGTCCCGTGATGCGACACGACCAGGAATTCCGGAGCATCCCGAACGTGGTCAGAACCGCCGCGCGGCGGTTCGGGGACGCCCCGGCTCTCGTCGACGGTGATCTGCGCCTGAGTTTCCGGGAGTTGGAGGGCCTGATGGTCCGGGCCGTCAGATCTGCGCTCGCGCTGGGCATCGGGCCGGGTGACCGGGTCGGGCTGTGCGCGCCGAACTCGGCCGAGTGGATCGTGGCGGCGCTCGGCATCCAGGGCGCGGGCGGTGTCGTCGTACCGCTCAACACGCGCTTCAAGGCGCAGGAGATCGCTTACATCCTGCGCAAGTCCGGCGCGAAGGCCCTGTTCGCCGCCGCGTCCTTCCTCGGCACCGACTACATCGCCGAGCTGAGGCGGGCCGACCCGGAGCTGCCCGCCCTGCGGACCACGGTGTCGCTGCTCGGCCCGCAGGGTGAGGCCGGCCTGGCGTGGGGTCAGTTCATGGGCGCTGAGTCACCTTCGCAGGCAGCCCATGCGTCCATCGACCGGCTCACCCCGGACCACATCTGCGACGTGATGTTCACCTCGGGCACCACCGGCCACCCCAAGGGCGTGATCCTCACCCACGGGCAGTCCCTGCGCGCCTACGGCTGGATGTCCACGGAGTACACCTTCGACGCCTCGGACAGCTTCCTGGTCATCCCGCCGTTCTTCCACTGCTTCGGCTACAAGGCGGGCTGGCTCGCCTCCCTCATGCACGGGGTGACCGTGGTCCCCATGGCGGTCTTCGACGCGCGGCGGGCCCTGGAGGTGATCGCGAAGGAGCGCGTCAGCATCCTGCTCGGCCCGCCCACGATCTTCCACGACCTGCTGAACCACCCAGAGCGGCCTGACTTCGACCTGTCGTCGCTGCGGGTGTCCATGACGGGCGGCACCACCGTCCCGGAGTCCCTGATCCGCGCGATGAAGAAGGACCTCTCCTTCGACATCGTGATGAGCGCGTACGGACTCACCGAGTCCACCGCGCTGGTGACCACCACCCGCGTCGGCGACACGGCGGAGACGGTCGCCCGCACCACCGGCCGCCCGGTCCCGGACGTCGAGGTCCGCATCGCGGACGACGCGGGAAGCGAGGTTCCGCCGGGGCGGGACGGGGAGATCCTGGTGCGCGGCTACAACGTCACGCGCGGCTACTGGGACGACCCCGAGGCCACCGCCGCGGCGGTCGACGCCGACGGCTGGCTGCACACCGGCGACATCGGGCACCTCGACGCGGCCGGCAACCTCGCGATCGTCGACCGCAAGAAGGAGATGTACATCGTCGGCGGCTTCAACGCCTACCCGGCCGAGATCGAGAAGCTGCTGCTCGGCTACGGGCCGATCGCGCAGGTCGCGGTGATCGGCGTACCCGACGAGCGGCTCGGCGAGGTGGGCTGCGCCTTCGTCGTACCGCACCCGGGTGCCGACATCGGCGAGGAGGACGTCGTCGGGTGGGCCCGCGAGCACATGGCCAACTTCAAGGTGCCGCGCCATGTGCGGTTCGTGGACGCGCTGCCCCGCAACGCCAGTCAGAAGGTGCTCAAGCACGAGCTGCGCGCCCGTTTCGGGGAGTGCTGACATGGGCGGACCTCTGGCCGGCGTCACGGTCGTGGCCATCGAGCAGGCGGTCTCCGCGCCCATGTGCACGCGCACGCTGGGCGACTTCGGCGCCCGCGTGATCAAGGTGGAGCACCCGAAGGGCGGGGACTTCGCCCGGCACTACGACGACGTCGTGGGCGGCCTCGCGGCGCACTTCGTGTGGGTCAACCGGGGCAAGGAGTCGGTGGCCCTCGACCTGAAGTCCGCCGCCGGTCTTGCGGTGCTGCACCGGCTGCTGGAGCGCGCCGACGTCCTGGTCTCCAACCTCACGCCCGGCACCACGGCCAAGCTGGGCCTCTCCCCCGCCGACCTGGAGGTACGCCATCCCGGCCTCGTCGCCGTCGAGATCGACGGGTACGGCCCCGGCGGCCCCCTCTCCCACAAGCGCGCCTACGACCTGCTCGTCCAGGCCGAATCGGGGGCGTGCGCGGTGACCGGCGGCCCCGGGGCACCGGCCAAGCCGGGTCCGCCGGTCGCCGACGTGTGCAGCGGCCTGTACGCGGCGCTGTCGGTCATGGCGCTGCTGTACGGCAAGGGGCGCGGGCAGCCGCCCTCGTCCGTCGCGGTCAGCCTGTTCGACACGATGGCGGAGCTGATGGGCTACCCGCTGACGTACACCCGGCACTCGGGCGTCGAGCAGCAGCCGCTCGGCATGAGTTCGCCCGCCGTGTCGCCGTACGGCGCCTACCGCACCGCGGACGGGCAGACGGTCGTGCTCGGCACCACCAACGACCGCGAATGGCAGCGCCTGGCACGGGAGTTGCTCGGCCGGCCCGACCTGGCGGACGACGAGCGGTTCCGCACGAACGCCGGCCGGGTCGAGCACCGCGCGGTCCTGGACGCCGAGATCGCCGCCTGGTGCGCGCGGCACGACCTGGGGCACGTCCAGGAGCGCGCGGACGCCGCCGGGATCGGCAACGCCCGCTACAACACCCAGCGCGACGTCCTGGCACATCCGCACCTGGCCGCCCGCGACCGCTGGCGGGAGATCGGCACGCCGTCGGGACCGGTGCCCGCGCTGCTCCCGCCTCCCGTCATCGGCGGATACGAGCCGCCGATGGGCGCGGTACCCGCGCTGGGCGAGCACACGGACGCCGTGCTCGCCGAACTCGGCCTGACCGGGCCGGAGATCGCCGCCCTCCGCGCGCACGGGGCGGTCCGGTGACCGTACTGCTGACCAGCGACGCCGACGGCGTACGGACCCTGGCCCTGAACCGGCCGCACCGCAAGAACGCGATCGACGCCGAGCTGTGGGAGGCGCTGCGCACGGCGCTGGCGGAGACCGGGCGGGACCGGAGCGTCCGCGCGGTCGTCCTCACCGGTGCCGGCGGGGTCTTCTGCTCGGGCGCCGACATCTCCAAAGGGGTCAGCAGCGCCCATCCCCTGTACCGCATGCGGACGTTGACCGACGTGACGCTGCTGCTGCACGAGCTGCCGGTGCCGACGGTCGCCAAGGTGAGCGGGGTGGCGGTCGGCGCGGGCTGGAACCTGGCGCTCGGCTGCGATCTGGTGGTGGCGACCCCGGACGCGAGGTTCTCGCAGATCTTCGCGCGGCGCGGCCTCTCCCTGGACTGCGGCGGCTCCTGGCTGCTGCCCCGGCTCGTCGGGCTCCAGCAGGCCAAGCGGCTCGCGCTCCTCGCGGAGACGATCGACGCCGAGGAGGCGAGGGCGCTGAACCTGGTGACCTGGGTGGTGGACGCCTCCAAGGTGGACGCCTTCGTCGACGATCTCACCACACGCCTGGTCGCCGGTGCCCCGGTCGCGCTCGCCCAGACCAAGGCACTGCTGAACGAGGGCGCCGACCAGACCCTGCGCGAGGCGCTCGCGAACGAGGCCAGGGCGCAGGCGGTGAACTTCGCCACCGCCGACGTCCCGGAGGCGTACGCGGCGTTCGCCGGGAAGCGCGAGCCCCTCTTCACCGGCCGCTGGGCGGTGCCGGGACGAACGTCGACACGATCGGAGGACGGCACGTGACACGGGAAGCGGTGATCGTTGCGGCGGTGCGCACCGCCGTCGGCAAACGGAACGGCGGGCTGGCCGACAGCCACGCCGCGGACCTGTCGGCGGCCGTGCTGAACGCCCTCGCCGAGCGGACGGGGATCGATCCGGCGGCGGTCGACGACGTGATCTGGGGCTGTGTGTCCCAGGTCGGCGACCAGTCGAGCAACATCGGCCGCTACTCGGTGCTGGCGGCGGGCTGGCCGGAGAGCGTCCCGGGGACGACGGTCAACCGGGCCTGCGGCTCCAGCCAGCAGGCGCTGGACTTCGCCGCCCAGGCGGTCCTGTCGGGCCGGCAGGACGTGGTCGTGGCGGGCGGGGTCGAGGTCATGAGCCGGGTGCCGCTGGGGTCCGCCAAGGCGGGCGGAATGCCGTACGGCCCCCAAGTACTCGCCCGTTACGAGGACTTCTCCTTCCACCAGGGGGTCTCCGCCGAGAAGATCGCGCAGAAGTGGGGCTTCACGCGGGCACAGCTCGACGCGTACGCCGCGCGCTCGCACGAGCGGGCGGCGGCCGCGCAGGACAGCGGGGCGTTCGAGGCGCAGATCGTGCCGGTGGCGGGCGTTGCGGCGGACGAGGGGATTCGGCGGGGCACCAGCGTCGAGACGCTCGCGCGGCTGAAGCCCTCCTTCCTTCCGGACGGCGTCATCCACGCGGGGAACGCCTCCCAGATCTCCGACGGGGCGGCGGCCCTGCTGGTCACCACGGCTGAGAAGGCACGGGAGCTGGGGCTCACGCCCCTCGTCCGGTACCGCGCGGGCGTGGTCGTCGGCTCCGATCCGGTGCTGATGCTCACCGGCCCGATCCCGGCGACCGAGAAGGCGCTGCGGAAGGCGGGTGTCGCCCTGTCCGACGTCGGCGTCTTCGAGGTGAACGAGGCCTTGGCTCCCGTCCCGCTGGCCTGGCTCGCCGAGACCGGCGCCGCCCCGGAGCGGCTCAACCCGCTCGGCGGCGCGATCGCGCTCGGCCATCCGCTCGGCGCCTCGGGTGCCGTCCTGATGACGCGCATGATCCACCACATGCGCGCGCACGGCATCCGTTACGGCCTGCAGACCATGTGCGAGGGCGGCGGCACCGCGAACGCCACGCTCGTCGAACTCGCCGACTGACGGGGGATGTTGCCGTGCGCCGAGATGTCTTCACCGCCGACCACGAGGCGTTCCGGGAACTGGTCCGGGACGTCGTGGCGAAGGAGGTCGTCCCGCACTACACCGAGTGGGAACGGGCCGGGCGGCTGCCCCGCGCGTTCTTCGAACAGCTCGGCTCGCTGGGCCTGTTGGGCATGGCGATCCCGGAGGAGCACGGCGGAGGCGGCCGGCCCGACTACCGCTACAACGTCGTCCTGCAGGAGGAGGCGGCCCGCGCCCTGGTGACCCTGGGCACGGTCCGCACCCAACTCGACGTCGTACTCCCCTACTTCCTCGCCTACGCCGACGCCGAGCAGCGGAAGCGCTGGTTCCCCGGACTCGCCTCGGGGAAGCTCCTGACAGCGATCGCGATGACCGAGCCCGGCACCGGCTCCGACCTCGCGGGCATCCGCACGACCGCCGTGCGGGACGGGGACACGTACGTCCTGAACGGCGCCAAGACGTTCATCACCGGCGGGCTGCTGGCCGACCTGGTGATCGTGGTGGCGCGCACGTCGAGCGACCCCGAAGACCGGCGGGCGGGGCTGACGCTGCTCGTGGTGGAGGACGGAATGCCCGGGTTCACCCGCGGCCGGATCCTGGACAAGCTGGGCATCAAGGTGCAGGACACCGTGGAGCTGGCCTTCGACGACGTGCGCGTGCCCCTCGCCAACCGGCTCGGCGAGGAGGGCGGCGCCTTCGCCTACCTCGGGCACAACCTGCCGCAGGAGCGGATGACGGTCGCGGTCGGCTCCGTCGCGCAGGCCCGGGCGGCGCTCGATGCGACGCTCGCGTACGTCAAGGAGCGCAAGGTGTTCGGGACGCCGGTCGCGTCCTTCCAGAACACGAAGTTCGAACTCGCCGCCGTGGCCGCCGAAGTGGAGGCCGCGCAGGCCATGCTCGACCGGGCCGTGCTCGAACTGGTCGACGGCCGGCTGTCCGGCGCCGACGCCGCGAAGGTCAAGCTGTTCTGCACCGAGATGCAGGCCCGTGCCGTCGACCGGTGCCTTCAACTCTTCGGCGGATACGGCTACATGCTGGAGTATCCGATCGCCCGGCTGTACGCGGACGCCCGCATCACCCGCATCTACGCCGGAACCAGTGAGGTCATGAAGGTCATCGTCGCCAAGTCCCTGGGGTTGTGAGGCAATGGAGGACTTTTCCGGCAGGCCGGGCGTCGCGTTCGTCGCAGGGGGCACCGGCGGCATCGGCGCGGCGGTCGTACGGCTCCTGGCGGAGCGCGGCAGCGACGTCGCGTTCACCTACCGGGCCAACGAGGCGGCGGCGCACGCGCTCGTCGAGGAGGCGAAGGCACGCGGACGCCGAGTCGCCGCCGTGCGAGCGGACCTCACCGAGGAGGAGGCCACGGCGCGCGCGGTCACCGAGGCCGCGCGGACGTACGGCGGCCTCCACACCCTCGTGTACGCGGCCGGGCCGCACGTGCCGATGACGCACCTCAGCAAGGTCACGCCGGGCCGGTACCGCGCCCAGCTCGAAGCCGACGCGGTGGCGTTCTTCAACCTCGTCCACCCCACGCTGCCGTTGCTGCGCGAGAGCCGGGGCAGCATCGTCGCCGTGACCACGGTCGCCACCCGCCGCTACCCGGTCCGGGACGGGCTGTCGTCGGGTGCGAAGGGGGCGGTCGAGGCGGTCGCCCGGGCTCTCGCCGCCGAGGAAGGGCGGTACGGCGTCCGCGTGAACTGCGTCGCCCCCGGCATGCTCACGGACGGCATCGCGGCCCGGCTGATCGACTCCGGGGAGCTGGACGAGGAGGCCCTCGCCATCACGCGGCGGAACATCCCGCTGCGCCGGTTCGGTGAAGCGCGGGACATCGCGGAGGCGGTCGCGTTCCTCGCCTCGGACCGGGCCGGGTTCATCACCGGGCAGGCGCTGGGGGTGGACGGGGGGTACAGCGTGTGACCGTACGGCTCACGGAGTGGACGGCGGGTGCGGCGTAGGAGGCGAGGCGGGCGGCGGGGACTGGCCGTGCCCGAGGGCAAGGCCGGGGTTCCGGTGCGCATCGGGACAACCCGTCACTGTGACGCACATCACTCACCGATTCCGGCCGCGGCGACGGGTTTTCCTCTCCAGGCCGGTCTTGATGCGGACCGAACCCGACCACCACTGTGGAGTGTCCGATGTCCGATCTCTTCCAGTCCGCCGTCGTCACCGGTGCCGGCCGCGGCTTCGGGCGCGCGATCGCCGCCGCGCTCGTCGCAGCCGGCACCGACGTCGTCGGTATCGCCCGCGACGAGGAGGAACTGCGCGCCGTACGCGACGAACTCGGCGAGGGCTTCACACCCGTCGCCGCCGATGCCACCGGTGAAGCGCTCGCACAGGACGTGATCCGCGAACACCGTCCCGGCCTGCTGGTCCTCAACGCCGGCGCCACGCCCCACATGGCGCCCGTGCACGAGCAGACCTGGGAGACCTTCAGCCGCAACTGGCACACCGACACCCGGCACGTCTTCACCTGGGTGCGAGCGGCCCTGCGGGAGCCGCTGCAGCCGGGCAGCGTCGTCGTCGCGATGTCCAGCGGAGCCGCCCTGGGCGGCTCCCCGCTGAGCGGCGGATACGCCAGCGCCAAGGCCGCCGTCCGGTACATCCGCGGATACGCGGCCGACGAGGCACAGCGGGCGGGCCTCGGCATCCGGTTCCACGCGTTGCTCCCGAACATGACCCCGACCGGTGGCGTCGGCTCGGTCGCGGTCGACGGCTACGCCGCGCGCCAGGGCGTCGACCGGGACACCTTCGTCGCGGGTCGGGAGCAGCCGGTCCTCACCCCGGACCAGGTCGCCAAGGCCGTCATGGAAGTCGCCCAGGACCCGGACAGCGATGCGGAGTACCGGGTCGGCGGTACCGGACTGCGCCCCATCGGCTGAGCGGCTGCCCACAGTGAACCTCACCGCACCCTCGAAAGAAGCCGCGATGCCGTCGGACGCCGAGTTCGCAGCCCTGACCGAACCGTTCCGGCCGGAGCTGCTCGCGCACTGCTACAGGATCCTCGGATCGATCCACGACGCCGAGGACCTGGTGCAGGAGACCTACCTGCGAGCGTGGCGGGCGTTCGGCCGGTTCGAAGGCCGCTCCTCACTGCGGCGGTGGCTGTACAAGATCGCCACGATGGCCTGCCTGACGGCGCTGGAAACGCGTTCCCGGCGGCCCCTGCCGTCGGGACTCGGGGCGCCCGAGGAGGACCACCGGGTGGCCGTGGCCGCTCGGGAGCCGTCGGTGGCGTGGCTCCAGCCGGCGCCCGACGCGCTGCTCGGGGCAGCCGACCCGGCGGCGGTCGTGGCCGGGAGGGCGGGAGTGCGGCTCGCCTTCATCGCCGCGCTCCAGGTCCTCTCCGCCCGGCAGCGGGCCGTGCTGACGTTGCGCGACGTCCTGGCGTTCCGGACCGCCGAGGTCGCCGAGATGCTGGACACGACGAGCGCGGCCGTCGACAGCGCCCTGCGCCGCGCCCGGACCCGCCTGGCCGAGGCCGGACCGGCCTGGGACGAACTGGCCGAGCCGGACGAGGAAGCCCGGCGCACCCTCCTCGACGGCTACGTCGACGCGTTCACCCGGGCCGACCCCGACGCGATGGTGAAGCTGTTGCGTGCCGACGTCGAGCTGGAGATGCCGCCGATCCCGACCTGGTTCACCGGTCGGCGGGCCGTCGTCGGGTTCCTGGCCGGGCGGGTACTGCGCCACCCGGACCAGTGGCGGATGGTGCCCACCGGGGCCAACGGCCAGCCCGCCGCTGTCGTCTACCACCGCGCGGGCGACGGCCGGTACGAGGCACACGGCGTCCAGGTCCTGACCCTGATCGGGGACCGCGTCGCCCGCATCACGGCGTTCAACGACCCGAGCCTGGTACCGGCGTTCGGCCTCGCGCCCGCGCTGACGGCCTGAACGCCACAGCTCACGGCCCGCACCGGGCAGCGCACGCCCCGGACCGGACAGTCCCCGCCACCCGGCCGGCAGCCGTCGACAGTCATCGCCGACCAGAACGCCGCGCGCACCCCGGTCGTCGCGACCATCGGCGCCGCGGCATCAGTGTCTCCCACGGCGGACCCAGCGTCTGAGCGCGCGGCTCACTCGGTGATCGAACGACCGCCGACGTACGCGGCGCGGACCACGTCGGCGGACAGCGCATCCAGCGCCTCGCGCAGAGGGACGTGGAGCAGGCAAAGGTCGGCCGCCGCGCCGACTGCCAACTTCCTGAGGCGGTAGGGGCGTTCGGGTTCGAGGAGGAACAGCCGCAGGGCCGCCTCGGGCGCGATGCCCTCCCCGTCGTCCCGGGTCACGGCGGCCCGCATCACCGCCCACGGGTCGTGGGTGCCGTAGGGCGCGTCGGTGCCGGCGGCGAGCGGGACGCCCGACTCGGCGAGGCTGCGGCAGCGGTAGAGGTGTGGCCGGTCGTCGGCGTGGACCTCGGCGGCGTACTCCCGGCCCCGCTCCACCGGGAAGTGCGGCTGGGTCACGACCGTCACGCCGAGCCGCCGGATCCAGCGAATCGACTCCGCCGGGATCACCGAGCCGTGCTCGATGCGGTCGCCCTCGACCGGGCCGACCTCCTCCAGGGCGAGCAGGGTCACGAGCAGCTGTACGCGGGTGACGCAGTGCACGGCGACCGGGCGGGGCCGTACGCCGGCCACCGTGGCCGCCAGGTCGGCCGGTGCCGGCAGGGTCGGGTCGTCGAGCACGAGCTTGACCGGGGAGTCGACGCCCATGACGAGGAGCCGCTGCGGCAGCACCGACAGGGTCCGTGTCAGGTCTGGCTCCGGGCGCGGGTCGGCGTTGGTGAACCCGGTGACGCCGAGCCGTGCGGCGCGCCGGCCGACGTACTCCAGGTCCAGCCGTACCGGCGGTACGAGACGGCGCAGCCGCTCGTCCTCCCGCCAGAACCGCCCGTCGACACCGTCGCCGTCGAGGCCGGCCGCCCGCAGGGCCGCGCTGTTCAGGAACCACATCGCCCCGCTGCGGTGCTGCACCCGGACCGGCCGGTCGGTGACGATCGCGTCCAGCGTCCACCGGTCCAGGTCCCCCGCGACACTCTCGTGGTAGCCGACGGCACGCACCCACTCCGCCGGTCCGCCGCGCCGCAGTGCCGCCACGAAGCCGTCGCGTCCGCGTACGTCGGCGGGTCCGACCCGGACCGAGGCTGCCTCGGCGGCCAGCGCGGCCAGGTGGATGTGGTGGTCGTGCAGGCCGGGCAGGAGTGCTCCGCCGCGACCGTCCACGTCGGCTTTCCCCGCCGGCCGGTGCCCGATCTCCGCGATCCGCCCGTCCACGCCGATGCGCACGTCCAGCCCGGCACGGCCCTCGACCTCCACGTTCCGGATCAGCACGGCCGTACGCGGGAGCCCGCGAGCGCGGCGGCACAGGCCGTCATGGAGACGCACAGCAGCTCTCCGCCTCCCTCGGCGAGGGAACGGGCGACGGCGTGGGCCGCGTACAGGCCCGTGACGGGATCGGCGAGCGCGTCGCCGAGGAACACGGGGTCCCCGTGCGCGTCCCGGCCGGTGAGGCCGCCGGCGACCGCCGCGTCGTCGCCGAAGGCGATCCGGTCATCCGCCCGTCCGTAACCGGTGATGCCGACCCAGACGCGTCCGGGCCGCGCGGCCAGGAACTCCTCGGCGTGCACGCCCAAGCGCCTGAGCGCCCTCGGCCGCGCCGCCTCGATGACGATGTCGGCCTCCGCGACAAGGGTGGAAAGCGCACCGGAGGCGAAGTCCAGCACGCGGCTCTCCTGCCCGTCGTGCAGCCATCGGTAGAAGTCCGGGTTCCCGAACCGCGCCCCGTCCGGCCGGGCCCGGCTCTCCACCTTCACCACCCGCGCCCCGGCCGACCCCAGCAGCCGTGCGCACAACGGTCCCGCCCACAGCGCGGACAGGTCCACGACCCGCAGGCCGGCGAGATCGCGCGGCCGCCGCTCCCCGTGGCGTTCGGCGCGGACGGGGGGACGGTCGGCTCCTGCCGAGCCCAGGCCCGCCGCCGCGATGCCCAACAGCTGTGCGCCGTAGGCGAGTTCCGCAGACGAGACACGTCGGGCGGCCGTGGGCAGATCCATGCCCGGTGCGCCGAGGAGACCGAGCAGGGCGGGGAGGGACGCGTGGTCGTCCGGGCGGGCCAGGTTGACCGCCGCCCATCCGTCGGTGGTTTCGAGCAGCCGGCAGGAGCCGCCCGCCGATGCGCGGCCCGGTGGTGTGAGTCCGGCCAGGTGGGCGCGCAGGAACAGGGCGATGGGCAGGTCGACGGCGACGCCGGTGAGGCGGGTGAAGTCGTCCACGGCGCGGACGAGGGGGCCCAGGCAGGGCTTCACGGTCTCCGTCCAGCGGCCGAGAGCGACATGGAGAGCGACTTCGAGAGCGGCATCGAGAGCGGCATCGAGAGCGGCATTCTTCATGCAGTGAACACCCTTCTCTACAAGCGTGAGTCAAGATTACACTCGGTCAGCCATGGAGCCACCCGTCCGCCTGGTCGACCTCGACCGCGCCGCGCCGCCCTCATCCGACCGCGACCAGGTGCTGGTGGGTATGGCGACCCGGCCGAGGGAAGTCGCCGGGGGCTTCGACGTGCTGCTGACTGCCGCATCCGACGCGCCACGCCCCTGGGTGTCGTGCCGCGACCCGTACGCCGCCGCCCGGCAGCTCCAGGACGCCGTCACCCGGCAACCCGCCGCGTCCGTCGCCCTCGTGCAGGTGCTGCGCATGGGCGCCGCTCTCCCGCCGTCCGACCGGCTCGTCGCCGAGTCCCTCGCCTACTCGGCCCTCCAGGGCGGCGCGGGCTTCCGCGCCTGGCTGGCCTCGGCCCGGCCGCGTACGCCGCGCCCCGCCGCCGAGCCGGTCCGGCTGCGGCGTCACGGCGACCGGCTGACCGTCACCCTGGACCGCCCCTGGGTGCGCAACGCCTTCGACGCGGCCACGCGGGACGCCCTGTGCGAGGCGCTGGAGGTCGCCGTGGCCGATCCGTCGATCAGCGTGGTCGACCTGTGCGGCAACGGGCCCGCGTTCTGCAGCGGGGGCGATCTCTCCGAGTTCGGCAGCTCGCGGGATCCCGCCGAGGCGCACCGGGTGCGGGTGCACCGCAGCCCGGCGGCCCTGCTCCAGCGGTGCGCGCCCAAGGTGACCGCCCACCTGCACAGTGCCTGCGTGGGCGCGGGCATCGAACTGGCGGCTTTCGCCGGCCGCGTGCGGGCCACTGCCGACACCGTGATCCGGCTGCCCGAGACCGGGATGGGCCTGATCCCCGGCGCCGGCGGCACGGCAAGCCTTCCGGCCCGCATCGGCCGGGAACGCTCCGCCTACCTCGCTCTGTCCGGCGCTCCGCTCGGCGCGACGGAGGCACTCGCCTGGGGGCTCGTCGACGAGATCGGCGGCTGTCCGCCGTGACGAGGCGGCGCGGCCCGACGGAAACCACCTTCTCAGGAATGGAGAGGATGGGTATCGTGTCTGCCTGCCCGTGACGGGCAGGAGGCACACTCATGGCGCGACGAATGGAGAGTCACCACCCGTGACGGACTTCGACGCAATCGACTTCTTCCGGGACGAGGCGCTGGTCGCGGACCCCTACCCCTACTTCGAGCATCTGCGCGGACAGTGCCCCGTCCAACGCGAGCCGCATCACGGCGTGGTCATGGTGACGGGGTACGACGAGGCGGTCCAGATCTACAACGACACCGACACGTTCTCCTCGTGCACCTCGGTCACCGGTCCCTTTCCCGGCTTCCCCGTCCCGCTCGAAGGCGACGACGTCAGCGAGCTGATCGAACGGCACCGCGACGAACTGCCCATGAGCGACCAACTCCCCACCCTCGACCCGCCCCAGCACACCGCCCACCGCGCTCTGCTGATGCGCCTGATCACGCCGAAGCGCCTCAAGGAGAACGAGGCCGCCATGTGGCACCTCGCCGACGGGCTCCTCGACACCTACCTGGCCGACGGTGAGGGCGAGTTCATCAGCGGATTCGCGGGGCCCTTCACCCTGCTCGTCATCGCCGACCTGCTCGGCGTGCCCGAGGAGGACCGCCGGGAGTTCGTGGCGAAGCTCCAGCACCAGGACGACTCCGGGGCGGCGATCGGCAGCACCGGCGAGCGGACCATGGAGCACTCCCCGCTGGAATTCCTGTACGGGCGGTTCGCCGCGTACATCGAGGACCGCCGCCGCAGTCCCCGCGAGGACGTGCTGACCGGTCTGGCCACCGCGACGTTCCCCGACGGCTCGACGCCGGAGGTCGCCGACGTGGTCCGCGTCGCCGCCAATCTCTTCGCCGCCGGCCAGGAGACGACCGTACGCCTGCTTAGCTCGGCGCTCCGCGTGCTCGCCGAACGCCCGGATCTGCAACGGCTCTTGCGGGCCGAGCGCGAGCGGGTGCCCGTCTTCATCGAGGAGTCGCTGCGCACCGAGAGCCCCATCAAGGGTGACTTCCGGCTGTCCAAGGTGCCGACGACGGTGGGCGGCGTCGACCTGCCGGCCGGCACCACCGTGATGCTGCTCAACGGCGCCGCGAACCGCGACCCGCGCCAGTTCGACGCCCCCGCGACCTTCGACGTGGAGCGCGCGAACGTACGCCGGCACGTGGCCTTCGGCCGCGGTGTCCACAGCTGTCCGGGCGCGCCGCTGGCCCGGGCCGAGGCGCGGGTGGCCATCGAGCGACTGCTGGACCGCACGACGGACATCAGGATCTCCGAGCGCGCACACGGACCGGACCGCGCCCGCCGCTACCGCTACGTACCCACGTTCATCCTCAGGGGCCTGACCGACCTGCACCTGGAGTTCGACACCACTGAGAGCGAGGACCGATGAAGGCCACGGTCGACGACGACCGCTGCCGGGGGCACGGCGTCTGCCTCACCGTCTGCCCCGAGGTGTTCGACCTGGGCGACGACGGATACGCCGTCACGACCATGCCCGAGGTCCCCGCAGCGTACGAGCGGGCGGTGCGCGAGGCCGCCGCCATGTGCCCCGAACGCGCCATCACCACGACGAGTTGACGCCCAGCCCGGCGAAGGAGGCGCGATATCGAAGGGATGGGTCATCAGGACCCAGGCCATCGAGGACCAGGTGGGTTGGACACCTACGGACCGAACTCCGCCCGTTCGCCCGTTGAAGGAGTTCTGGGCGGGGGGCGAACCGGTGGGCCCGGCCAGCAGTCCTCTTCGCATCGACCGCAGATCGTGTCGCGGGCATGGCCCGGCGCCGCCCGTGTCAGCCCCCCTGGTGCGGGCGCAGCTGGACGAGGCCGGACTGGTAGGCGATGACGACCAGTTGGGTTCGGTCGCGGGCGCCGAGTTTGGTCATGGCACGTTGGATGTGGCTGCGTACGGTCAGCGGGCTGAGCACGAGTTGGTCGGCGATCTCGGTGTTGGACTTGCCGTGCGCGGCCAGGGCCATGACCTCGCGTTCGCGGTCGGTGAGGGTGGTGAGGCGTTCGGGCGGCGCAAGGGGCGTGTCGGGGTCGGGGGTGGCGAGGAAGCGGGTGATGAGGGTGCGGGTCGCGGTGGGGGAGAGCAGGGAGTCGCCTGCCGCCACGGTGCGGATGCCCGCCAGGAGGAACTCGGGGCTGACGTCCTTGCCGAGGAATCCGCTCGCGCCGGCGCGCAGGGCCTTGGCGACGTTCTCGTTGTTCTCGAAGGTGGTGAGGATCAGGACGCGCGTGGTGGACAGTTCGGGTCGGGAGCAGATGTCCGTGGTGGCGGTCAGTCCGTCGGTGCCGGGCATGCGGATGTCCATGAGGACCACGTCGGGCTCGTGGACGAGGGCGAGGTCGATCGCCTCCTGTCCGTCGGTGGCCTCCGCGACGACGGTCATGTCCGGTTCGGAGTCGATGAGGATGCGGAAGGTGGCCCGCAGCAGGGCTTGGTCGTCGGCGAGCAGGACGCGGATGGTCATGTGACGGTGCTTTCGTCGGGGCCGTTCAGCGGGAAGGAGCAGGCGACTTCGAACCCGCCCTTCGGGCGGGGGCCGGCGTGGAAGGTTCCGCCCACGGACAGGGCGCGCTCACGCATGCCGAGCAGTCCGTAGCCGCGGCCCGCTCCGGCCGCGGCCGGGAGGCGGGAGGTGGCGGTGTCGTTGGTGATGCTGAGCGTCAGGTAGTGGGCGGTGTAGGCCAGGCGGACCCGGGCGGTACGGGTGGCGGCGTGCTTGGTGACGTTGGTGAGCGCCTCCTGGATGATCCGGTACGCCGTCAGATCCAGTCCGGGGCTGAGGGGTTGTCGCTCACCGTCCACGGTGACGGCGACGGCCAGGCCGGCCGCCGAGCAGGCGGTGACCAGGTCGGGCAGTTGCCGCAGACCGGGGGCGGGGGTCAGTTCGGTCTCAGCGCCGGTGTCCTGGTGCAGGAGTCCCACGGTCGCCTTGAGCTCGCGCAGCGCCGTGGCGGTCGTCTCCGACAACTGGCCGAGGATCTCGAACGCCTGGTCGGGGTTGGTCCGCGACAGGTGGGCGGCGGTGCCGGCCTGGGCGTGGGCCAGGGTCAGGTGGTGGGCGACGACATCGTGCAGTTCCCCCGCGATGCGCATGCGTTCCTGGATCACCCGGTGACGTGCTTCCTCCTCGCGCTCGCGGGCGGCGTGCTCGGCACGGGCGGCGGCGTACTCGCGGCGCACGCGCACGTAGCTGCCGAACGCCGCGACCATCAGAATCCACCCGGTCGGATTGATGATGCTGAGGAGAGGGTCCCGGACCGCGCTGAGAAACAGGCTGACGAGGGCTGTTCCCGCGGCGGCCACCAGCGCGCTGTTCCACGTGGTCCGCCGGTCGGTCCGTAGGCTCACGGCGTACTGCGCGGTCAGCAGGGGACCCATCAGCAAAGGCGTCAGAAGGTGGCCCAGGGCGCCTTGGGCGAGGGTGCACAGCGTGGTCACGGCCAGGACGGGAAGGGGATGGCTGCGGCGCCGCACCAAGGCCGCGCAGGCGAGGACGGACAGCGCGGCGGCGAGCCACGAAGCGCCGGGCTCGTCGTCGACCACCGCGTAGGTGACCCAGACGCCGGACATGGTGAAGACGAACACCAGCGCCAAGGTGACGGCCTCGACAGCCCGCGGGTGGCTCGCCGTCCGACGGCGCCAATGGGTGTTCATGGAACGTTCTCCGAGGTAGGACAAGGGTGGGGCCAGGATGAGGCGGGTCGCGGCACCGCTGTGCACGGTACCGCGACCCGTCCCGCACACGGTCGTGTCAGGTGCGGGCCCATTCCCGCGCGGGGGTCTCGTCGGCTCCCCGTTCGGAGTCGGGACGTGCGGCCTGTGACGTGAGACCGGCGCCCTCGACATCGACCCGGGGAAGCACCTTGTCGAGCCGGCGTGGCAGCCACCACGCCCGGTCGCCGAGCAGGGCGAGGACGGCGGGCACGATCGCCATGCGGACGACGAAGGCATCGAAGATCACCGCTACGGCAAGGCCGAAACCGATCGTCTTGATCATGGACTCGCCTGACCCGATGAACCCCGAGAACACGGCGATCATGATGACCGCGGCGGCGACGACCACCCGCGCACTGTGCCGGAATCCGCTGACGACCGCCTGCGCGGGCCGTTCACCGTGTACGTACGCCTCCCGCATACGGGCGACGAGGAACACCTCGTAGTCCATGGCCAGGCCGAAGACGATGCCCACCAGGAAGATCGGCATGAGGCTCATGATCGGGCCGGTCTGCTCCACGCCCAACAGCCCCGCGCCCCAGCCCCACTGGAAGACGGCCACGACCGCGCCGAGCGACGCGAGCACCGACAGCAGGAAGCCGAAGGCCGCCTTGACGGGCACGAGGACGGAGCGGAAGACGATCAGGAGCAACAGCAGGGCCAGCAGGACGATGACCGTCAGATAGGGCACGAGGGCGTCCTGAAGGGCCCCCGCGACGTCGATGTTCATCGCCGTGCTGCCGGTGACGTCGAAGGTCGCTCCGGTGTTCTTCTCCAGGCCGGCGCGCTGCGCGCGGATGGTGTGGACGAGGTCCTTGGTGGTCTCGTCGTTCGGGCCGGTGGCCGGGACCGCCGAGAAGATCGCGGTGTCGCCTGCCGCGTTCAGCCGCGGGGGCGAGACCGATACGACGCCGTCGGTGCCCTTGATGGCCTCGGCGATGGTGTCGGCGGCCGAGCCGGGGTCGTCGGCACCCTCGGCGTCCACGACGATCGTCAGCGGGCCGTTGAAACCCGCGCCGAAACCGTCGGCGAGCGCGTCGTAGGCACGCCGCTCCGTCGTGGAGGTGGGCTTGGCCTCGTCGCCGGGCATGCCCATCTCCAGCTGGGCGGCGGGCAGGGCCAGCGCACCGAGGCCCGCGACGCAGACCAGCAGCACCGCGACCGGACGGCGCAGCACGAAACGGGCCCACCGAGTACCGCCGTTGTGCGTGTCGCCGGGGTCAGGCGTCGCCACGATGCCGCTCTTTCGCGTCCTGCGGGAGAGGACGGCGTTCGGCCACATCCCGAGCAGGGCGGGCACCAGGGTCAGCGCGACCAGAACGGCGACGACGACGGCCCCCGCGGCGCACAGGCCCATCTTCGTCAGCATCGGCACGCCGACCACGGACAGGCCGGCCAGCGCGATGACGACCGTCAGCCCGGCGAACACCACGGCGGAGCCGGCCGTGCCGACCGCCAGCCCGGCCGCCTCAACCGGGGTGTGTCCGTTCGCGCGCTCCTCCCGGTAGCGGGACACCACGAACAGGGCGTAGTCGATGCCGACCGCGAGCCCCAGCATCGACGCGAGCGTGCCGGTGGTCATGCTCAGCCCGAGGACACTGCCCAGGGCCACGATCGCGCACATGCTGATCCCCACGCCGATGACGGCGGTGAGCAGCGGGAGCCCGGCGGCCGCCAGGGAGCCGAAGGTGATCAGCAGGACCACGGCGGCCAGGGCGATGCCGATCGCCTCGGCCGACCCCCCGGCGGCCGGCTGCGAGGCGAGCGCGGTACCGCCGGCCTCGACCGTGAGACCGGCGTCGCGGGCCTCGGCGATGGCCTTCTCCAGCGCGGACTTGCTGGAGTCGGTGAGGTCGTCCGCCTTGACCTTGTAGGTGACCGTGGCGTACGCCGTGGAGGCGTCCTTGCTCACGGCGTTGGCTTTGAAGGGGCTCACGGCGCTGTCGACTTGAGGCCCGTCGGCGGCCTCCGTCACCAGCTTGTCGATGGCGGTGTGATAGCCGGCCGCGGTCACCTTCTCGCCCTCGGGAGCGATGAAGACGATCCGCGCGTCGGCGCCGTCGGCGTCCGACCCCGGGAAGCGTTCCCCGATCAGGTCGAACGCCTTCTGCGCCTCGATGCCGGGCATGAAGGACGTGCCGTCGTCGTCGGCGGCGGGCGCTGTCGCGGCGCCGGCCCCGACGGCGCCGAGGATCACCGCCCACAGCAGTGCGACGAGCCAGCGCCGCCGGAAGGCGGTACGGCCTAGGCGATAGAGGAAGGTAGCCACGTGTCTGGGATCTCCGCATCCGTTGCTTGCGTACCACTCCAGGCTTCCGGACCGGGACCCCTCGGCGCGTCGTGCGCCCAACGGCACTTGCGCCTCGTGAAAACGCACGAGCCGACGCGCCGTCTCCTCCTCAGGTATGACGACGTGCCGGTCGCCGATGGCCCAGACGGGAGAGCCCCGGTACGAGTGATTCGCAGGCTGCTTCCTGCTCGCCGCCGGGCTGCGCGACGCCAAGGGCAGCACCCAGTACGCCAGCCGATGGCCGAGCGGCTGCCGGATGGTCGGCAAACGGGCGAACTGTCAGGTCGCTGTCAGTGTCCATGCCGCCACCGACACCGCCTCGTGCCCGCTGGAGTGGCAGTTGTATCTGCCGCGTGAGTGGACGGACGAGCCGGACCGATGCCCCGAACTCGCCTCGGTCGTCGTGAGTTGGGCACGCGGCGGCTACGGTGGGCGAATGTCTGTTCAACACACCAGTGAGGTCGAGCGGGTCGCGGCCGCCTGGCGGAAGGTGACCGGCTGGCTCGCCGAGCATGCGCCCGTCTCCCACGCTTCTCTCCTTGCGCCCGCGACGGAGGAGGAGATCGCCGCGGCCGACTCCCGCCTGAGGCATGCCGTCGGGTTCGGGCTGCCCACGGAATTGGCGGCGCTGTGGCGGCTGTGCGGCGGTGTGGAGCACCAGTACATCGAGGCCAATGAGGAAGCGGGCGAGGTCGGTTCGGGGGCGTTCCTGCCGGGCGGGGTGCTGCTCGGTCCGGAGGATGCGCTCCGGCCGCGGCTGCCGGAGGTCGGGCGCGGCGATATGTGGGGCTCCGCGGTGGTGCCTTGGCTGACCGGCGACGAGGCAGGACCCGAGTCGGGGCTCTACGTGGGCGAGGACGGCGTCGGCTCCTGGTCGCTGCCGGACAATCTCGCGTGCGACAAGCCCGGGTATCCGTCGATCGCCGCCTATCTCGAGGCCGTTCACCGCACGCTCACCGAGGGGCCGGCCGACGCCATGGGCCCCGATGTGCCCGGCCTGGTGTGGGGCTGTCTGATCTGGGACGATCCCGAGGCGCCTCTGCTGGACGATGCGTTGGAGCACTGGCAGCCCGTCCACTGACCGTGACTCTGCCAAGGGCCCGCCTGGCGGGCGGGCCCCGGGCGGAGTGCGGTGGCTACGGCTTCTTCATCTCGCAGACGAGAGTCGCCGCGCCGGTGTCGCAACCCTTGAACCACAGATCACCCGCGTCGATCGCGAACTCGTCGCCGTCGATGACCCGCATCTGTGAGAGGAACTCGTTGCCGTACTTGTTCATCGCGCCCTGGTTGACGTACCCCGACATCGAGGAACGGCCGCACTTCTCGCTGAACGTCGGCGCGTCGTAGCGGGTGTCGTCCAGGAGGTGCTCACTGCCGTCGTCGACCTTCGCCGCCACAGTCTGGATGCACTCGCCGCCGCCGGCCGTGCCGGCCGGGTTCAACCCGCCGGCGGTGGCGGGCAGGCCGACGGTCTCGTACGTCGAGGCGAACGGCACCTCGTCACAGTTCACCTTGTCGGGGTTCGGCAAGGGGACCTGCGGGCGGAACTCCGGGTGCAGGAACGTGTACGGGTGCGGCACGAATCCCTTGGTCGGGACGTAGCCGTCGGCCCGGTTGCCGCCGTAGTAGCCGCAGACGCGGTTACGGATCTTCTTCTTGGTCCAGGTGGAGTTCACCCGGCCGTTGTCCGCGTCGGGGCGGTAGTGCAGCGGCTTGGCGATGGTCCCCAGGCCCTTGACCGCGGACTTGTTCTGGACCATCCAGAAGTGGGCCGCCGCGGCCGGGTAGCGGGCGGCGTCCATCTGGTATTCGGGGACGTACTGCGTCAGGACGCATCCCTGCACGCCGTACGAATCGACCTTGTCGCAGCGCACATCGATGCCGGGTGAGCGGGCACTGCCGCCGTCGACCTCGTCGTCCTTGCCTTCGAGCGGCACGTACTCGCTCTCCGGGTTGAAGATGAACCAGATCGGCAGTTCCCGGGACAGGCCCGCGTCCGTGGGGCCGACGCCGTTGGTGGAGCCGTCCCACTTGTGCGTGGCGGTACCGGTGGCCATGTGGGAGCAGGTCGCGGCCACGATGCGCGACGGCCTGACGGCCCTGTCGGACGAAGAACGAGCGGAGATCGAGTAAGCCGCGTCCACCCTGCGGCAGGTCAGATCCGGGAGTACGCGACCGCTGCTGCCGCTGTCTGTCGTCCGCAAGGTGGCTCCCATGACGGCGGCCCGGACACCCGCTCAGGTCCTGGCCGAGGCGCGCAGAGTGGACAGCCAGCGCAAACGGACCAGCGTCCTGGCGGCACTCCAGGATCTGACGGCGGCCGGCGAGCGCATCACCTTCGCCACGGTCGCCCGAGCGGCCCAAGTGTCCACCTGGCTCGTCTACGCCGAAGGGGTACGCGAACACGTCCACGCCGCGATCGACCAGCAGTCACATAAGCCCGCCAAGGCCCATAGCCAGGGCCGGCAGACCAGCCCGGCGAGTCTGACGACCGACCTCGCCCTGGCCCGGGAAGAGATCACTTCTCTGCGGGACGAACGCGACCGGCTCCGTGAAGCCGTCCGGCAGCAACTCGGTCAGCAACTCGGCCAGGTTCAGCAACTCGGCCAGGTCAGCAATCGACAGCTGACCGACCGCGTCACCGAACTCACCGACGCAGTACGGCAGTTCGAGCGGTCCGAAGCACAGGCCAGGACCGAGGCCGAGCAGCAGCTCAGCTCACGCGTCGCGGAACTGCAGGCCGACCTTGCGGCGGCCCGCACCAGTCTGCGGAAGATGATCAGGCAGCAGGCAAGCCCACCCGACGGGCGATGACCTCGGCCGACTCGCCCAGCAGCTCGGAGGCCAGGCCCAGCAGCGGAGGCGTCAGCTCGGGGTGATCGCCCCTACTGCCCGCCATCAGCAGCTCGGCCACCGCGAACAACTGAACCTGACGCCCTCCAGCACCGGCCAGGAGCCCGGAGAAGCGGTCTGTGATCTCCGCGGCCACAGCGGGCTGCAAGAGCGAGTACGCCCGAAGAACGGCAACATCCCACCCCGCCGGCGCCAGCCCCCATCCCTCCCAGTCAAGAAGAACGCATGCCGGAGCGGTCAGATTCGCCCAGTGCAGATCACCGTGGCCGGCCTTCCACACGGCGACTTCCGGGTCGAATCGGCCGCCGCTGATCCACTCCAGGCGCCGGTTCACCAGTCCTGACGGACCGACACCCGGTTCGTCGCGGTCGCCGCCACCGCGTCGAGGGACGTCTCAAGCCCCTTCCACCAGCCCTCCGACAACTGCACGGGCCCCGCAAATCGGGCGTCACGGAGACCGGGCCGTCCTCGACGAACGTCGAAAGCGCGGCCTGAAAACGGAGACCCTTTTCAGCCCAGTCACGGACCTCCGCCAGTTCCGGCCGGGATGCCCCCGCGATGACGTGCGCGGACTCGTTACCCGTCCAGAGCTTCTCACTGACCCTGTCCGCCGGCGCGACGACCACCCGAAGCCACCTGGCGAGCCCGTTCACCGTCACCTTGCCGCCAAGGGTCCGCCCCCTCCATCCTTCAGCCCGCACCTCATCGACGACCTGGCAGCCGAACGCCGCCGCCGGCCCGCACGAACACCTCCTGGAGGAGCTGGAGATCAGCATCAGACGGCTCCCACATCGACACTGCCTGCCCCCTCAGATCGACTGCTCGCTTTACCGGACCAGCATTCCAGGCTTTGTTCACGAGACGCGACAGCGGTTCGGACCACCCGGAGGACGAAGACATCACCCGGCGACGGCCGGTGCGTTTCCCAGTTCGTCGATGAGTCGCCGGTAGGTCTCGAAGGCCGGCTTGGGGGTGTAGTCATCGCGCAGCAGGCCGAAGTGGTGGAAGAGTCCCTCGGCACCGCTGTCGGCGTCTCGCAGGGCGAAGAACGAGTAGCCGTCGATGTTGAGGTCGGCCGCGAGGCCGGCGAGGGTCCGGACGACGTTTTCAAGGACCGCGGCCTGTCGCTGCTCGGGGCGATCGGAGCCGGTGGGCCAGCCGTTCTCGCAGATGCGGATCGCCACGGTTTCCGGGATGGCGGCCTTCGGCAGGTCGGTCCGCCGAAAGGTGGTGAGGACGGCAGTGACTGCCTCTGCCAACTGGTCGGCGGCGATGGGGCGGAAGACGTCGGGAAAGAAGTCAAGACCGACATAGTCGAGGCTGGCCAGGAAGCGCGCGTCGGCCCGGGCGGCGAGCTCGGACCAGAAGGTGTCGGCCGGATCGAAGGTCGGCACGGCGTTGAAGCCGACCGCAACGGTGTGGCCCAGAGCGCGGGCCTCCTGCTTGGCCGCAACGACTCCCTGGACGAGGGCGTTCAGGACGTTGGGGATGCTGCCGTCCAGGACGGGGAGATCGACGTTCGGTTCCTCGCAAATCTGCAAGGAGGCCAGGTGCGGTCCGTGGATACGGACGGCTTCACGAACGAACTCAAGCCACTCGTCCAGTCGCCCTGACGGCTCCCTGAAGGGCAGCACGAGGTCGAGTTTGCGTCCGTGCTCAAGGTACTTCTGAGGGTCAGCGGGCGTGGGCGGCTCCTGCGGTGTCACGGTGCCCGCGAAGGGCTGGTAGGCGCGGACCGACAGCGTGGTGGTCGTGCCTTGCAACGTGTCGAGTGCATCGGTGATGCGGTCCGGCAGGTCTGGTCGGACCGGGTGGACGATTCCGTTCTCGTCGCCCAGGAGGCCACCCGGATAGATACCGAAGGTCAGGGCCATGAGGTCACCCTCCGGAAAATCTTGGTGTCATCACAATTTTGTGGTGACGCTATCATTTGTGGTGTGGGACTTCGAGAGACCAAGAAGCAGCAGACTCGAACCGCGATCGCCGACGCGGCATTGGAGTTGTTCCTGGAGCACGGCTTCGACCAGGTCACGGTCGCCGACGTCGCGCGACGCGCGGGGGTGTCCACCAACACCGTGTTCAACTACTTCTCCACCAAGGAGGACCTGTTCTTCGACCGACAGGCCGAGGCCGAAGGTCACCTCGCCGCACTCGTGCGCGACCGAGCACCTGGCACCTGCCCAGTGGAGGTCATCCGTGACGACCTCCTGGCCGCGCTGCAGCAGAACGAACCCATGCTGGGACTCCATCCCGGCGCACTCAGGTTCTGGCAGGTCATCCACGACAGCCCCGCACTTCGCGCACGCGAACGCGAGATCGGCGAACATGCCGAGGCCGCCTTGGCGGTGGCCCTGGCCGAGCATCCACCGACGACCGCCAGCCCCGGCAACAGCAACCCCCCGATGCCCGCGCTTCTCGCGGGAGCCGTCGCCGGGACGCACCGGGCAGTCCTGCGTGAGATCCAACGGCGCGTCATGTCCGGCGAACCCGCCACACGTGCCCGCGACACGGTCTCCCCGGGCGCGCTCCGGGCATTCAACCGGCTGTGCCTCGGACTACACGCGGACGCCGGTGAAGAGACGTCGTAGACGCGGCAGTCCCCCCATCAGCCCGGCCCCTGACGATGCCACAAGCCCCGCCTCGCTGGGCCTGACGTGCCTAACGTCTCTCACTACCATGAACCAGTCCGACCAGCATCAATGGGCTCAACCTCTAGATAAGCCTGGCCCCGACCGGCTACGACGCAGGAGGTTCTCAACACCCCCGAGGGCCGGTATGCCGAACTCGCCGTCATCACTCAGCTCCTTCACAGCACGACCCACGGTGGCAACCTCGAACTCGCCGATCCCCTTCGCCGCCGCGCTGAATTTCTCCTGGGGCGCGCTGTTGCCCCAGCCAGTCAATTGAACGTAGGTACGGTGTGCGGTACGGCTGCCCGGCAGGTGACCCAGCGCCGGTTGCGCGAGTCACGACGACATGACTCCGCGCAGGGTTGCGAATGCCTGCGAGCACCAGGCAGAACCGGCCGAGCGGCGTCACCGAGCCTGCGTGGTCTGGAACCTGGCGGCGCTGATCGCGGCGGACTGCGGCATGCCCGATCTCGCCGTGTCCCTGTGCGAACGCCAGTTTCATATCCTCCAGACCGCGTGGCCGGTACCCGGTCGCACGGCGATCGCTTCACTCCAGCCGCTCGTCAACCTCGCTCGTCTCACCCACCGGGCCGGTGATCCTCACGGTGCCTACGAGGCGCTGCACACCATGAACCACACCATGAACCACGCCGTACACCACGGTGGAAACGCCCTGGTGCATGGCACGACCATCCCCTTCGACCACTTCGCCACCACAGACGCGGACCGGCAAGAGGCCGCCAAGTCAGCTGACGCCCAAAGGCGTCGTGCGGGCGCTGGATGTGGTTCGGCACGCCCGGCAATCACCGGCCCAGGACATGGCCCACTTCCACCTACCCCTCGGCCTTACTGCGGTTGGTCTCGCCACTGAGACGTGCCCGGGACAGGCGGAGGCCCTGTGCTCCGAGCTGATCCGGGCCGCCGCAGAATCCGAAGACGCCTTCGCAGCAGGGAGGTCACGCCACAACGCCGCTCGCGGGCAGATGGCGCCGACGGAGAGTGAAACGCTGAACACTCTTGTCCGCAGGGCTGGCCTGGTCCGCGGATCGATCCCGCCCCCGCTGCTCGCCGACCTGTTGGCACCGGTCGAGAGCACGGAAGACGTCCTGATTCGTGCCCTCCGTACGTGAGCGAGGCACCACCGGTCACCCACCCAAACCTCCTGCGGCACAGGCGTCTCAGACGTCGGCGATTCGGCCATTCCTCTCCACTCAGGAACGGCCCCACCACCGTGTCCGCACGTTCGCCCCCTTGCGTTTCAAGGCCCCCACGGTGTCCGGAATCGAGCGCGTTCGATTCCGGCGCCGCGTCGTTATGCCGGGCACCGCCGAGCCATCCAGGTGCGGCCCCCGGCCCCTAGGAGGGACACAGGTGACTGTGACTGCCGCCTCGACTGCCAACGCTGAGACGCCGCCCCCTCCGCCGCCTGCGGAGATCCGCTACAGCGGCGAGTACTCCGTCAACCCGCTCGGCGACGTGTCCTTCACGCACATGTGCGCCCGCCTGCCGTCCGTGCTGCGCCGCATCTGCCGAATGGCCTGGAAGCTCGACCGCACGGCCGTTCTCCTCCTCGCCGCCTGCCAGGTCGTCACAGGCGCCGCCGCCGCGGTGGGCCTGGCTGCGACCGCCCGCGCCATGCAGCCGATCCTGGGCTCCGGCACTGTGGCCGATCGTCTTCATCAGGCACTGCCCGCGCTGCTCGTCGTGGCCGGCGCGGCGGCACTCGGGCGGCTTTCCAGCGCGCTCGCCTCGTACGCGGATCGCAGGCTCACCCCGCCGCTGACGACCTGTGCAGACACCTCGCTGGTCGAGGCGGTGTGCCGAGTCGAAGCCGCTGCCTACGCCCAAAACGGCTTCGCCGACCGGCAGGAAGCGGCCGAGATGGGCGTGGTGCGCACGCACGTGATGGTGAACGACGCGCAGCGATTCGTGGCCGCTCTCATCAGGATGGTGGCCGCGAGCGGAGTGTTGTCCGTGCTGCACTGGGCGATGCTGCCGCTGCTCCTGCTCGCTGTCCTGCCGGCCGGAGTCGGCGCCGTTCTCACCGCGCGCGTCGACTACGAGATGCACTACGCGAACGTGTCGGACCGCAACGTGCGCCACATGACGCGCTGGTGGGCCACCACGCCGAAACACAGTGACGAAGTCCGTGCCAACGGCATGACCAGCTATCTGCTGTTCTGGTACCGGTCGCTGTCCGAACGCATCGACCGCCGTCTGCTGGACGCCGCCCCACGGACCTTGCGCATCACCCTGCTGTCCTCGGCGGCCAGCGGCTTGTTCCTGCTTCTGGCCTGGGCCGCCCTGGCCTGGCTGGCCATCACCGGGCGCATCGCACTCGCCATCGCCGCGACCGCAGTCGTCGCCGTTCAGACCACGCTGGCAGCGCTCTCCCAGGTCGTCATCAACGGGGCGGCCCTGTTCCACACCAGCCTCTACCTGACCGACATGCAGACGTTCCTCGACGACGCCGCGCAACGGGCCCCGCAGCGCGGTGAGTTGTCGGCTCCCTCGCCCCTGGAGGAAATCCAGATCAATGACGTGGTCTATCAGTACCCGGGCAAGGACCGCCCGGCCGTCGACGGGGTATCCCTCTCGCTGCGCCGCGGCGAGATCCTGGCCATCGTCGGCGAAAACGGCAGCGGCAAGTCCACCCTCCTACGCTTGATCACTGGAATCTACCTCGCGGACAAGGGCCGCGTTCTGTGGAACGGCGCGGACCTCGCCACCCTTGACCAGAACAGTGTCTGGGCCCGTACCGGCCTCGTGCCGCAGCTCTTTGCCCAGTGGCCCCTCCGGGTCCGCGAGAACGTCACCCTCGGTCAGCCCCGCACCCGCGACGACCTGCCTGTATGGGAAGCGATCGACGCCGTAGGGATGCGAGAGGCGGTCGAGTCGCTGCCCGACGGCATCGAGACGCTGCTCGCCCGGGAAGTCTTCGGAGGCGCCGAACTCTCCGGCGGACAGTGGCAGCGCCTGGCCTGCTCGCGCGCGATCTACAGGCGCCCTGACTTGCTCATCCTGGACGAACCCACCTCCCAAATGGACGCCCGAGGCGAGCACCAGATCTTCGAGAAGATCAAGCGCGGCGCCCGCGACCGCATCACGATCGTGGTCACGCACCAGTTGGAAAACACCCGCCTCGCCGACCGCATCCTCGTCATGGACAAGGGCCGAGTCATCGAGCACGGCCAGTACGAGGACCTGGTCAACTCCGGCGGCGTGTTCGCCGAGCTAGTCGCCCTGGCCAAGGACCGGTGAACTCCATGGACTTCACCGCATGGCCCCCGCTTCTTGTAGTCGACGTCGAAGGCAATGGCGCGAGTCCACCGGACCTGGTGGAGGTCGCCGCGTTGCCCGTGCACGGTGGACGCCCGGACACGAGCGCGGCGGGCGCATGGTTGAGCCGGCCGAACAGGCCCGTCACACCGTACGCGGCCCGGATGCACGGCCTGACCAATCAGGTGCTCGCCACAGCCCCGGACTGGGAGGACATCGCAGACGAGATGCACGCACTACTTCGCCGGACCTGCGTGAGGCACCCGCACAGCGCCATCGCGCCGCCTTCGACGCCTACGCGACCGCTCAGCTCCTCATCGCCATGGCGGACCACTACGAGAGCTGGGACCACCTCGTCGCCACCGCCGTAGGCCCGGGCCTTCCCGGCGCCCCCGAACCAGAAAAGGAGCAGCCGCCCCTGTGGTGACCCCGCCGCCCTTCGCATCAGTGCGGCAGTCGCCCTGCGTCCAACCGCGTAGCACGACACTGAATCGAGAGACACGTGCCTGATACCTGGCAGACGATCGCGCGCCTTGCCCGCCGACTGGAGGATCACTCCACGCTCCCCCGCGAACAGCGAGTCCTCCTACAACTGCTCAAGATCCAGGAAGAGGCCGGCGAGGTCGCCGAAGCCGTGATCGGAGCCATGGGGCAGAACCCCCGCAAGGGGCATTCGCACACGTGGGACGACGTCGAGTCCGAGGTCTGCGATGTCATCACCACCGGAATGGTCGCGCTCATGCGCATGAACCCCGATGCGGAGGCGGTGTTCGCTCGGCACATGGCCCGTATCGCCTCCCGGGACCTGGCGGACCAGGGCAATACCGCCGACACTCGGGCCGCCTCGGCGACGGGACAGCGGAGTTGAACGCGCACACGGTGAATACGCAAACCTGGGTCCGCTACGGCCAGATGCAACTCGGGCTACCGACGGAATTCGTTGACCTGCGGAAACATGGTCCCTGAGGTGGAGATCTCCCGTGCTGAGGTTTGAAGGTTCCCGAGTGCACTTCCGTCCGACGGGGGCCCGCAGGCCTGAGCGGGAGCCCTGGCTGGAAGGCCCGCGCATGCCGCCAGAGGAACCCGTCTACCCTGACCGAATGATCGACGAGGGGGACTTCCGGGTCGGTGACGTGCTGTCGGTTGCTTGCCCCTTCACTGTGACCAGGGTCGAGCAGGGTCTCACGTGGGATCACGTGTCGGTGCGATGGCCGTGGTGGGAAATCGACACCCAGAATGAGTTCGCGCACTGGAACGGGGTCGTTGCCCTCGGCGTGAACAGCAGCGGGAGCGTCTCGCCTGAGGTGGAGGCCGAGCTCTTTCGAACGGACCCCCCGCCCGAACAATTGAAGGCGGGAGACATCTGCCGGGTTGGCGTGCCACCCACCGTCGTGCACGTGACGGACGTCGAACACCACGCCCCTCCTCTGGAGACGGCCTGGCTGCCACATCCCACCCAGACCGTGACGGTGCTGCCCCGAGGTCTGTCCTATCGCGAGTTCCCGGACGAGACCCACCTTGATGGCTCGGGATACACCATCCACCCTGGCGACGGGATCCCCTTCACCTTCGAGCTGTTGATGCGCCCATACGCATCCCTCCAGGTGAGCGACGAGGTCGCCGATGCCGTCGGCCGCGCATGGCGGTTCGGCGGGCCCTGGAACTGGACCGCGTTCGACGGGGAGCCGGCTGGCGCGGGCCCTGCGTGGCCGCTCGTCCTGCTCACTCGAGCAGGAACGCCGTGCTCCGTTGAGGACGCCGAAGCGGTGGCTGCGAGTACGGCGGAAGGATCGCACCAGGAGACGATCCGAGAGTGGATGGCACTCACCGAAGCCTCGCCCACACCCTGACCCATCCGGACGCCTGCGGCATCTCTGCCGTGGGTGAGCGAGGACCGGGGCCACTGGCCGACTATCGCGCACCGTCACAACACGACCTGGCCGCCCAGACCGCTGACCCGCGACATTCCGTCACCTAAGAGCCGCATTTCGTCGGTAGCTCAACTCGACCGCGAATACATGCCCCCAGTCCCCGACCGGCTGAGATGGGGGGGATGGGGGTACTGGGACGGAGTAGGACCAGATACCGACGCACTCGGGCCGCTCCGCGGAAAACGAGTACTGGCCTGCGGATCCCGCACTACCTCCTGCCACCACTCCGAGCCGGGCTCCGTGACGGCGCCCGGCTGGTCTTCTCCACCTTGCACACCGACCTCCACGGACACGGTCCCCGCTCCGAGGTCGCCCCTCGGCAAGAGATGATCCGAATTCGCGATCAAGAGCCGATCCTCGTGCAGATGTGGGTACTTACGCCGCGACTATGGGAGGACGTGCTGGTCGACTAACAATTCCGAGGCACGCCACCGGGGCGACGCGGGCCGATACGGGTGAGGCCCCCGCCGGTACGGCGGGAGCCGTCTGCGCCAAAGGAACGGAGACACGGCCTGCCCGCAGGCGTCCAGCGGCGGCTACCCGTGCCCGACCGGCTACAGCTGCGACCAATACCCCTTCCGCTCCACCTGGCAAGGAGCCGCCACCGGCTCACTGCCGCAACCCACCCCCTACCCGGGTCGCACCTTCAACTGGTGCCAGATCAGCGCGCTCCCCACCGGCAGCACGGGCCCGGACGGCTGGAGTGCCTGCATGATCCCGGCCGGGGAGAACAGCAGCGCCGGCAGCCTCCTGAACCGCTTCCACATCGACAACCGGGTCATCGAGAAGGACCCGTTCCACGTCTGGATCGTTGACTGAGGAAGCGCCCCCTACCATGCCCGGTATGAGTGAACCCGTCGCGCTCGCGTCCGGATGGGTGCGGGTCGAGTACCACGCCTTCCACCTCGCGGATGCAGGGCAGTACGACCCGCCTCCGTTCCGCCCGCACAACGGGTTGATCTTCTCCAGGCCGGGGCTGGCGGTCGTGCTGGTGGGAGCCAACAGCGGTGTGGTCAACATGACCGCTGAGGTATACGAGCATCCCGTGGCTGGCCTGGATAACGAGGGATGGGACGAGGTGGTGGACCACAGCGTCGAATCCCTCTCCGGGCAGATGCGGATTGCCCCGCTGATGGACGATCCCCCAGACCTGCCGCTGCTGACCCCGTTCGGCCCTGGCCACTACCGTGTACGCATCCACGCCCGCGGGCGTGACCGTGCCGATGACGCCCATGTCTCCGAGCCGCTGGAGGACTACCTCCTCCAAATCTGGCCCGGGCAGCACGAGCCGGATCTCGTGCACAAGCAGAGTGATCAATGCGGAGAGACCCTCCGCAGGGCCGCGTTGAACCAGCCGGAGGAAACGCCTTCGCCTCCACACGAGGACGACTGGAAGCGCAAGGCCAGAGCCAGACTGCACCGCCACAACAACTGAGCATGCGGGTATGGGGTCCTCACGGCCCCA
The DNA here is from genome assembly GCF_040612485.1 of Streptomyces sp. NPDC006385. Classification (NCBI taxonomy): domain Bacteria; kingdom Bacillati; phylum Actinomycetota; class Actinomycetes; order Kitasatosporales; family Streptomycetaceae; genus Streptomyces; species Streptomyces sp. NPDC006385. The sequence continues at coordinate 151,600 of NZ_JBEXQG010000017.1, forward strand.
TCCCCGCATGCCCCTCCCCCGCCGACGAAGCCCTGCGTGCTCACGTCTCTGCAGGCTCGGCAGCAGGAGCCTCGGTAGCGGCGTTGCCAGCTCCAGCTGGACGAACGACGCTTCCCGGATACTTCCGGGCGACGCTGCCCGCCAGTGCCTCGTTGTCGGTCTGGAACGTGACGCGGCCTTTGCCAACCGTTGACAGGGCCTAAGACGTCGTCTCATTTGGTGAGTCTGCGGTAACAGATGAGGCTGCAGGCGATGGCGGTGAAGGCCAGGAAGTGCTCAGCCTTGCGTTCGTAGCGGCGGTGCAGCCGGCGGCAGCCGCCCAGCCAGGACATCGTGCGCTCGATCGTCCAGCGGTGGCGGCCCAGGCG